>NZ_QWFA01000280.1 GCF_003501885.1 Streptomyces globisporus
GCCCGCAGCAGCCGACGACCGCGCCCGCACCCCCGCCGCCCCCGGCGGAGCCGACGCCCGGCCCGACCCCGTCCCCGACCTGCACCCGCTTCCTGTGGTGGTGCACGTAGGCGCGACGCCTACGGGGTCTCCTCGCCCAGCATCCGGCGCAGCAGATCCCGCAGGACCGTGCGCTCGGCATCCGACAGCCCGGCCAGCGGCTCCCGGGCGAAGTCCAGCGCGTCCCGCAGCTCACGGGCCGTGCGCCGGCCCGTCTCCGTCGCGGCGGCCAGCTTCACCCGCCGGTCGGCCGGATCGGGCCGGCGCTCGACCAGCCCCCGGGTCTCCAGCCGGTCGACGATCCCGGTGACGTTCGACGGCTCGCACTTCAGCCTGACGGCGATCTTCCGCATCGGCAGGGGATCCAGCGAGAGCAGCCCGAGCACCCGTGCCTGCGCACCCGTGAGGGAGTGCTCGGCGGCGGCCCGGTCGTACTCCTCGTGGTAGCGCGCCACGACGGTGCCGATGAGCTCGACGACCTCAAGGGTCAGGGTGTCTGTACGAGTGGCCATGGGCGACAGCGTACCGATTTACTTGACATCATGAAATATTCAGGAGCATGGTTGTTTCATGTCATGAAGCTTTTCGTGCCGCACGGCGCGGAGGCTCACCCCCGTAGGACATTGAGGAGAACCCGAGCTCATGTCTGCAGCACTTCCCACGTCCAGCCGCGAATGGCACCTCGTCGCCCGCCCGCACGGCTGGCCCAAGGCCGAGGACTTCGCGCTGCGTGAGGCCGCGGTGGCCGCTCCGGCCGAAGGCCGCATCCTCGTCCGCAACAAGTACTTCTCGGTCGACCCGTACATGCGCGGCCGGATGAACGACGTGAAGTCCTACACCCCGCCCTTCAAGCTGGACCACCCCATGGACGGCGGCGCGGTCGGCGAGGTCATCGCCTCGAACGCCGAGGGCTTCGCCGTCGGCGACCACGTCCTGCACGGTCTCGGCTGGCGCGAGATCGCCGACCTGCCCGCCAAGCACGCGGTGAAGGTCGACCCCGACATCGCCCCGCTCTCCGCCTACCTCGGCGTGCTCGGCATGCCCGGACTCACCGCCTACGCGGGCCTGTTCGAGGTCGCCTCCTTCAAGGAGGGCGACGCGGTCTTCGTCTCCGGCGCGGCCGGTGCCGTCGGCAGCCAGGTCGGCCAGTTGGCGAAGCTCAAGGGCGCCTCCCGGGTCATCGGCTCCGCGGGCTCCGACGAGAAGGTCAAGCTCCTCACCGAGGAGTACGGTTTCGACGCCGCGTTCAACTACAAGAACGGGCCGGTCCGCGACCAGCTCAAGGCGGCCGCCCCCGACGGCATCGACGTCTACTTCGACAACGTCGGCGGCGAGCACCTCGAAGCGGCGATCTCCTCGTTCAACCTGCACGGCCGCGCCACCATCTGCGGCATGATCGCCCAGTACAACTCCACCGAGCCGACCCCCGGCCCGAGCAACATGGCGCTCATCATCGGCAAGCGGCTGCGCCTCCAGGGCATGCTCGTCGGTGACCACGCCCACCTCCAGGACCAGTTCGTCCAGGAGGTCGCCGGCTGGCTGGCCTCGGGTGAGCTGAAGTTCCAGGAGACCAAGGTCGAGGGCATCGAGAAGGGCTACGACGCCTTCGTTGGCCTGCTGCGCGGCGAGAACACCGGCAAGATGATCGTCTCCCTGGTCTGACCCACCGCCTGTCCCCCCAGGCCACGCGTTAGGCTCATCCGCAGGCCGTCGCGATCGTGGGCGCGAGTCGCGGCGCACCAACCGGAGGAATCGTCACACCATGACCATCCAGAAGATCGACGTCGCCTACACCGCCGTCGCCACCGCCGAGAACGGCCGCGACGGCCGGGTCTCCTCCGACGACGGTCAGCTCGACGTCGTCGTGAACCCGCCGAAGGCCATGGGCGGCAGCGGCGCGGGCACCAACCCCGAGCAGCTCTTCGCGGCGGGCTACAGCGCCTGCTTCCAGGGCGCGCTGGGCGTCGTCGCCCGCCAGGAGAAGGCCGACATCTCCGGCTCGACGGTGACCGCGTCGGTCTCCATCGGCAAGACCGAGGCCGGCGGCTTCGGCCTGGAGGTCGCGATCAGCGCCTCCATCCCGAACGTCGACGCCGCCACCGCGCAGGCGCTCATCGAGAAGGCCCACCAGGTCTGCCCGTACTCGAACGCCACCCGCGGCAACATCAAGGTCGAGCTCTCGGTCGCCTGACCGCCGACGCTCCGCGCGAGGACCGCACCCCACTCCGGGGTGCGGTCCTCGCCGTTTCCCCGCACGCCGTACGCTGACGCCCATGAGTGATCTCGGGGCGGGTTTCGGCTACTTGATGAAGGGGCAACGCTGGGTTGCCCAGCACGGACGATGGTTCGGCTTCGGGCTGCTGCCCGGACTCGTCACCCTCGTCGTCTACGCCGGAGCGCTGATCGGACTCGGCTACGGGGCCGACGACCTCGTCAGCTGGGCGACCCCGTTCGCCGACGACTGGTCCTCCCCCTGGCAGGGGCTGCTGCGCACCGGACTGACCGCGCTCGTCTTCGTCTTCGGCCTGTTCCTCGCGGTCATCACCTTCACTGCCGTGACCCTCCTGGTCGGCCAGCCCTTCTACGAGTCGCTCTCCGAGGAGGTCGACCGCAGCGAGGGCGGCGAGGTCCCCGAGTCCGGACTGCCGCTCTGGCAGGAACTGTGGATCTCCGCCCGCGACTCCGTACACATCCTGCTGCGTGTCGCCCTGTACGGGATCGCCCTCTTCGCCTGCGGTTTCATCCCCGTCGTCGGGCAGACCGTGGTCCCCGCGATCGGTTTCTGCGTCTCCGGCTTCTTCCTGGCCGAGGAGCTGACCGCCGTCGCCCTCCAGCGCCGGGGCATGGTCCTCAAGGACCGCCTCGTCCTGCTCCGAGACCGCCGGCTGCTGGTGCTCGGCTTCGGCGTCCCGCTGGTCCTGTCCTTCCTGATCCCGTTCGTCGCGGTGTTCCTGATGCCGGGAGCCGTCGCCGGGGCCACTCTGCTCGCCCGCGACCTGGTCGACCCGGACCCGGCCCCGGACAACGGGCCCGGAACCGCCGACAGCGGTGAAGCTTCGGCCCCCCGGGCGTGGTCCGCATGACCGAGCTGCTGGCGGTCGCCGCCATCACCGTCCTCGCGGTCGTCTCGCCTGGCGCCGACTTCGCCATGGTCGTCCGCAACAGCTATCTGTACGGGCGCACCACCGGCGTCCTCGCGGCCACCGGGGTCGCCGCGGGCGTCCTGGTCCACGTCACGTACACGATGCTCGGCGTCGGGCTGCTCATCGCCTCCTCGACCGCCCTGTTCACCGCGGTCAAGCTGGCCGGAGCCGCCTATCTGATCTACATCGGGGTGCGCACCTTCCTGGCCCGCGCCGACCTCGACGTCGACCTGTCGGACCGGCCCGGGCTCTCCCCGTTCGGGGCGCTGCGCAGCGGCTTCCTGACCAACGCGCTCAACCCGAAGACGACCCTGTTCGTCGTCGCGACCTTCACCCAGGTCGTCGGCCCCGACACCGCGCTCTGGCAGCAGGCGGGGTACGGACTGTTCATGTCCGCCGCCCACCTCGTCTGGTTCGCCCTGGTCGCGCTGTTTTTCTCGCACTCCCGGCTGCGCGGCGCGATGCTGCGCCGCCAGAAGGCCCTGAACCGCTCGATCGGCTCGGTCCTGGTCGGCCTCGGCGTCACCCTGGGCCTGGCCCGCTGAGCGGAGCCCCGCGGCAGGAACGTCTCAGCGCACCGAGAACGCGTACACGGTGCGCGAGGCGAACTCCTCGCCCGGCCGGAGGACCGTCGACGGGAACTCCGGCCGGTTCGGCGAGTCCGGGAAGTGCTGGGTCTCCAGCGCGATCCCGGCGCACGGCCCGAACGGCCGCCCGTCGAAGTGGTCGGCCGTGTACAGCTGGAGCCCCGGCTCGGTGGTCCGTACGGTCAGCACCCGCCCGGACCAGGCGTCGTACAGCTCGGCGGCGACGGCGTCCACGCCCCGGGCCCCCTCCTCCAGCACCAGGTTCTGGTCGTACCCCGCGCCCACCGCCCGCGTCTCCCGGAAGTCGAACCGGGTCCCGGCCACCGGCAGCACCTCACCGGTCGGCACCGACGCCCCGTCCACCGGGGTGAAGTGCCCGGCCGCGATCCGCAGTTGCTGCCCCAGCGCGCTCCCGCTGTCCGCGCCCGCCAGGTTCCAGTACAGATGGCTGGTCGGGTTCAGCACGGTCGGCGCGTCGGTCACCGCCCGGTAGTCGAGCACCAGCGCCCCGCCCTGCCCCAGGGTGTACGTCACCGAGAAGTCGAGCCGCCCCGGATACCCCTCGTCCCCGTCCGCCGAGACCAGGGACATCCGCACCCCGCCCGGCACCGCCACCGCGTCCCACACCCGCTTGTCGAAGCCCCTGGCCCCACCGTGCAGATGGGTGGCGCCCTCGTTGGCCGTCAGCCGGTGCGTACGCCCGTCCAGGACGAACGACGCGCCCCCGATCCGGTTCGCGTACCGCCCGACCACCGCGCCGAAGTAGGGGCCGGGGAACTCCTCGTACCCGCCGGCATCCGGCAACCCCAGGGCGACCGGGGCCCGGCAGCCGTCCCGGCCCGGCGCCTCCACCGACTGCACGATCGCGCCGTACGTCAGGACCCGCACCCGGACCCCGTCCCGCTCCAGCGTCCACCGGCGCACGGGCGTCCCGCCCGCGAGCACGCCGAAGTCCTCCGCCTGTACCGCCGTGTCCGTGTCCGCGCCGCTGGTCATGGTCATCGACCCTACGTGGGCGGCTCCGCGGCCGTGACGTTGCGGTAGGCGATCTCCGCCAGCCGGGCCTGGCCGTCGCGGCTCGGGTGGAACCAGTCCCACGGGCTGAGCTGCGCCCCGGTGAACCGGAAGTCGAACACCGCCCCGCCGTCGTAACGGCAGTAACGATCCTTCGCGCACACGTCCCGCAGCACCTCGTTGAACGCCACCACCCGCTCCTGCACCGCGTCCCGCCGGGCCACGGCGGCGGGCCCGAGGTCGTCCGCGTCGGCCAGCATCGACTGACAGATCCCGAGGTCCCAGATCTTCTTGCCCAGCTCGTTCACCCGCCCCGTCGACCAGAGCCGCTTCAGATCCGGCACGCTGGAGACGTACACCTGAGCCTTCGGCGCCCCGGCACGCAGCTGCCGCATCGACGCCTCGAACGACGCCCGGAAGTCCGCCACGGGCGTCATCAGCCGCACCGAGTCCCGGCACGCGTCGTTCGCGCCCGTCATCACCGTCACCAGCTCCGGCCGCTCCTTCGCCGCCCGCGCCATCTGCTCGGGCAGCTGCACCATCCGCGACCCCGACACCGCGTGGTTCCAGCTGCGGTCCGCCGCCTTCGACGGGCCGAGGAGCCGGACCGCGAGACTGCGGACCGTGTCGTCCGTGCCGGTCGCCCACGACACCTCGGGGCAGTCGGTCAGCACCGAGCATGCGTCGAAGCCCCGGGTGATCGAGTCCCCGACCGCCGCGATCGACCGGGGCCGGGGGTTCCAGTCAGGGGTGGGGGAG
>NZ_QWFA01000281.1 GCF_003501885.1 Streptomyces globisporus
ACAGGCACAGCTGGTGCTCGCGCCGGTGTTCGGGCGGGTGGGGGAGCGGGGGTAGGGCCCTGCCCGTTCCTGGGCGGGCTTCGCCGGTCCGAGTGCCTGAGGGCCCGAGACCCCGCCCGAGGGTCCGGCTGCCGGGGAGCCCGAGGGCTGGAGAGTCCGAGAGGGAATGCAGTCGGGTGATCCTATTGATCAAGTCGGCATGTCGACTCTCTGAGTCCGCGCGCGCGTGATTCCGTCGAAGCCCATCACCGGTGGCCCGCCGGCTCCTCCCGGGAGCCCCGGTCGTCCCGCGAGCAGCGAAGGGTGACCCTCATGCCCCCCACTTCCGGCGCACGGCCACGTGACGGCCGTACGCTCGCCGCCCTCGGGCTGGTCGCCGGGATCGCGGTGCCCGCCACGCTCCTGGGCGGCACGCAGGCGACCGCCCTGCCCGCCCCGGCGGTCCCCGCTTCCTTAGCCGCAGCCGCAGGCGTACACACCGCGACCAAAGACGCACGCGCCGCGAACGCGGACGACGAACAGCCCGTGTGCGCTGACCCGAAGGCCAAGGACTTCCCCATCGAGACCCGGATCCAGGACGCCCCGGACCGGTACGCCTCCGGCGGCGGCTACGGCACCTGGTTCCTCGACCTCACCAACACCACCGACACCTCCTGCCAGGCCCTGCACCCGGTCCTCGTGCTCGCCGACCGCGACCGCAGGCTGACGTCGGACCAGATCCAGCTGGAGTTCTCCGAACCCGGCAGCCCGGAGAAGGAGCACCGGGTCACCTGGGAGTCCACCGACCGCGACGAGCAGATCGGTGTCTTCGGTGACCCGTTCCCCGGGCTCACCGTCCCCGCCGGGGAGACCGTTTCCGTACGCGTCCGGATGGCCTTCACCTCCGACACCGCCCCCGGCCCGGTCACCGCCCACGCGGCCGTCGTCCAGCGCCACCACCAGGGCCGGGGGAAGGGCGGCGGACGCGAGGACGGCGAGTGGGTGGGGGAGTCGGAGGACTACCCCTTCGTGATCGTCGACGGGGCCACGGGCGGCATCCGCGAGCCGGACACCCCCCGGACCGAGCGCCCCGATCCGGAGCGCACCGCCCCGGGCACCGGCACGCGCACCGAACGGCCCGGCGATCCCGACGGCCCCCGCAAGGACCCCCGTACCGACCCCGGAACGGGCCGGGACCCGGTCCCTGACGGCGACTCCAGCTCCCGCCGGCCGACCCGCCCGGACGCCGGGGAGGGGGACGGGGGCGACCGCGGCGAGGAGAGCCCCGGGCTGCCGGCCCGCGACGGACTCGGCCGCCCGCTCCCCGAACTCGCCCGCACCGGCCCGGCGTCGACGGCCTGGGCCGGGGCCGCCGCCGGGGTGCTCCTGCCGGCCGGGGCCGCCCTGCTGCGGTACGCCCGCCGGGCCCGCCGCACGGGGGACTGAGCCGGAGGGCCCCGGGGCGGCGGCCCGCCGCGATGCCTGACGGTACGGGGCCGCGGCCCCGTACCGGTCCGTTCACCCGCGTCTGCCACCATCGGGCGGTGGACTACCCGAACGACCAGGCACCTGGCGCACCGATCCGCTCCGGCATCCCCGAGCACGGCCGCATCCCGAAGTACTACGCGGTCAAGGCCCGCATCGCGGTCCTGCTGGACGAGTTGGGCGAGGGCGGACTCCTGCCCACCGAGCGGGAGCTCGCCCAGCTGCACGAGGTCTCGCGCGAGACCGTCCGCCAAGCCCTGCGCGAACTCCTCCTGGAGGGGCGGCTGCGCCGGCAGGGGCGCGGCACCGTCGTCGCCGGGCCCAAGCTGGAGCAGCCGCTCTCGCTGGCCAGTTACACCGAGGGCGTCCGCCGCCAGGGACTGCGGCCCGGGCGCAACCTCATCGGCCTGGACCGCTTCCCCTGCCCCGGGGCGCTCGCCGCCGAGGTCGGCGTCGAGCGGGGCGAGCCGGTCTGGCACCTGGAGCGGGTGCTGCTCGCCGACGACGAACGCGTCGGCCTGGAGAGTACGTACGTCGGCGTCGCCCGCGTCCCGGACCTGGACACGGAGTTCGACCCGGACTCCTCCTTCTACGCCTACCTCCGCGACGCCCTCGGGATCGCCTTCGGCGACGCCGACGAGCGGATCGAGACCGTGCTCGCGACCCCCCGCGAGGCCCTGCTCATCGGGACCCCGCCCGCCCTGCCGATGCTCCTGATCCACCGCCTCTCCCGGGACACCGACGGCCGGCCGCTGGAGCGGGTGCGGACGCTGTTCCGGGGGGACCGGTTCTCGTTCTCCGCGCATCTGCGGGGCGAGGGGCCGAGCTGAGGGGGACGGATCACCGCTCGCCGCACCTCCTCTTCTGATCACGGAGAGATAACGGGTCTGGTCCAAACTTGCGAGGTCGTTCACCGTCCCGTCGACGACCGGACGCGTCCGGATCACCCGTCCCCAGGAGCGTGGCCGACGTGAGAGTCATCGTCGTAGGAGCCGGCGTGGTGGGAACCATGCACGCCTGGCACGCAGTCAGCCGCGGCCACCAGGTCGTACAGATCGAGCGCGAGAGCGAGGCGCGCGGAGCATCGCTCCGCAATTTCGGACAGATATGGATCAGCGGCCGGGCCGGTGGCGAGGAGCTGGAAACAGCCGTGCGCGCCCGTGAGTTGTGGGAGGGCATCGGCGACCGGGTGCCGGGGCTCGGCTTCCGGGCCTGCGGTTCGCTCACCCCGCTGCGTACCGCACGCGAAATCGCCGTCGCCGAGGCGGCCGTCACCAGGACCGACGCGGCGGCGCGCGGCTACAAGCTGCTCACCGCCGACGAGGCCCGGGCGGTCAACCCGGCCCTGCGCGGCGCGTTCACCGCCGCCCTGTGGTGCGAGCGGGACGCGGCCGTCGAGCCCCGCACCGCCCAACTCGCCCTCAAGCAGAAGCTGCTGGCCTCCGGGCGGTACACCTACCTCGGCGGTCGCGAGGTCCGCGAGGTCGTCGGGACCGCATCGGTGCGCGACGACCACGGGGACGTCCACACCGGCGACGCCGTCATCCTCGCCACCGGGGCCTGGCTCGGCGGGCTCGTCCGCGAACTCGCCGGTGCCGAGCTGCCCGTACGCCGCGTCCGCCTCCAGATGATGCAGACCGACCCCCTCGGTGAGCCCCTCACCACCTCCGTCGCCGACGCCGACAGCTTCCGCTACTACCCCGCCTACCGGGGCGAGGCGCTCGACGCCCTCAACGCCGGGCAGGCCCAGGACCCCGTCGCCGCCGAGCACCGCATGCAACTCCTCATGGTCCAGCGCCAGGACGGCGGGCTGACCATCGGCGACACCCACGAGTACGAGCACCCCTTCGCCTTCGACACCGTCGAGGAGCCGTACGAGCACCTCACCCGGGTCGTCGAGGCCTTCCTCGGCCGCCCGCTGCCGCGTGTCCGCCACCGCTGGGCGGGCGTCTACGCCCAGTGCACCGACACCGCACGCGTCGTCCACCGGCAACAGGTGCGCGACGGGGTCTGGCTCGTCACCGGACCCGGCGGGCGCGGCATGACGTGCTCGCCCGCCATCGCCGAAACGACCGCTGACCAACTGGGCTGGTGAACCTCATGACTTCCCCGACCGACACGGCCTCGCTGACCGACCTGACGTCCCCGACCGACATCACGCGCGACCCCTACGACCTCGTCGTCCTCGACATGGCCGGGACCACCGTCGCCGACGGCGGACTCGTCGAGCAGGCCTTCGCCGCCGCTGCCCAACGCCTCGGCGTACGACCCGGATCCGACGAGCACACTCGCCAACTCGCCTACGTGCGGGCCACCATGGGCGAGTCCAAGATCTCCGTTTTCCGGCATCTGTTCGATGACGAGGACCGGGCGCAGTACGCCAACACCGCCTTCGAGGAGGCGTACGGCGAACTCGTCGACGGCGGCCGCATCGCCCCGATCCCCGGCGCCCGCGCCGCCGTCGAACGCCTCGCCGCCGAAGGCCGTACCGTCGTCCTGACCACCGGCTTCGCCCGCACCACCCAGGACGCCATCCTCGCCGCCCTCGGCTGGCAGGACCTCGTCCCGCTCGCCCTCTGCCCCGCCGACGCGAGCGGCCGGGGCCGGCCCTTCCCGGACATGGTGCTGGCCGCCTTCCTGCGCACCGGGGCCGTGGCCGACGTCCGCCGGACCGTGGTGGCGGGCGACACCTCGTACGACATGCTCAGCGGCGTACGCTCCGGCGCCGGGATCGTCGCCGGGGTCCTCACCGGCGCCCACGACAAAGACCAGTTGGCCCGGCACGGCGCGACCCACGTCCTCGGGTCCGTCGCCGAACTGCCCGACCTCATCGCACGGGCCGAGGCGGACGAACGACCCGACCCCGTCGCGCGGGCCGAAGCGTGAACGCCCCCGCCCCCAGCGGCATCCGCTTCGACGGCGTCACCGTCTCCTACGGCGGCACCGTCGTCCTCGACCGGCTCGACCTCACCGTCGGACCCGGCGAGGTGATGGCCCTCCTCGGGCCCTCCGGCTCGGGCAAGACCACCGCCCTGCGCGCCGTCGCCGGGTTCGTCCGGCCCGCCGCCGGGCGGGTGTTCCTCGGCGGCCGGGACGTCACCGCCCTGCCCCCGCACCGGCGCGGCATCGGCATGGTCGTCCAGAGTTACGCCCTCTTCCCGCACCTCAAGGTCAAGGACAACGTGGCCTTCGGGCTCAAGGCCCACCGCACCCCGAAGGCCGAGATCCCCGGCCGGGTCACCCGGGCCCTCGAACTCGTCGGCATGGCCGCGTACGCCGACCGGCACCCCCGCGAACTCTCCGGCGGCCAGCAGCAGCGCGTCGCGATCGCCCGCGCGCTGGCCATCCGGCCCGGCGTGCTGCTCCTGGACGAACCGCTCTCCGCCCTCGACGCCCGCCTCCGCTCCGGGATGCTCGCCGAACTGGCGCGGCTTCACCGGGAGTTGCCGGACGTCTCTATTCTGTACGTCACCCACGACCAGGTCGAGGCGCTCACCCTCGCCGACCGGATCGCCGTCATGGACCGCTCCCGGCTCCAGGACTGCGGCACCCCCGAGGAGCTCTACCGCCGGCCCCGTACGGAGTTCACCGCCTCGTTCGTCGGCAACGCCAACCTGCTGCCGGTCACCGTGGCCGGTGCGGGGGCCGTCCGGCTCGGCGACCGCTCCCTCCGGGTGCCCGCGGAGGGCGCAGCCCCCGGCGCCACCGCCACCCTCTGCGTCCGGCCGCATCTGGTCAGCCTCGGCGACGGGCCCAACGCGCTCACCGGCAGCGTCACCGAGGTCCAGTGGCGCGGCTCCACCCACCGCGTCCACGCCGACGTCGACGGCCACCGCGTCATGGCCGACCTCCGCGAACTGCGCGAGCCCCCGGCCATCGGCGACCCCGTCACCCTGCACTTCGCCACCGAGGACGCGGTCCTGCTCCCGGCGGGATCGGGCGACATGGCGGGGGCGGGAGACACGGCGAGGACCGGGGACACGGCGGGGGTCGGCCCATGACCTCCACCGCCACCGGCACTGCCACCGCCGCCGTGCCCCGTACC
>NZ_QWFA01000282.1 GCF_003501885.1 Streptomyces globisporus
GAGTGGAGGGTGGCGGACGGGGGGTGGGCCAGGTGGTCGCGGTAGGTCGGGGCGTACAGCACGACGCGGTGCTCCTCCGGGATCCCGAGCCCGCGCCGGACCTCCTCGGCCGCCTTGTCCCGTACGGGCGGGAACAGCAGGTCGTTGGCGGGCGATCCGGCCTCCAGCACCTCGCCCTCGTACGCGAGCGAGCGGCGCAGCAAGGGGGTGGCGAAGCGGCTCGGGGAGATCAGTACCGACCACTGGGCCGACCGCTGCGGCAGGGTGGCGAGGTGCTGGTGGTCGGCGTAAAGGGAGTCCGCCAGACCGGAGCCGAACCGGCCCAGCGGGGTGCCGTGCCAGGTCTGGACGACCATCTGCCCGGGCCGCCGCTCGAACCAGACGGGCAGCTGCTCGTCCGTGACGATGCGGCGGGAGCGGGCCAGCGCCTCGTACCAGGCGGCGCTGTGTACGGGGACGGCCCGCGCGCCGGGCGGGACGTGGGTGATGCGGCCGGGGGTGGTGCCGGTGACCCACAGATGTTCGGTGTCCGTGCCCCGGCGCACGAGCTCGGCGTGGACGGCGCGCGGGGAGTCGCCGCCCGCGTAGAGGACGGTGTCGCGGAGCGGGAGCGTGCGCGATGTGCGGGACGTGCTGGGCGTGCGCCGGTGGGAGGGGAGCGGGAGCGTACGGGGTGTGCTGGGCGCCCCGGGCGTGCGCTGGTCGGGGTGGTGCGCGGCGCGCAGGAGCCGTCTGCCGTACGCGCTCCGCTCGGCGGCCGGGAGGCCGGGCGGAGCGACGACGGACAGCCGGTCGCCGTGCCGCCGCTCCAGGCGCAGCGCGTTCTCGCCCTCGCCGCCGCAGGGAAGCTGCGCGGCGGCGGAGCCGAGGACGCGGACGGGGCGGCCGTCCAGGCGGACCTCCCAGCGGCCCTCCGGGAGCGGCGGGGCGACCAGCGCGGAGAAGCGGAGGGTGGGGTGGGCACCCGGAGTGCCGGCCGCTCCGGCCGCTTCGGTTCCATCGACAACCTCGGCCTCCGCGACCGGGACCACCTCGTGCAGCGTCTCGTGGCGCAGGACGAGACGGGCGCCGGACGCGTCCGGCGGCCCTGCTTCCGCACCCGGAGCCGACGGGGCGTACGCCCCCGAGATCCGCAGGCCCCCCTCCGGAGTGGGGTCCACCCGGTCCACGTACGGCGGCCCCGCCAGGTCCAGCACCAGGTCACCCGCCGCGTCCGCGCACGCGGGCGGCGGCAGATCCGGGGCGGCGGGGAGCGGGACGCGGGTGCCGTCGTCGAGCAGCAGCCGGACCCGCCACCGCGTCCCGCCCGCCGCCTCGACCTCACGGGGGGCCCGGTGCGCGGCGGGCGGCACGGCGGCGAGTTCGGCGAGCGGCACACGCACGGTGAACGCCATCCCGTCGGGCCCCGGTGTACCTGTGTCCGGCCCGGGCGTGGACCCGTTCGGCCGGGGTGTGCTCCCGTCCGGCCCGGCTCCCTCCCCGTACGCCACCGCACAGGAGCGCTCCTCGCCGCCCTCGTCTCCCTCCCGGGTCAGCACCAGCTCCGTGGCCCTCGCCGTCCCGTCGAAGAGCCTGCCCGCGATCTCCAGCGAGGCTCCCGCCGTCCCGGCGGCGACCGTCCGGTGTCCCTCGGCCCGGGCCCGCAGTCGCGACACCGTCAGCCGGAGTCGGCCGCCCCGGAAGTCCAGCACCGCCCGCCGCCCGTCGCCCAGGTCGTGCGTCAGCGGCTGATCCGCCCCCGCGTCCTGCGCGCGCACGGCGACCCGGCGGACCGTTCCGGGGGCGGCGAGGACCAGGCCCACCAGCCAGCCGCCGCCCTCCGCCGTCGCGGGCAGCCTGTCCGGGTCGAGGAGCATCTCGAAGCCCGCGTGGTCGTAGCCGTGCAGCTCCTGACCGGAGTCCACCGTCGCCTCGGGTGCGGGAACGGACCGCACCGGCACCGGCCGCACCTGCCGCCCCCGCTCCGTCCGGACCATGCCCACCGTCAGCCGCCGGTGCGCCGACCCGGCGGGGAGGTTGCGCAGATACGCGTACCCGCGCAGCCGCAGCTTCCCGTCCGCGCCCCACCGCGCCTCCAGGAGCCGCGCGACCGCCGGGAGGTCCGTGCGTGCGAGCCGGGCGCTCGCGCCGTGCACGCCGGGGTACACCGCCCGCCGTCGACCCGTCAGGCCCTCGACGGCGAACGTGCCCGCGCCGTTGGCCCGTTCGAAGGCGAGGACCGCCAGCAGGTCCTCCAGGCGTCGCTCCCGGACCAGCTGCCACTTGATGCGCAGCTCCACCGGCAGCCCCTCCAGCACCCCGGCCCCCGCCCGGTCGACGAAGGCCCCCGCGCCCTCCAGGAACGCCGTCCGGTACGCCTCGCCGCCCATCGGCAGGCCGTCCAGGAAGTAGCCGAAGTCGTCGCGGAGGCAGGACGCGTCGTACGCCCGCCGCCGGCCAGCGTCCCGGCCGCCCAGGAACGCGCTGACCTGCTCGCACGCGGCGATCCGGTCCCGTACGCCCGTGACGTCCGTACGCCGCCGGGTGATCGAGCCCTCCCGCACCCGCCAGTAGTAGACGTGCTCGGCGAGGACGTCGACCGAGCCCGCGAGATAGTGCGCGGGGATCATCACCGGGGTGTCCTCGTACAGCCTGCCCTCGGGGAAGGCGAAGCCGTGCGTGTCCCAGAAGGAGCGCCGGAACACCTTGTTCCACGCCACCCGGTCGGCCAGCAGCCGCGGATCCCGGGTGATGTGCGTACGCGACCGGGGGCCCGTCAGCCAGCGGTACTGCCAGGCCTGCTGCCGCCCCTGCCCGGTCAGCCGCCACACGTTGCCGGTCACCAGATCGGAACCGCTCGACTCCAGCGCGGCCGTCATCCGCTCGTACGCGTCGTGCACGACGATGTCGTCGCTGTCCGCGAACGCCAGGTAGGGCACGGTGGGGGTGGTGTGCCGGACGCCGGTGTTGCGGGCGGCGCTCAGGCCCGCGTTCGGCTGCCGCACCAGGCGGAAACGCTCGTCCCGGGCGGCGAACTCCGCCGCGATCCGGCCGCTCGCGTCCGTCGAACCGTCGTCGACCATCACCACCTCGATCGCGTCGAGGGTCTGCTCCGCCACCGACCGCAGGCAGTCCTCCAAGTAGGCCTCGACGTTGTGGACGGGGACGACGACGCTGAGAAGTGGTGGCTTCATGTCCTGGTCAACAGAGGGTGGGTCCGGGGGTCACCGGCGCTGACCCGAACGGGTGAACGCGGGGCGTCGACCGCCCGGGCCCGCGACTACGCTCGGCTGCCATGCCGCCTCCCGTCTCCCCAGCCTCCCTGAAGCGGTTCGTCCGTCGGCAGGCCATGCGGGCCGTCTACCGCAGCGACCTGCGCCGCCCGCTCGACCCCGACCTGGCGGTCTACGGGGCGTACTGGAACCGGGGCGTCGCCTGCAACCCGGCCGCGATCCACGCCAAGGCCCGCGAACTGGTCCCGCACATCCGGGGCGTGTGGGTCGTCTCGTCCCGGCACCGTGATCGGATGCCCGCCGGTGTGCCGTACGTCATCGAGGGCTCGCGCCCCTACTGGCGTGCCATGGCCACCGCCACCTACCTGGTCAACAACTCCAGTTTTCCCGGGGGTTTCACGAAGCGGCCCGGTCAGCGCTATCTCCAGACCCACCACGGGACCCCGCTCAAGACCATGGGGCTCGACCAACGCGCCTATCCCGCCCTCGCCCGGAAGACCGACTTCGGCAAGATCCTCGCCCATGTCGGCCAGTGGGACCACAGCCTCTCCGCCAACCCGCACACCACCGAGGTCTGGGACCGCGTCTACCCGGGCGCGTACGAGCGGATGGACCTCGGATACCCCCGTAACGACGTCTACTTCACCGCCACCGCCGACGACATCGCGAAGATCCGTGCCGACCTGGGCATCGCCGAGGGGCAGACCGTCCTGCTCCACGCCCCGACCCACCGCGACTACCGCGACGGCTTCGTCCCCGACCTCGATCCGGAGCAGCTGGCAAGCCAACTCGGTCCCGATTACGTCATTCTGGTGCGCGCCCACTACTTCTACGGGCGGTCCGCCGGGGTCGGCGATGCTATGGGTGCCGGGCGGGTCATCGACGTCACCGGACACCCCCGGGTCGAGGAACTGTGCCTGGCCGCAGATGCGTTGATCGCCGACTACTCCTCCCTGATCTTCGACTACGCCTGCCTCGACCGTCCGATCGTCGTCCACGCCCCCGACTGGGCCGCCTACCGGGCCGCGCGCGGCACCTACTTCGACCTGCTCTCCGGGCTCCCCGGCGACACCCCCGGACCCGTCACCACCACCCCGGACGAACTGGCGGACGTGTTCAGCACGGGGCGGTGGCGCTCCCCGGAGTCGGCCGTGCTGCGCACCGCGTTCCGGGAGCGGTTCTGCCCGTACGACGACGGGCACGCGGCGGAACGTGTCGTACGGCGGTTCTTCGCGCCGACGGAGTGAGGCGAGCGTGCGCCCCGCCACCCGGATGGCTCATTCGTGCGTCCGGTGCCGGTTCCTCCGACCCGCGCCGTCGTTGTGCCCAACAGTTCGCTCACCCCGCGATGTTGGGAGACGTCCATGCACCGGTCCGCCTACGAGCAGATGGAACTCTGCATCAAGGAGTATCTGCCCGTCGAAGGGCCTGCCTCCGGCAACGGCGCGTACCGGGTCGTCGACCTCGGGTCGCGGATCTCCGGCAAGCAGACCCGTACCCACCGGGCCCTCCTCGCCGGGCACCCCATCGACTACTTCGGGGTCGACGTGCAGGACGGCCCCAACGTCGACGCGGTGATGAAGAAGCCGTACCGCATCCCCGCCCGCTCCAACAGCGCCGATGTCGTCCTCTCCGGGCAGGCGTTCGAGCACATCCCGTTCTTCTGGGCGTCGATGCTGGAGATCGCCCGGATTCTGAAGCCCGGCGGGCACGCGTTCATCACCGCCCCCTCGCGCGGCCATGTCCACGACGCGCAGGACTGCTGGCGCTACTACCCCGACGGATTCCGTGCCCTCGCCGCCCACTCCCGGCTCGAACTGGTCGAGGCCTACACCGACTTCCCGCCGCAGAAGGGTATCTGGCACGACTACCGGGCCATCGACAAGAAGGCCGCCTACTGGGGCGACTCCGTCGGTGTCTTCCGCAAGCCGCGGCGCTACCCCCGGCTGACGATGTTCGTCGTCCGGGAGGCCGCGGTGTGGTGGGCCAACTGGGTCGGCGGCGTGGACGGCGTCCCGCTGCCCCGGCCGGTCGACGGCCGCGACCGGTGCGGCAGGCCTGCCGCCCCCGTATCCGAGCCCGCGTCCGAGCCGGCCTCCGTGCCCGCCCCGGCGTCCGCCCCCGGAACCGCGCCGGAATCAATGGCAGGTTGACGAAAAGTGACATGAGCCGCAAACCGCGCGTACTGTCCCGGGGCATGGCTTGGCGCAACGCCGTCAACGGCGTCCTTCAGCAGCTCACCGGATACCAGCTCAGGCGTGTTCCGGTGCCCGCCGCCCGTACCGCCCCCGCC
>NZ_QWFA01000283.1 GCF_003501885.1 Streptomyces globisporus
CCGCAGGACACACCAGGGACACCGCCCCCTCCCCCGTCTACCTCGCCCTCGCCCGCCTCGGCCGCGACGACCACCGCCTGGCCCTCTCCGCCGACGACTGCACCGCCCTCGAACCCCTCGCCGCGCAATGGCTCGACCGAGGCGTCACCACCGACTACCTCACCAGCACCCTCACCGCAGGGCTCCCCGCCCAGGTCGACTCCCCCGTCGGCCTGATCCGCCGCCGCCTCATCGACAAGCTGCCACCCCGCCTGCCGGACACTGCAAGCACCGCAGGCACCCCAGCCAACACCCCGGCCCCCATACGCCGCCTCCTCGTCGAATGCACCGACTGCGGCCGCCCCGGCCAACCCGAAGCCCTCCCCGACGGCCTCTGCCGCCCCTGCCACACCACTCACACGGCAGGCGGCCGGCCCTCACCCGACCCCACCCAGATCGCCGCCGTCAAAGCCCACATGACCAACCTCCGCGACCTCCTCAAACCCGTCTGAGCCCGGTCGGCCAAGACGTGTCCGGGCTATTACGCCCGGAGCCGGATGACAAGGGCCGGCGGTTGCCGTGACGGGTCAGGGGGCGAGGGCGTACTCGGTGAAGTGGCCGCAGACGGTGAAACCGAGGCGCCGGTAGACAGGTTCTCCGTCGACGGATGCCTGCAGCACCGCGGTCTCGTAGCCCGCGTCCCGGGCGGTGTGCAGGGTGGCCGCGGTGATGGCCCCGCCATAGCCGCGGCGGCGGTCGGTGGCGAGTGTGGCGATGTTGTAGATGCCGGCGACGCCCGCGTGCAGGAAGACCTCGGCCGAGCAGACGGGACGGCCGTCGACGTAGCCGACCAGGTAGCGGCGGGGCAGTCGGCGGTGAGAGCCGCACCGGCGGTGTCGGCGAAGAACCGGCGCACCGTGGCGGCGGGCGGGTGCCAGTTCGCGGCAAGGACCGTGGCGTAGTCGGCAAGCTGTTCCGGGGTGGTGGCCGGGAGGATCTCCAGGCCGTCGACGTGTGCGTCGGGGAGGGGATCGCGCAGGTCCTTCCACATGCCCGCCTCCGTTTCCGACGCCTCCAGGCCGGCGGCTTGGAGGTGCTCGGCGAGATTGTCCGGCGTGGAGGCGGGGCCCACCCACCAGGAGAAAGGGCGGCCGGTGGCGGCCAGGGTCCGGGCCGTCTCTGCGGCGCGGGCCGGGGCGGTGCCCGGGATGAAGCGGGCCCTCGCGACGATGTTGAAGGTGTCGTCGTCGAGACCGCTGTCGGCGATCAGCAGGTCGCCGGTCTCGGTGACGGACGCGCCCTTCAGGGTTCGGTGCAGGTGGCAGGCGTGCTCGGCGAGATTCTGCTCCATCGCGAGCGGAAGGTCGGATTCATTGACGGACAGGACGTGCATGGGCTTCATGACGACCATCCCAGCATGCCGTCCGGGGTGTTCGCAGGTCCCTTTTCCGCGCCTGCGAACGGGCTGACCAGGAGCGGTCCGCTGGATCAGGGGGGATCATGCCGGCAGCGAAGGGACGGCGTGACGGATCGCGCGGTCGGTGCGCGAGCCTCGTGGCTCACGCCTCTGACGCAGCTCTCGCGCACGATGGTGGAGTCGACGGAGATGTGCCGGTCGATCCCCCGATCGCGTCGGCCGCGGCCTGCACCTGCCGGCAGACGCTCCCACGTCCCGGAGCTCACAAGGGACGGGGCCATCGCACCCTCACGACCGTCACACCAGCCGGAGCACATGCTTGCCCCGTACCCCGCCCGCCTCCAACGCGCGGTGGGCGGCCGCGATGCCCGCCAGCGGGTGGACCGTGTCGACGACGGGCCGCAGGTCACCGCGTTCGACATGTGCGGTCAGTTCGGCGAACAGGCCGTGCTTCGGGTTGCCGCTGAAGAACCGGACCCGCTGACGGCCATGCACGGCCGAGCCCAGCAGATAGCCGATGCTCCGGACCGGATGGTCGATGTCGAAGGCGATGGCGACCAGCCGTCCGCCGGGGGCCAACCGCGTTCGCAGCAGGGGATGTTCGGTGCCGACGGTGTCCATGATGACGTCGTAGCGGTCCAGTTCGGCCAGGGGCGTGGTCCGGTGATCCAGCACCTCGTCCGCGCCCAACTCCCTGACGAAGTCGGAGTTCTTCGCGCTCGCGAGGCCGGTGACGTGTGCCCCGAGGGCCTTGCCGAGCTGGACGGCGACACTGCCGACGCCGCCGGACGCCCCGCGGACGAGCAGGCGTTCGCCCGCCCGGAGTCCGGCCTTGTCACGCAGGGCGGTGAGGGACGTGGTGCCCCCGGCGGGCAGCGAGGCGGCCTCGGTCAGGGTGACGTTCTCGGGGGCGTACGCGATCTGGCGGGGCCGGACCGAGACGTACTCCGCCGCGCTGCCGAAGGAGCGCCCCAGGATGCCCCACACCCGGTCACCGGCCCGCAGCCCGGTGACCGAGGCGTCCACCTCGGCGACCTCACCGGCGAAGTCGAGCCCGGTCCGCTGCGGGAAGCGCCGGCCGGTGACCAGGCGGACCTTCCCGGCGCGCCCGTACAGCTCCCCGCCGTTGACGCTCGCCGCATGAACCCGGACGAGCACCTCGCCCGGCTTGCGGACCGGTACCGGGACCCGGCCCTCGTAGAGGACCTCGGGCGGCCCGTAGCTGTCGTAGAGCGCGGCGCGCATGTCGTTCACGGTGGAGGTCCTGTCTGTCCGGCGATACGGGGTGAGTGCTGCTCCCGGTCCACGGTAGGCGGGTAAACGGATGACCCTCTCCATTTAGCCTAAAGTGAGAGACATGCCTGCTCAGCCCTCTCACAACCCGCCCCCGGTCACCCCGGACCCCGGCCCCGAGGCGCTGCGGGCGGACGCCCGGGAGAACCGGGAGCGGATCCTGCGGGCCGCCCGCGAGGCGTACGCGCTGCACGGCATCGACGTACCGATCAGCGCCATCGCGCGGCGGGCCGGCGTCGGGGTCGCCACCCTCTACCGCCGCTTCCCCACCCGTACCTCACTGATCACCGAGGCGTTCACCGAGCAGCTCACCGAATGCGCGGGTGCGCTGGACGAGGCCCTGGAGGACCCGGACCCGTGGCGCGGCTTCTGCACGGTGTTGCGGAAGGTGTGCGCGATGCAGGCCGCCGACCGGGGATTCACGCACGCGTTCCTGGCCCGGTTCCCGGGCGACACGGCATACGCCGGGGAGCGCGACCGGGCGGAGGAGGGGCTGGCCCTGCTGGTCCGGCGGGCGAAGGAGGCGGGCGCACTGCGCCCGGACTTCGACGTCTCGGACGTGGTGCTGACCCTGCTGGCCAACAACGGCGTGGCGAACGGAGCGGGCCCGCAAGCCGCCGCGGCGTCCCGACGGCTGGTGGGCTACCTGCTGGAGTCGTTCCGGGCCGGCCCCGCCACCGGCCCGCTCCCGCAGCCTGTGGGGCTGGAGTTGGACCGGCTGGGCGGGACGGGGTGAGGGCGGAGGAGTGGGAGTGTGCGGGCCCGCGCACGCGAGGGTGTCCCACCCGCAGACCTCCCGGCTCGCCCCTGGCTCAGGCGAGAGCCGCGACCAGCGAGGCGAAGGCGGCGACGAGGATGACCACGCGGACGTAGTGGTAGCGGTCCCAGCGGTTCATCTGCTCCTTCCAGTCCTCGGGCCGGCTCTCCGGGGTCCACGTCTTGCCCCGGTTGTTGATCGGGACGAGCAGCAGGAGCGACATGACCACGCTGAGGAGCAGGAGCGCGGCCGCGGCGACGACCAGGCCGGCGTCTCCCTCCCCCCGTCCGGCTACGGCCCAGACCGCGCTCAGCGCGAGTGAGCCGATGTACCAGAACGGCATCAACGCCCCCAGCATCCGGCCTCCATGGCTCCGCCCGAGCTGGGCGCTGTCGTCGGGGAGAGCGTCGAGGATCCGGTTGATGACGAAGGCGACGGAGAACTCCACCCCCACCAGCAGTCCGACGATCACGGTGGTGACGATCTGCAGCGCATCGAGCATGATGACCCCTCCTGGAATCTAGCGGCGCTAGATGATGGTGCAACGCTAGTGCTACTGCCGCTCGATTGTCTAGCAGTGCTAGAATCGATCCATGTCGGTACAGGAACGCAAGGAACGGGAACGGGCGAGCCGCGAGCGCCTCATCGTTGCGACGGCTCGCGAACTCGCCGAGCAGCAGGGCTGGGACGCGGTCACCACGCGCCGGCTCGCCGAGCGCATCGAATACAGCCAGCCCGTCCTCTACAGCCACTTCCGCGGCAAGCGCGAGATCATCGGCGCTGTCGCCCTCGAAGGCGCCGCCGAGATGGCCGCGGCGCTGCGGGCCGCCACCTCCGGCGCGGACGGCCGCCGCTCCCGGGTCGCCGCCCTCGCCCACGCCTACCTGGAGTTCGCCGAGCGGAACCCGGCGGTCTACGACGCCCTGTTCCAGCTCGACGGCGGCCTGGCCTTCGCGCGCGAGGACACCCCGGAGCCGCTGAAGGACGCCTTCGCCGCGCTGCTGGAGACGCTCGGCGAGGTCGCCGGGGAAGGCGTGCACCCGGCGCTGTTCACCGAGCTCTTCTGGTCCGCCCTGCACGGGCTGGCCACCCTCACCCGGGCGGGGCGGCTCCTGCCGGAGGGCGCCGGGCAGCGGCTGGATCTCCTGGTGGAACGGCTCGCCGTGCTCTGACCCGTACACCGGCTGCCGGTTACGCCCCGGAGGGGACAGGCCGGGAAACCCGGGGCCGGTCGGGAATCCGGGGGCCGATCTCGGGGAACCGGCCCCGTCGCCATCACCCCGCCCATCTCCCCGTCAGGAACGTCAGCGCGACGAGCGTCGTCACCGGGGCCGCCACGCACAGGTACACCGTCCTGAACCACGGCCGGCGCAGGCTCAGCGCCGCCAGGCCGATCCACAGCGGCCACCACAGCAGCGTCGCGCGGGGGACGGACGTGTACCAGTACGAGGTGCCCAACGCCCACAGACTGAGGACCACGTACACCGCTTCCGGCCAGCGGCGTCGGCGTACCAGCAGCGCCACCAGGGCGAGACCCACCAGCATCGCCGCCAACTCCGCCTGGAACATGAACGCGTATCCGGTCGACTGCGTGCCGTCGAACGCCCCGGTCCAGGTGTTCGCCCACGCCTCCCAGGGCGGGTGGAACGTGCGGTACCAACCGCGTTCCTGCGCGTGCTTCCAGGCCATCCAGTCGCCGGTGTGCGCGTGCAGAAACCAGCTGTACGCGGCCGGGGGCAGCGCGGGAAGCAGCGTCCAGCCCGCCGATCGCCAGGCCCGCCGGCCCCCGCCCGCACGTACGGACAGCAGGAACAGCAGCCCGATCGCCGCCGCGAGGAACAGGCCGCTGACGCGTACCGCCGTCCCGAGCGTGGCCAGTACGGCGGCGAGCGCCCACCGGTGCTTCATCGCCGCGAGCCAGGCGGGCAGCGCGAACGCGAGGAACAGCGCCTCCGTGTAGCCCGCCGCCAGAAACACCGCGCAGGGCGAGAGCAGGAAGAGGGCCACCGTACGGTGGCCCGCCCCCTTCTCCGGCAGATACGCGG
>NZ_QWFA01000284.1 GCF_003501885.1 Streptomyces globisporus
GTCCCCCGACCCCATGCCGTCCGACCCGGCCCCCTCCGAGCCCGAAGGCCCGACGGACCCCGGACCCGACGAGTCGTCCGACGACTTCGGCGACCCGCCGCCCGAGGAGCCGTGGGAGTACGAGGAGGGCGAGCCCGAGGTGGTGCCGGAGCCGACCCAGGTCTTCCCCGGTGAGCCGGAGGAGCCGGGCGGGCCGGACGCGCCCGTGGAGCCGGACGCGCCGATGGAAGCGGATCTCGGCGACGTGTTCGCCGGCTGACCGGTCGACGTTCGAGCGGCGGAATCGGACAAGAGGAATAGGGAAAATGGTGGCAGAGTGGCCCACATGGATGATCGGGTAGCGGGTGCCCTGTCACTCCCCGAAGACTGGCCCGCCCACCCGGACCTCAGCCTCGCCCTGAACCGTATGGGCAGCTTCGACTGGGATCTTGACACCGGCCTCATGCACATGGACCGGACCGCGCTCGACGTGTTCGACCTGACCCCGGACGAATACGACGACCGGCCGGCCACGCTGTCGCCGCGCGTGCCGACGGACGAGGCCCAGCGCCTGGACGGGCTGGTCTCGCACGCCCTGAAGAGCGGGCGCACCGACTACGGCGCGTACTTCCGCATCCAGCGGCGCGACGGCACCCTGCGCTGGACCCACACCCAGGGCTTCGTCCGCCGGGACGGTACCGGACGCCCGCGCCGCATCATCGGGATCGTCCGGGACGCCACCCAGGAACTGGCCGACTCCACCGCGCGGCGCGAACTGGACGAGGAGCGCCGCCAGCGCACCAGCCTGGTCGAGGGCACCACCGCCGCCCTGGCCCACGCCCGTACGGTCAAGGACGTCATCGCCGTCCTCAAGAACTCCCAGGGCCTCGCCCACCTCGGAGCCACCAGCCTCGTCATGGGCCTGCTGGAGTCCGGCCGCATCCACCTGGTGGCCGACGGCCCCGAAGGCGCGTACGTCCCCGGCACCCGGTACACCCGGGTGGACGAGCAGTACCCGATGAGCGAAGTGGTCCGCACGCTGTCCCCGCGCTTCATCGAGTCCGCCGAGGACTTCGCCGCCTCCTACCCGATCCTGTGGCCCAACATCAGCCACCTCGGGATCACCTCCGCCGCCTACATGCCGCTGATCGCCCAGGCTCGCCCGATCGGCGCGCTCGGCCTGCTCTACCGGGACAAGGGCGGCTTCACCGCCGACGAACGCAATCTGCTGATGGCGCTCGGCACCTCGATCGCCCAGAGCCTCCAGCGCGCGATGCTTTACGAACAGGAGCACGACCTCGCCGAGGGCCTCCAGCAGGCCATGCTGCCGCGCCGGATCCCCTCCGTGCCCGGGGCACAGGTCGCCGTCCGCTACCGCTCGGCCCGCCTCGGCCGGGACATCGGCGGCGACTGGTACGACCTGATCCCGCTGCCCGGCGGTCGGGTCGGCGCCGTCATCGGGGACGTCCAGGGGCACGACACCCACGCCGCCGCCGTCATGGGGCAGCTCCGGATCGTGCTGCGCGCGTACGCCGCCGAGGGGCACAGCCCCGCCACGGTCATGGCGCGCGCCTCCGTCTTCCTGCACGAACTGGACACCGACCGCTTCGCCACCTGCACCTACGCCGAGGTCGACCTCACCACCGGGGTCGTGCAGGTGGTCCGCGCCGGGCATGTGGACCCGGTGGTGCGGGACGTGGACGGGAGCTGCCGCCGCGTGGTCTCCGAGGGCGGTCTGCCGCTCGGGCTCTCGGCGGAGTTCGGCCGGCTGGAGTATCCGGTCTCCACGGTCGAACTGGACCCCGGCCAGACGATGATCCTGTTCACCGACGGCCTCGTCGAACTGCCGGGCTCCGACCTCGACGAAGGCATGCAGCGACTCACGTCCCTCGTCGCCAACGGCCCCCAGGACCTGCAGAAACTGGCCGACCAGCTCTGCGACGCGGTCGACGGGCGCGGCGGCCAGGATGACGTCGCCGTCCTGCTGCTGCGCCGCCGGGCCGCGCACGCCCCGCAGCCGGGCGGCCGGCTTCAGCAGCACGTCGCCCAGAACGACCCCGAGGCGCTGAGCTCGTCCCGGCACATGATCCGCGCCGCGGTCCGGGCCTGGGGCGCGAAGGACCGGGCCGACGAGATCGAGCTCGCGGCCGACGAGCTGATCACCAACGCGCTGATGCACACCGACGGCGGGGCCGTCGTGACGATCCGGGTGCTCGCCGGAACCGAGCGACGGCTGCGCGTCGACGTCGAGGACCGCTCCAGCGCCCTGCCCCGGCGCCGCGACGCGGGGGAGGACGGAGTGTCGGGGCGCGGTCTGATGCTGGTCGACCGGCTGGCCGACGTCTGGGGCGTGGAGTCCCGGGGCAGCGGCAAATGCGTGTGGTGCGAGTTCCTCATCCCGACCCGCTGAAGGCCGGCCCCGGGCGTCCCGTACGCGCGTGACCGACGCACCGATGTAACAGTACGTAATATGTCTGTGCTTGACCGTGACCGACCGCAAACGATTGACTGCGAGGGGCCCGCCCACCTCGGCCCCGCCGCTTCGACGACATGAGGCCCCCCGTTGAGTACCGAGCTTCTGGCCCCGCTCGACCTTGCTTTCTGGCACCTCGAATCGGACGCCCATCCGATGCACCTGGGCGCCCTCGCCGTCTTCGCCCCCGCGCCCGGCGTCGGCCCGGAACGGATCCTCGACCTGCTCGGGACCCGCGCCGCGGCGATCCCCCGGCTGCGCATGGGCGTACGGGACGTCCTCCTGCCGGTCGGCGGCAAGGCCTGGACGGTGGACCAGGACTTCGACGTGCACCGGCACATCGAGCGGGTCGTCGTGGCCGAAGACGATTTCATGGCGGGGGTCACCCGGCTGGCCGGCGAACTCATGGAGCGGCCGCTCGGGCGCGGGCTGCCGCCCTGGCGGATGTACCTCATCTGCGGCGCGGACGGCGGCCCCTTCGCCGTCCTCGTCAAGCTGCACCACGCCCTGGCCGACGGGATGCGGGCGGTCGCCATCGGGGCCGGGATCTTCGACGAGATCGCCGCCGTCACCAGCGCCCGCACCACCGCCCGGGGCCGCACCGCCGTCCCGCCCCGCTCCTGGCTGCCCGACCCCCGCGAGATGGCGGGCATGGCGCTCGGGCGGATCGGCGAGGTCGGCCGGGCGCTCGGCGTGGGAGCCTCCGTCGTCCGCGCCGGCCGCCTCGACCTCTGGGGCCCCTCCGCCCTCACCGCCCCCTCCAGCGGCACCCGGCGCCTGGCCACCGCCGACCTCGACGCCGGGGACCTCCAGCGGATCCGGCGCGCCGAGGGCGGCACGGCCAACGACATCCTCCTGGCCGTCGTCGCCGGGGCGCTGCGCCGCTGGATGACCGAACGGGGCGAGTCCCTGCCCGCCGCCGACCCGCGCGCCCTGGTGCCCGTGTCCCGGCGTAGGCCCGGCGGGGCCGCCGCCTCCGGCAACCGGCTCTCCGCCTATCTGCTGGGCCTGCCGGTCACCGCGGCCGACCCGCGCGAGCGGCTCCGGGCGGTCCGGACCGCGATGGACCGCAACAAGGCGGCGGGCCCCCTGAAGGGTGCCGGGGCCGTCGCTGTACTCGCTGACCAACTGCCGCCGCTGGCCCACCGGTTCGGCGCACCGCTGGCGGCCAGCGCCGCCCGCCTGCTCTTCGACGTGCTGGTCACCAGCGTGCCGCTGCCCCGCTCCGCGCTCTCGCTGGGCGGCTGCCCGCTGACCGCCCTCTACCCCATGGCACCGCTGGCCCGGGGCCAGTCCCTGGCGGTCGCCCTGTCCACCTACGGCGGGCGGGTGCACGTCGGCCTGGTGGCCGACGGCAAGGCGCTGCCCGACCTGGACCGGCTCGCCGCCGCGGTCGAGGACGAGTTCACGGAGCTGTACGCCCTCGTCACCGGCACGGACCGCACACCGGTGTCCTGACAGGCAGCGGCGCACCGGCTGCGGCAGGCTTGAGCCATGCCCGAACTGCCCGAAGTCGAAGCCCTGCGGGTCTTCCTCGACGACCACCTGGCCGGCAAGAAGATCGCCCGTGTGCTGCCCCTGGCGATCAGCGTCCTGAAGACGTACGACCCGCCGCTGACCGCCCTGGAGGGCACGACGGTCACCTCGGTCGCCCGGCACGGCAAGTTCCTCGACATCGAGGCGGGCGGACTCCACCTCTGCACCCACCTCGCCCGGGCCGGCTGGCTCCGCTGGAAGGACTCCTTCCCCGCCGCCCCGCCCCGGCCCGGCAAGGGGCCGCTCGCCCTGCGCCTCGTCACCACGGACGGCGACGGCTTCGACCTGACCGAGATGGGCACCAAGAAGAGCCTCTCGGTCCACCTCGTCCACGACCCCATGGACGTCCCCCGTATCGCGACCCTCGGCCCCGACCCCCTCGCCGACGCCTTCGACCGCGACCCGTTCGCCGCGCTGCTCGCCGGGGAGCGCCGCCAGATCAAGGGCGCGCTGCGCGACCAGTCGCTGATCGCGGGCATCGGCAACGCCTACAGCGACGAGATCCTGCACGTGGCGAAGATGTCCCCGTTCAAACGGACCGCCGACCTGACCGAGGACGACGTCACCCGGCTGTACACGGCGCTGCGCACCACCCTGCGGGACGCCGTGGACCGCTCCAGCGGGGTGGAGGCGGGCAAGCTCAAGGCGGAGAAGAAGACCGGGATGCGGGTCCACGGGCGTACCGGCGAGGCCTGCCCGGTCTGCGGGGACACCATCCTTGAGGTCTCCTTCAGCGACTCCTCGCTCCAGTACTGCCCCACCTGCCAGACCGGCGGAAAACCGCTGGCCGACCGCAGGCTCTCCAAGTTCCTCAAGTAGCCGCTCGGGCTCAGGAGGCCCACTCCTCCATGGCCGCGACGATCTCCGCGAGCCGGCTCCCGAAGGCCGCGGGGCCGACCTCGCCGCTGCCGAAGGCCTGCCACAGGTCGACGAGGCGATCCTCCAGCTCGCCGAGATCCATGAGCCTGCCGGCCAACGCAGAGCCGTCCAGGGACGGCTTCCCGACCTCCAGCACCCACCGCGTCCCGGCCGCGGCGGCGGTGACGCCGCGGCCCGCCAGTTCCACAACGGCGAGGGGCATCTTCGGATGGGCTGCCACGGCGAGGAACACACCCGGAAAGACCGAGTTCCGAACGGCTCTGACGGCCGTCGCCCGGCCGCTGGACGCTTCACTGACCGCCATGTCCCCGACTCCCCTCCGCGGAATGCCGCCCATGAGGAGCAGCCGCGATTCGCCCAGCAGCCTACCGAGACGTCCTGCCCCGCCCCAGCCGGTCTCCGGCTCACCGCGTCACCGTCACCAGCCGACGCCCGTCCGCCGTGCGCACTTCGAAGTGGTCGATGCCCTCCGGCCGCAGCGCCGCCCCGCCCGACACCTTCACCGGACCGTCCTCCGCGCCCCCGGCCGACCAGCTGCCCACCGTCTCCTCGCTGCCGTCCCGGCCCACCGCGACCAGCGCGCACCCCCCGACCGCCGGAACCCGCGCCACCTCCAGCGC
>NZ_QWFA01000285.1 GCF_003501885.1 Streptomyces globisporus
GGGTGGGGGGGGAGGAGGAGGCCGCGGGGCGGCGTCAGGGCGTCGACGCGCCCCCGTCAGTCGTCGCCGATGCCGTCGGTGGGGTCGTACTCGTACGCGTGGGTGTGGGCGGTCCGGCCGGCTCGGTGGTCCGGCCCGACGTCCTCTCCGTCCCCGCGCTCCCCGGCATCGTGGTGCTCGGCGACGGCGGCGGGGAGGGCGGCTCCGTGGGCAGGCCCTCCGACGGTACGGGCGACGGGTAGCTGGGCGACGGGCTCGTGGCCGGGGCCACCGGCTCCGGCCGTACCGGCAACAGGCCCACCGCGACCGCGCCGCCCCCGCCGACGACCAGGCACACCCCCACCGCGACCACGGCCATCCGGCGCCGCTGCGCGCGCATGCCGCGCCGGGTGATGCTCGACGCGGTGTCCGGATCGGTCAGGGCCTGCCCGAACTCACCGGCCTCCCGGAACAGTGACCGCAACGGATCCTGCGGCTCCCTCGGGTCCCGCGGTTCAGACATCAGGAACCTCCTCGATGCGGGGGTCCCGCAGACGGTGGGCGAGCGCCGCCCGTCCACGGACCAGATGCGTCTTGATCGTGCTGGTGGAAAGCCCGGTCTCCCCCGCGATCTGCTCGACCGTGAGATCGCACAGGTAGTGCAGGGTCAGCGTCCGCCGCTGCTGGGCGGGCAGCTCCCGCAGCGCGTCGACCAGGACCACATGGTCCGGATCCGGCGGCGCGACGTGCTCCGCCCCGCCGCTCCCCCGGCCCCAGGCGTCCGCCGACCGCCGCCGGAAGCGCCAACGGCTCACCGCCAGCCGCCAGGCGACCGTACGGATCCACGCCTCGGGCTGCCCGTCCCGCTCCAGCCGCCCCCGCCGGACCCACGCCTTGACGAACGCTTCCTGCACGACGTCCTGCGCCTCCTGGAGGTCGCCGGTCATCACGTACAACTGGCCGGTGAGACGTGCGACCGACTGGGCGTAGAACTCTTCGAACTCCTCGACGGTCAAAAGTTGCTCCCGGATCTTTCGCTTCACCGGGTATACGCCCGCCGATGGGCATCCGGTCTACAACCCCGGCGTGCCATCGGAGTGATCGTCGTCACAGCCGGTGAGCCCCCTGGGGCCTGCCGATGCGCAGTCGGTGCTCGCCCGGGTGCCGGCTCGGGTTCAGCCCGCCCCCACCCGCTTCTCCAGCAGCGTGACCCCGTACGTCCGCCCGCCGTCGCCGTTCTTCCCCGCCTGCTCGCCGACCACCGCGTACCCCGCCTCCTCGTAGTAGCGGCGGAGCCGGGTGTTCGACGTCAGGCAGTCGAGCCGACACAGCGGGCGGCCCGACGCGGCGATCAGGCGCTCGGCCTCCGACAGCAGCGCCCGCCCGGCTCCGGGCGGGGCGGTGCGCCGGTCGGTCATCAGCCGGTGGACATAGCCCGCGACCGGCGGCTGGACGCCCCAGGCCGGCTCGTCCTCCCACCACAGCTCCCAGGCCCCGGCGCTCGGCCCGCCGGGGCCGGCCGTGGCGATCCACACCTCGCCCGCGCGCAACCGGGCCCTGAAGTGTTCCGGTCCCAGCTCCCCGGGCTTCCACTGGTCGATGCCCCGCTCGATCTGCCGGCGCGCGGCGTCGTCCCGGAGGCGTACGAGCTCGGTCAGGTCGCTCTCCCCCGCCCGCCGGAACGACAACGCGGGCGACGACTCGAGGGAGGGCTCCGCAGAAGACGGGCTTGTGTGCGTCATTTTGTGATCCTCCCTCAAGAGGATCGGACCGCCGCCCCGGCCGTACGTCTACGCCTCCGCGCCCTCCGCCGCGTCCACGACCACCCGTACCGCCGCGAGCAACGCCTCGTCGTTCAGGACGGCGCGCCACAGGTCGTGGCGGACGGGGCGCTCATCGGTGTCGAGCAGGTACCGCACCCGCGGAGCCACCTCCGCCGCGCACGCCGGGTCGGCGGTGGCGACCTCGGCGAGGAATTCCAACGGCTCGACGACCGTGGGCGGGTAGCCGCCGGGCGGGCAGATCCGCACCAGCTCGACCAGGGCCGGGGCGACCCGCCGCCCGTCCCGGGTCAGCTGCCACAGTGCCCGGAGGACCTTCATCGCATCGAAGCGGCAGTCGCCCTCGATGCGCGCCCGGGCTGTGGCGTGCAGCCGCTCCGCCACCTGGTCCACCACCGGCGGGTGGGTGGCGGCGACCTCGGCGAGCAGGAGCAGGGGCTCGACTCCTCCCGGGGTGGCGTAAGCCTTCCGTGCGCTGTTCGCCGTCAACTCCAGCAGCGCCGGTACGACTTCTTCCGCGTCGTCCGTCGCCCGCCAGAGGGCCCGCGCCCTCTTCGCGACATCCTTCGGGGGCGAGGACGGGTCGCTGGGCTTCTCACTCAGGGCCTCCTGGAACGCCTCGCGCAGCCGGTCACGACGGGCGGCATCGACCGGAGCGGACCGGGGCGGCCTCCACCGGGGCGGCGTACGGAATCCCCGGGGCGGCGCGGATGGAGTCCTCCTCGGCGAGGTGCGCCGCGACACGGTCCGCCCACGGGCGGGCGGCGGCACCGCACATGGCGACGACCCGCAGCGCGAGCACCCGGTTCTCGGGATCCGGGTCGTCCACGAACTCCGCCACCTCCGGCAGGAGTTCCGGTACGGCCGAGCGCCACCGGGACATCAGCGTCGCCGCGATCCGCAGACCGGCCTCGTGGCGGGCAGAGGTGTCCTGACGCAGCAGGGTGCGGGCGATGGCGAGCCGCCCCGGGAGGTCGACGCCGAGCTGGGCGTCCGCATCGATGGCGCGGCCGACGTACCGGAAGCGGGGCTCCCAGTGGTGGGGGGTGCCGGGAGGCGCGGGGACGAGCAGCACGTCAGCGGTGGTACGGGCGTACGCCGGGTCCCGGCGGCCGGGCAGGGCACGGCGCAGCGCGGCGATCGCGGGCAGCCGCACGTCGTGCCCGTGCTGATCCATCCAGGCGAGCCACGCTTCGGTGTCGTCGTCGATGTCGGGCTCCTCGCCCTTCCCTGCGTCGCTCATCCGCTGCCGTAGCCAGGCGACGGCCTCCTCGCCCCGATCCGTCGCGTGGGCAGCCAAATCACCTACCCCCAGCACCAGTTGCTCGGCCACCGACAGCTCGGGTTCCTCCTCGAAACGGGCCCGGAAGCGGTCGATGAGGTCGTCCGCCCGGCCGGGGGTCCGCGCGAGTGCGGCCGCCACCCCGGCCCGGATCTCCTCTGCGTCGTCGGCGAGCCCGGGCAGCAGCGCCTCGACGGCCCGCTCCCAGGCCGCGGGCCAGGCGGCGGGAGCGGCGAGCCGCCTCCCGCCGAGCCGCGAATCAGGTTCGGCGGTACGGGCGTTGTTCCCGGCCCGGGCCAGATCGGCGAGCACCTCCAGGGCCTCCGTGCGCACCTTCACGGCCGGATCCCGGACGGCCTCGACGAGGAACGGAAGCACCTCGAGCGCCGCGAGGCCCACCCAACTTCCGTCGCCGCAGCATGCGGCGCGCAGGTCTGCGCAGGCGTTGTCGGCGGTATCCCGGTCGGGTGACCAGAGTCGCTCCAGCAGGTCCGGCCCGTACGGCGGCCCTGGGACATAGGGGTCGACCACCTTCGACCAGTCGACCTCCTCGGTGAATCGACGCCTCAGCTCCGCGCCCGCGCCACACCCGGCGTCGTCCGTAGGCCCCACGCCTTGCATGCCCCCTCACCGCCCGTCCGCCGCCAGCTGGGTCGTCGCCAGCTCGCGGTACAGCTCGTCCCCGTCGATCAGCCCCTCGTGGGTGCCCGCCGTACGGACCCGGCCCTCCTCCAGGACCACGATGCGGTCCGCGTGCCGGACGGTGGACAGGCGGTGCGCGATCACCAGCACCGTGGTCCGCTCGGCCAGTTCGAGGATCACGTCGCGCAGCGCCTGCTCGTTGACCGCGTCCAGTTGCGACGTCACCTCGTCGAGGAGCAGCAGCCGGGGGTGGCGCAGCAAAGCCCGGGCGATGGCGATGCGCTGGCGTTCGCCGCCGGAGAGGGTGACGCCCCGGTGGCCGACCGCCGTGTCCAGGCCCTCGGGCAGCCGGGCGACCAGGGCGTCCAGCCGGGTGCGGGTGACCGCGGCCGCCAGCTCCTCCTCATCGGCGTCCGGGGCGGCGAAGAGGAGGTTCTCCCGCAGCGTCCCGGCGAGAACCGGCGCGTCCTGCTCCACGTACGCCAGCGAGCCCCGCAGCTCGGCCAGCGGCCAGTCGCGGATGTCCCGGCCGCCCACGGTGATCGTGCCGGCCTCGTGGTCGTAGAAGCGTTCCAGCAGACTGAACACCGTCGACTTGCCCGCCCCCGACGGGCCCACCAGCGCCACCATCCCGCCGGCCGGCACGTCGAACGTCACCCCCTGGTGGGCGGGGGCGCGCTCGTCCCCGTATCCGAAGGTCACGTCCTGGAAGGTCACCCCGAGCGGGCCGCCGTCACCCTTCGTCAAGCCGCAAGATCCCTCCGTCGGTTCGCCCGGAAGCGACTCCACCTCGTCGATCCGGCGCACCGCCGCCAGTCCGCTCTGCAGGCCCGTCCAGCCCTCGACCAGACCGCCGATCGGGCCCATCAAATAGAAGAGGTACAGCAGGAACGCGATCAGGGAGGAGATCTCCAGCGAGCCGGAGGCGACCCGCGCGCCGCCGACGCCCAGCACCGCCAGGAACGCCAGCTGGATCGACATCATCATCGTGACGTCGGAGACCGAGGACCACTTCGCCACCGTGACGCCCCGGTCGTGCGCATTCCGGGCCGCCGCCGCGACGGCCGCCGTCTCCCGCTCCTCCGCCCCGCTCGCCTTGACCGTACGGAACGCCTGGAGCACTCGGTCCAGCGCCGCGCCCATCGCGCCCACGGACTCCTGCGCCTTGAGCTGGGCCCGCTGGATGCGCGGCATCAGCAGGGACGTCACGGCCCCGATGCCGACGACCACCACCAGCGTCACGCCGAGCAGCGTCAGGTCCATGTACGCCATGAGGGCGATCGTGCCCAGCAGCATCAGCACGCTGTTGAACGACTCGACGAGCCCGCTGGACAGCACCGTACGGAGCAGGGTCGTGTCGCTCGTGACCCGTGACTGGAGGTCGCCGGGTGTCAGCCGGTCCACCGCCGGGACCTTCAACCGCATGATGCGGCCCACCAGTTGGTCGCGTGCGCGGAGGACCACTCCCTCTCCCGTACGGGACATGAGGTAGCTCCCGTAGGCGGAGAGGCAGGCTCCCGCCAACACCAGCGCGGTCAGCGCGATGAGCGGGGCAGCCGGCGAGCGGCCCTCGGCGAACGTGTCCACCGCGTGCTTCGCCATCAGCGGCATCGCCAGACCCGCCCCGGACCCGGCGAGCGAGAGCAGACCCGCCCGGATCAGGACGCCCCGGTGCGGGCGGACCCGGGCGAGGAGCAGACGGAGAGGGGGCACAGAAGGGGGGGCCGGGGCCGCCCGCACCGGGGCGTCCTGATC
>NZ_QWFA01000286.1 GCF_003501885.1 Streptomyces globisporus
CCGCACGCCGCCCCGCGCCCCGGACCCCGTCGAGCCCGGCCGCAGCCCGTTCAGGAAGCGGGTCGGCTTGCGGCCTCCCCGGCCGCCCGGCGACCGGGCCAGCGCCCAGGAGAGCGAGAGGTGGACACGGGCGCGGGTGATCCCGACGTACAGCAGGCGGCGCTCCTCCTCGACCTGCTCGTCGGTCTTGGCGTACGCGATCGGCATCATGCCCTCGGTCAGGCCGACCAGGAACACGGCGTCCCATTCGAGGCCCTTCGCCGCGTGCAGCGATGCGAGGGTCACCCCCTGGACCGTCGGGGCGTGCTGGGCGGCCGCACGTTCGTCGAGCTCGCGGACCAGGTCGGTCAGGGTGGCCCCCGGTTTCGCCGTCTCGAAGTCCTCGGCGAGGCGCACCAGCGCGGCCAGCGACTCCCAGCGGTCGCGCACGGAGCCCGATCCGGCGGGCGGGCGGGTGGTCCAGCCCTTGGTGGAGAGCACCGCCCGCACCTGGGAGGCCAGGTCCTCCGCACCGTCGAGGAGGGAGTCGTTGCGCCCGGCGCGGGCCGCGCCGCGCAGGGCGATGCCCGCCTCCCGGACCTCGGCCCGCTCGAAGAACCGCTCGGCGCCGCGCAGCTGGTAGGGCACCCCGGCGTCCGCGAGGGCCTGCTCGTAGACCTCGGACTGGGAGTTGACCCGGTAGAGCACGGCGATCTCGCCGGCGGGCACGCCCGAGGCGATGAGGTCGCGGATGCGCCGGGCGGTGGACTCGGCCTCGGTGGGCTCGTCCCCGTACTCCGTGTAGACCGGCTCGGGGCCCTTGTCGCGCTGCGAGACCAGCTCCAGGCGGTGGTCGGCGGCCTTGCCGTGGGCCTGGCTCAGCAGGCCGTTGGCGAGGTGGACGACCTGGGGGGTGGAGCGGTAGTCCCGGACCAGCTTGACGACGGTCGCCCCGGGGTGACGGGTGCGGAAGTTCAGCAGGTGGTCGGGGGTGGCCCCGGTGAAGGAGTAGATCGTCTGACTGGCGTCGCCGACGACGCAGAGATCGTCCCGGTCGCCGACCCAGAGGTCGAGCAGCCGCTGCTGGAGCGGGCTCACGTCCTGGTACTCGTCGACGACGAAGTGCTGGTACTGGCCGCGCACGTGGTCGGCGATGTCTCCCCGGTCCTGGAGGATGCCGACCATCAGCAGCAGCACGTCCTCGAAGTCGATCACCGAGCGGTCACGCTTGAGCTGTTCGTACGTGGAGTAGATCTGGGAGAGGACCGCCGGGTCCCGGGGGGCGTCCCGCTGAGCCTTGGCGACGGCCGCCGCGTAGTCGGCGGGGACGGTCTGGGTGACCTTGGCCCACTCGATCTCGCCGGTGACGTCCCGCAGCTCGGTGCGGTCGAGCCGGAGCTCGCAGCGGGCGGCGGCCTCGGCGACGAGCTGCACCTTCCGCTCCAGCAGCCGGGGCAGCTCGCCACCGACTGCTTTCGGCCAGAAGTACTGGAGCTGCCGGAGCGCGGCGGAGTGGAAGGTCCGCGCCTGGACGCCGGTCGCGCCGAGCTGGCGGAGGCGGCCGCGCATCTCTCCGGCGGCCCGGTTGGTGAAGGTGACAGCGAGGACCGTGGCGGGCTGGAGGATGCCCGCCCGCACCCCGTACGCAATGCGGTGGGTGATCGCGCGGGTCTTGCCCGTACCGGCTCCGGCCAGCACGCACACCGGTCCGTGCAGGGCGAGTGCCACCTCGCGCTGCTCGGGGTCGAGCCCGTCGAGCACGGCGTCCGGGGTCTCGGGTACCTGCGGGAAGAGGGTGGAGTGCGTTGCTGATGTCACCCCGCCATGCTGCCAGGTCCCCGGGGGCGGATGCGGCGGTCGTCCACAGGCGTGAGCTGTTCGTCATACCGGGGCGGGCGGTGCGCGGCCTGCCTCGAAGCCAGTCCCGGAGCCGGTCCCGGAGCCGGTCCCGGAGCAACCCCAGGCCGGTCCCTGAGCAGTACCGGAGCCGGTCCCGAGTGGGCGACAAGCGGCCGGTCTCGGGGTCCGTACCGGCGTCGCGGGAATGGTGGTCGCCTCCCGTGCGTTCCTTAACCTTGCGGGAGCGCTGCGATGAGCGGCCGGTCCGCAGGTGACGCTGCCGGCCGCGCAGCGGTACGGACGAGACGAAGGAGCGCCAGCGACATGGCGGGCACTGTGACGATGTACAGCACCACCTGGTGCGGCTACTGCCGTCGGCTGAAGAGCCAGATGGACCGCGAGGGCATCGCGTACAACGAGGTCAACATCGAGCACGACCCGGAGTCGGCCGCGTTCGTCGAGAAGGCGAATGGCGGAAACCAGACGGTCCCCACCCTGCTGATCGTGGCCCCCTCGGGCACCGAGTCGGTCATGACGAACCCCTCGCTCGCCCAGGTGAAGCAGGCGCTCGCCGCCTGATCCGGCGGAGAGACGACAGCCTGTCGCGCGTACCACTGCCCCCGGCACCGCCGGGGGCAGTCGTGTGTCCGGGGGCGCGGACGTCAACGGACTCAGGCGGTCCGCTTCACCGCTCCCGGCTTCGGGAGCGGCTTGCCGTACCAGAGCTCGATCAGGCGGGACGCGATGGAGATGCCGAACGGGGGCATGATCTCGCCGGACTCGAAGGCGGCGGTGAGGTCCTCGCGGGAGAACCAGCGGGCCTCCTCGATCTCCTCGCCGTCGACGTTGATGTCGAAGGAGGTGGCCCGCGCCATGAAGCCGAGCATCAGGCTGGAGGGGAACGGCCACGGCTGGCTGGCGATGTACTCGACCTCGCCGACCGTGATCCCGGCCTCCTCGTAGACCTCACGGGCCACGGACTGCTCGATCGACTCCCCCGGCTCGACGAACCCGGCGAGTGTGGAGAAGCGGCCCTCGGGCCAGTGCACCTGGCGGCCCAGCAGCGCCCGGTCCTGGTCGTCGGTGACCAGCATGATGACCGCCGGGTCGGTGCGCGGGTAGTGCTCGGCCCCGCAGGCCTGGCAGCGGCGGATGTGGCCGGCCGCCGCGATGACGGTGCGTTCGCCGCAGCGGGAGCAGAAACGGTGGAGCCGCTGCCAGTTCTCCAGGGCGACGGCGTGCACCATCAGCCCCGCGTCCCGGGGGCCGAGGAGCAGGCCCGCCTCGCGGAGTCCGGCCGGGCGGGCCGACTGGTCCATGCGGCCGGGAAGCGAGTCCTTCTGGAGCGCGAAGTAGCTGACGCCGTCCTCGTCGGTGCCGAGGAAGTACCGGTGGGTCTCGGTGACCGGGGCCTCGAAGGCCGGGGTCATGACGATCTCGGTGCCCCCGTCGGGGGTGTCGTCGATCAGCACCTGCCCGCCGGAGACGACGAAGACGCGGGTCGTCGGGTGGCTCCACGCCACGGCCAGCCACGCCTCGTCGAGACGGTGGTGTGCCGCGCGGTCGATGCCGCTCGGCGCGGTGAGGCCGATCGGGCGGTCTGCGGTGGCGTTGTCGAAGGTGCTCACAGGTGCTTCCTACTCCCCCTGAGTGGATCGGGCGTACGGAGGTGGGGCGGGGTTCATCGGCCGAGCGCCGTGGCCAGTTCGCCCCACAGGTGGGCGGTCGTCTCCACGCCCTTGAGCAGCAGGTCCAGCTCGACCTTCTCGTCGGGAGCGTGCCAGCCGTCGGAGGGTACGGAGATGCCGAGGAAGAGGACGGGGGCGCCGAGCACGTCCCTGAGGTCGGCGGCCGGGCCCGAGCCTCCTTCGCGGGTGAAGAGGATCTTCTTCCCGAAGGCCCGGCCCATCGCGCGGGCCACGGCCTGCAGGGCGGGGTGGTCCAGCGGGGTCAGACAGGGGCGGGTGGCGGGCTGGAAGGCGATGGTGTGCCGGATGCCCGCCGGGATGCGGGACTCCACCCAGGCGCGGACGGTCTTCTGTACGGCGTCGGGGTCCTGGCCGTCGACCAGCCGGAAGCTGATCTTCACCAGAGCGGAGGAGGGGATGATCGTCTTGCTTCCGGCCCCCTGGTAGCCGCCGCCGATGCCATTGACCTCGGCGGTGGGGCGGGCCCAGACGCGCTCCAGCGTGGAGTACCCGGCCTCACCGGATGCGGCACCCGACTTGGCGGTGTGCAGCCAGGTGGCCTCGTCGAAGGGCAGCTCGGCGAAGAGGGCCCGCTCGGTGTCGGTGAGGTCGGTGACCCCGTCGTAGAAGCCGGGGATCGCGACGCGGCCGTCCGCGTCGTGGAGGGCGGCGACCAGCCGGGCGATCTCGGTGGCCGGGTTGGGGACGGCTCCGCCGAACGATCCGGAGTGGATGTCCTGGGCGGGCCCGTACAGCTGGATCTCGCACTCGGCGAGGCCGCGCATGCCGGTGCAGACGGTCGGGGTGTCCTCGTCCCACATGCCGGTGTCCGAGACGATCACCGCGTCGGCGGCGAGCCGCTCCGCGTGCTGCTCGGCCAGGGCGCGGAAGTTCGGGGAGCCCGACTCCTCCTCGCCCTCGATCAGCAGCTTGAGGTGCACGGCGGGGGTGGTGCGGCCGGTCGCGGCGAGGTGGGCGCGGACGCCCAGGGTGTGGAAGAACACCTGCCCCTTGTCGTCGGCCGCGCCGCGCCCGTACATCCGGCCGTCCCGGATCACCGGCTCGAACGGGTCGGTCGCCCAGCCGTCCTCGCGGGCGGCGGGCTGTACGTCGTGGTGGCCGTAGACCAGGACGGTCGGGGCGCCGGGGTCCTCGCTCGGCCACTCGGCGAAGACCGCCGGGGCGCCGGGGGTCTCCCAGATCTCGGCGACCGGGAAGCCGGTCTCCTTGAGCTTGGCGCTCAGCCACTCGGCGCTGCGCCGTACGTCCCCCTCGTGCTCCGGCTGCGCGGATACGGAGGGGATGCGCAGCCACTCGGCGAGGTCGTCGAGGAAGGCGGCGCGGTGCTGTTCGGTGTACGTACGGACGGCGCTGTCCGGGGTCTCGCTCATGCTCTTGAGCCTATCCGTCCCCGGCGACCGGCTCGTCCAGCAGGATCCGCTCCAGCTCCGCCCGGCCGGGCAGCCCCTGCGGATGGACGGTCTCGCCCGTGCGTACGTAGAGGAAGGTGGCGGTGACCGCGTCGAGCGGCAGATCGTGCAGCTCGGCCCAGGCCAGGCGGTAGACGGCGAGCTGGAGCGGGTCGGCGGTCCGGTGGCGGGTGGTCTTCCAGTCGACGATCTCGTAGGTGTCGCCCGTGCGGTAGACGGCGTCGATCCGGCCCCGGATCACCCGACCCGCCAGGGTGATCTGGAAGGGGGTCTCCACGCGGTACGGCGTGCGCCGGGCGTACGCGGTGCGCTCGAACGCCTCCTTCAGCTCGGCGAGGTCCCGCTCGTCGGCGATCTCGGCGTCGCTCTCGTCGCCGCCGGGCAGCTCGTCGGGGCCGAGCATGGGCAGCGGCAGCTCCTCGTACCGGGACTCGACCCAGGCGTGGAACCGGGTGCCCCGGCGGGCGGCGGGCTGCGGCGGGCGGGGCATGGGGCTC
>NZ_QWFA01000287.1 GCF_003501885.1 Streptomyces globisporus
GCCCCGCCGGCACCCTCGGCGGCGGACAGGTGCGTAGGCGGCCGGGGCGGCGGGCGGTGCCTCGCCCCGTACGGCGGCACGGGCGGCGTCCGGACCGCCGGGGCCCGCGGGCGCGGGGCCCTGGGGAGCATGGAGGTCCGGCCCCGGTACGTACCCCATCGGGGCGGCGCCGACGGGCGGGGCGGCGAACGTGGCGCCGGCGGCGGCGGCCGAGGCCCCGCGCTCCAGCCGGTCGAGCCGGGCCTGCAGGGAGCGCTCGTCGTCGTAGGCGGCGGGCAGCAGGACCCGGGCGCAGATCAGCTCCACCTGGAGGCGGGGCGAGGTGGCGCCGCGCATCTCCGTGAGCCCGTCGTTGACGAGGTCGGCGGCGCGGCTGAGCTCGGCGGCGCCGAAGACGGAGGCCTGGGCCTGCATGCGCTCGACGACGTCGGCGGGGGCGTCGATGAGCCCCTTCTCCCCGGCGTCCGGCACGGCGGCGAGGATCACCAGATCCCGCAGCCGCTCCAGGAGGTCCGCCACGAACCGACGCGGATCGTTGCCGCCCTCGATGACCCGGTCCACGACCTCGAAGGCGGCGGCCCCGTCGCCGGCGGCGAAGGCGTCGACGATCGAGTCGAGCAGGGAGCCGTCCGTGTACCCGAGGAGCGAGGTGGCCATGGCATACGTCACACCGTCGTCGCCCGCACCGGCCAGCAGCTGGTCCATGACGGACATCGAGTCACGCACGGACCCGGCCCCGGCGCGCACGACGAGCGGGAGGACGCCGTCCTCGACCGGGCTGTTCTCCCGCCCGCACACATCGGCGAGATAGCTGCGCAGGGTGCCGGGCGGCACCAGCCGGAACGGATAGTGGTGCGTACGCGACCGGATCGTCCCGATGACCTTCTCGGGCTCGGTCGTCGCGAAGATGAACTTGAGGTGCTCCGGCGGCTCCTCGACCACCTTCAGCAGGGCGTTGAAGCCCGCCGGGGTGACCATGTGCGCCTCGTCGATGATGTAGATCTTGTAACGACTGGAGGCGGGCCCGAAGAACGCCTTCTCGCGCAGATCACGGGCGTCGTCCACACCACCGTGCGATGCGGCGTCGATCTCGATGACGTCGATGGAACCCGGCCCGTTCCGCGCGAGGTCCCGGCAGGACTGGCACTCCCCGCACGGGGTCGGCGTGGGCCCCTGCTCGCAGTTCAGACAGCGGGCGAGGATGCGCGCACTGGTCGTCTTTCCACAGCCGCGCGGCCCGCTGAACAGGTACGCGTGATTGACCCGGTTGTTCCGCAGGGCCTGCTGGAGCGGGTCAGTGACATGCTCCTGACCGATGACCTCGGCGAACGACTCGGGGCGGTAGCGGCGGTACAGCGCAAGGGACGACACACCTACGAGGTTATCGGGGCGGACTGACACCCGGCCCCACAGCCACGTCGCGGCAAACGCAAAGGGCCCCCCACGCACCCGCCAGAGCCAACCTACCCTTGCTGCCTTCCGGCCCTGGGGGAGTTCAGTCAGATAGCGCCACGTGAGGGGCTGACGCCCACCTTAGCGGATCCCCACCCCCTCCGGTCCACCCGCCCTCGACCACCGCCCCACCTCGCGAGACCGCCGCGGAACGCCCGCGGGACCTCTGAGGGACCCCTCAAGACGATCTCCGGGGATCGTGTTCGCGAGCACCCTCCAACGTCTTGTATTGTTTGCCGCGGAGGATTCGCCTAGTGGCCTAGGGCGCACGCTTGGAAAGCGTGTTGGGGGCAACCCCTCACGAGTTCGAATCTCGTATCCTCCGCCATTGCTCTCACCGGGCAATACGTCGAAGGCCCCCGCAGCTCGCTGCGGGGGCCTTCGACGTTGGCGGTTGCAGCTCCACCCACCGCCCGTTGTGGCCGGCCCGGCACGCATTGCCGTACATCGCCGCGTTCTGCCCGTTACGCCGCATCATCTGGGTGCAGCCGGCGCACAGCCCGAGCTCCCAGGGCGGGCTGTCTTCGCCTGCCCGGCAGTTACGGTCGACCTCCTGCTCGGCGAAGGTGATCACGCCGTCACCGTCCAGCGCGGCCACTCCCTCGACCGGGCACGTACACCGGAACACTCTCCGTAGCGCTCCTCAGGACCAGGTCCTCGATGAAGACCGGCTTCCTTTCCGGAAGGCACAGCGCCGGGACGAACCAGTCCGCGTGAATCGCGCCACAGTGACCGGCCCTCTCGCTGACGCACATCGCCTTCGTCTCCACCGAAGGGGTGTGGCGGATCGTCGGTGGCGTGGCCGCCGCGCACGAGCGCGTCAAGAAGATCAAGTACTCGGGTGCGAGGGCCCCACCATCAACGGGTCCTGCAGCAGTGGCGTGATCTGCCCGGCCGGTTCGGGCCGTGGAGGACCGTCTGCGAACGCCACCGTCTGCGGTCGGCCGACGGCGCCCGGGAACGTCTGCTCCAGCAGGTCCAGGCCGCGGTCGGCGCCTGAGTGCCGTCTTATGGTTCCGGGATGAGTAACTCTGCTGCGGCTGCGGTCCTCACAACCACCGACCTGGCTGAAGCCGTACGCGCGGTGCGTACCTTGCTGGGCATGGCAGATATCGACCAGGGAGAAGTCGACTTCGAAGCCGTGATCAGGTCGCCGGATGTCCTGGCGCACGTACGTCGCGTACTGCCCGATCTCGAATGGTGGGCGTTGGCCGGCGAACAGCATGGTTCTTCGGAGGCCAACGACAACCCCGCAGACTGTCTGCCGATCCACGTGTTCGACTGGGGGCGTCCGCTGGACCGCGCTGAGCCCTTCGTCGCCGCTTTGGGGCCGGACCCCGCAGCTGTTCGGTGGGATCTGAACGCATGGCCTGCGGTTCCCGACGCCGGGCTGGAAGCGATCTCGCAGAAGTACGCCTACCTCACACTGACAGTGAATTCCCGGGACCTCTACCAGGACGAACCGTCGCAGGATCACACCGTCCACGTTCACGTCCGGGATCGGAACGGCGACCAGATCGACCGCGTCCACTGGCTGGCCGATCAAGTGGGCGGCCGATTCACAGGCAGGGTGGAGTTGGCGCCTCTGTAGCCCGTCAGCAAATAGGCAAGATGGGCGTTTCCATCTGCCTCTGCCGCGTGATCGGCCGGACAAGTCCTAGGTGCAGCAGGGCTCTGACGAGGTCGATCGCGGAGGTTCGATGCCCGCACCCCGGCCGAACAAGCAGGCGCGTGAACACACTTCCCGACACTACGCGACATCGTCGCCGGCAGGTGCGAAAGCCGAGTTCCGTCGAATCCGCGACGGAGGGAATCACGGCACCGCGTTGCTCGGGGCGCTCACCGTGCAACGGTTCGGACGCCGCCCCGAGAACTGCGCGTTCCCCCTATTGGAGCGTCCGGTCGAAACGGAGAGGGCCGATCCGCCGGCGGCGTGACGTCAGGGGCTGGGGCGAGGGGCGTGGTGAGGGCCGGTCTCCCCGCGAACCTGGATCAGGGCATGCGTACCGCTCGTACGCCAAGCCGCGCCGGAGCCTTCCAGAGCGGCCAGCGTCTTCTGCTCCAACCCCACCACCACGTCGGACTTCAGTGTGCGCAGCGCCGCGACCGCCCCGGGGAAGTACGCCGTGCGGTGGGCGAACGGCGTCGTCGCGGCCCACTTCCGATCGCCGACCAGGCGACGGTAGTTGAGGTCGCCCTTCAGGATCGTCAAGGTGGCCGCCCCGAACTCCGCCCGCAGGTCCTCCGGCATCTCCTCGTACGGCAGCGGCGCGCAGAAGAACCGATGGGCTCGGACCTCCAGGCGCCCCGTCGCCATGGCGTCCCAGAGGCGGCTTCCGATGCGGCCCGCCTCGCCGGGCGCATCCAGCAGCCGGCGCAGGCAGTCCACGACGTCGGCCGTCATCGCGTCGGAGACGTAGTACGGGTAGGGCTTCACGTGGAGCACGATCCGCTCGGCATGGCGGCGCAGGAGGAGGTGGTCGATGAGGATCAGGTCCGGGATCAGCTCCCGCCCCGCGTTGTCCGCCACCACGGCGACCGTGGCGCCGGCTCCGGCGGGCAGGAGCTGCCAGAGCAGAGCGCTGTCGTCGGCGACCAAGTCATCGGCGGCAGCACCGGGTGCCGCATCCCCCTCCGTGACGCGGAAGCCCAGGTCCGCACGGTTGCCCCAGACCGAGGCGTGCAGCAGGGCCGTGGCTCGCTCGTCGGCCGGTACGTCGGCGAGCGCGTCCAGGGCGCGGAGCTCCTCGTCCACCGCCGTGCCGCGAAGCTCGGCCTGCTTGAAGGGGGCGAAGGGGTCGACGCCCCGCCACGGGCCCGTACCGAAGTACCCGATGGCGCCGAGGAGCCTGCGGTAGAAGTAGCTCTCCGCCCACAGGAACGGGGCGTCGAACCACGATCGCCCGAAGAACTCCCGCCCCCAGGCCGACCACTGCTCGTGGTCGGGCTCCGAGGGGGTGAGCGGTTCGATCACTCCGTTGGTGTTCTGCTCCAGCAAGGCATCGAGTGCCTCGCGCCGGCGGGGGCCGTACGGGAAGGCGTCCCGTACCTGCTCGATCAGGGCCGGATGGCGCTCGGCCAGGACGCCCCAGGCGAACGAGCCGGGCTCGTTGCTCAGGATGATCTGTGCGTCCTGCTCAGGTGTCGGGCGGGGGCCGCTGCCGGGGCCGTCGTCCGAACTGTGGGCCGACTTCTCCGCCATGGTCCGGGCCTGTCGCTTGCCGCTCACGCGTCCTCGGCCTTCAGCGCCACCAGGCGGCCGGCCATCGCCTCGGGCTGCGACGGTACGGGGGTGAGGCCGAAGTGCTCCACCAGTTCGGTCCGCAGGAAATCGGCGATCTCCGCCTGGTCCGCGCCACGGCGGAGCCTCCCCAGGAGGGGCGCGAGCATGCAGTCGTACTCGTCGGGCACGTCGTCGGCGACGCCGATCGGATCCCACTCGTTGAGGAGCCGCCGCAGGTTCTTCTCGGTCAGTCCGGTTCCGGTTCGCATGGGTGCAGGATGCCACCCGAGGCCGGCCGGGACCGCTCCGGTGCCCCGACCTCGCCGGGCGCTCCGGCTGGGCTGTCGCCTGTGCTCGTCGCGCAGGCGGAGCGCGGAGACGAGGAAGAAGAAGCCCCCGAGGAAGGCGTAACCGGCCAGGCTGGTCAGGGAAGCTCCGTCCTTGCCCGCCTGGGCGATGAACGAGGCGCCGGCGGTCGCGAACAGCCGGGCGGCCCACACCGCGGCGAACCCGAAGCGCAGGAAGTACAGCTGCGGAGGATGGTCGGGACGCTGGTGGCAGGGATCCGACGAGGGTGCCCATGGACGTGCCTTTCAGGGAAGCCGAGTTCGCATCGCTGCCCACCCCATCCACCAGGCCGTCCTGGCCCACCGCCAGTTATTCCTGGAGGCCGTCACCGAGTTGCCGGCGCAGGTCGGTGACGAGCCCGCCGACGGAGCCGGCCGGCAGGCACCTCGTCATGCTCCGCGACGGCGCCATGGCCGCAGGCCGCCTCTCCGACCCGAAGCCGATCGCCGAGACCTTCCTCCTGGGCGTCGAGGGAATCCTGCGGGCGCGGGGCGCCTGAGGGGCTCTGCTGTGGATGAACCCCTCGGCGGGCGGGTGCCGAGGGCAACTACAGCCCTTTTCGGACAACCCTGCGCCAATCGGGGGACCGGAGACAACCCGAAGCACCCGGGTCGGCCTCTCACAGGCCGGACACGGCGTCGCCACAGGTGAGTTGAGTTTGGGGCCGTGCTGATCGTCCACGTTCCATCGCGCACTCGGAAGCCGGAAGTACGAGGAATGATGACCAGATCCCCGCAGGGCCGTACCAACCGCCTCACCCGCCCCTCGATCGCCGTGGCGCGCCCGACGCCAAGACGGCCGAGCCGACGCCGAAGCTCAGCCTGATCGCCGCGTCCACCTCGGTGACGCTCGACTCGTGGAAGGACGATCCCGGTGTCTATCTCGACCTCGGGACCTACCTGACCTCGGAGAACGGCGCCTTCGAGCTCAAGGTGACCCGTAAGTCGTACAAGGATCCGGTCGTCGCCACGCAGGTGCTCCGGAACGGGAAGAAGACCACGACCAAGGCGCTGCCCGCCGGGCTCGTGAAGGACTTCTCCGGGCTGCCGGGCTTCGCGCAGATCTCGGTCACCGACGCGGCCGGCAAGACCGTGCTGAAGCAGACCGAGGCCTTCTGCCCCAACAACGCCTCCGG
>NZ_QWFA01000288.1 GCF_003501885.1 Streptomyces globisporus
CGGGAGTGCCGACGGAGAGCCCGGGGACGGGAAGGGGGCAGGAGAGTCCGGGGGCGGGCGGACCGACGCGGGGCTCCGGGCTGGGAGTGCCGACGGCGCCTCCCGGGCCGGGAGAGCCGCCGGGCGGGCGCGGGTGCTTGCTGCTGGCGGAGCTGTATTGCTCTGCGCGGCAGCCGGCGCGGCCGTGGCCGGGCTTCACGGGGCCGATGTGTGGCGCGGGCCCGTGCCCGGGCTGGCCCGCGAGTACGCGCGGGTCGAGGCCGAGGTGCGGGTGACCTCGGATCCCCGGACGACCCGACCGGCGGTACGCGGCAACCACAGCGCCCCGGCCCTTCTCCTGATCGATGCCGAGGTCATGGAGGTGCGAACGCCGGACGGGCCGGCCACCCGGGTACGGACACCGGTGCTGCTCATGGTCGCGGCGGGGGACCACCGGGCGGACTGGCAGCGCTTGCTCCCGTCCACCCGGCTCCGGCTCGCCGGCAGGCTCTCGCCACCCGCACACGACGGCGAACGCCTCGCCGCGGTCCTGCGGGTGGACGACGCGGGGGAGCCTCGGATCACCGGGCCTCCGACGGGGATCCAGCGTGCGGCGGGAGACCTGCGCGCCGGGCTGCGGGAGGCGACGGACGGTCTGGACGCGGATGCGCGTGCGCTGTTGCCGGGGCTGGTGGTCGGCGACACCTCCAGGGTCCCGCCCGAACTCCACGATGCCTTCAAGGCGACGGACCTGACGCACTTGCTCAGTGTTTCCGGAGCCAATTTATCCATTCTGCTCTTCCTCCTCGTCGGGCCGCCGGGATCGGCGTCGAGCGCGGAACGGCGCGGCCTCGCACCCCTGCTGGGACTCTCCCTGCGCGGGACCGCGGTGATCGGCGGTGTGCTGACCCTCGCGTTCATCGTCGTGTGCCGCCCGGAACCGAGCGTGCTCCGTGCGGCGGCCTGCGGGCTGATCACCCTCCTCGCGATCGGGACGGGCCGCCGGAGATCCCTGATCCCGGCCCTGGCGGCCGCTGTCGTCCTCCTGGTGCTCTACGACCCGTGGCTCGCCCGGAGTTACGGATTTTTGCTGTCGGTCCTGGCCACCGGTGCGCTGCTGACGCTGGCGCCGCGGTGGAGCGCCGCACTGCGGGCACGACGGGTGCCGGGCAGGCTGGCCGAGGTTCTGGCCGCCGCGGCGGCCGCGCAGGCCGTGTGCGCGCCCGTGGTGGTGGTCCTGGCCTCGCGGGTCAGCCTGGTGGCGGTCCCGTGCAATCTGCTGGCGGAGTTCGCGGTCGCACCGGCGACGGTGCTCGGGTTCGCGGCTCTAGCCGTCGCCCCGGTCGCCCCGCCGGTGGCCGAGCTGCTGGCGTGGGTCGCGAGCTGGCCGGTCGGGTGGATCGCGACCGTCGCCCGGACGGGGGCGGGCCTTCCCGGGGCCGAGGCGCAGTGGCCCGGTGGGTGGTCCGGCGCTGCGCTGCTGGCCGGACTCACGGTGCTGGCCGTGCTTCTGGCCCCGAGGCTGGCCCGTCACCCCTGGATCTGCGGTGCCGCCGGGCTGCTTCTGGTGCTGGCGGTGCTGCGGCCGGTTCCCCTGACCCGGATCATGACCGGATGGCCGCCGCCCGACTGGTCGTTCGCGCTCTGCGACGTGGGGCAGGGCGATGCGATGGTCCTCGCGGCGGGGGACGGCACGGGGGTGGTCGTCGACACCGGACCCGATCCCGGGGCGGTCGACCGGTGCCTGCGCGATCTGGCGGTGACCCGGGTCCCGCTCGTGGTCCTCACCCACTTCCACGCCGACCATGTGCGCGGGCTGCCGGGAGTGCTCCGGGGCAGGGCGGTGGGCGCGATCCAGACGACGAGCCTCGAAGAGCCGCCCGAACAGGCCGCGTTCGTGCGGAGGACGGCGGCCGCGGCACGGGTTCCCACGGTGCGGGCCGTGACCGGTGAGCACCGCCGGTCGGGCCCCGTCGAGTGGCGGGTTCTCTGGCCCCGCCCCGGGCCCGGGGGAGCGGGGGAGACGGCGGTGCGGGAGGCGAACGACTCCAGCGTCACCCTGCGGGTACGGGCGGCCGGAGGGCTGACGCTACTGCTCCTCGGGGACCTCGAACCCCCGGCCCAGCGGGAGTTGCTGCGCGGGCGGGAGGCACCGGGCCCGGTGGACGTCCTCAAGGTGGCCCACCACGGCTCGGCCTTCCAGGACGCCGGGCTGCTCCACAGCCTACGGCCGAGGCTGGCGCTCATCTCCTGCGGTGCGGACAACCCGTACGGCCATCCCTCGCCCCGTACGGTGGCCGCTCTCGAGGCGGCGGGGGCCAGGGTCCTGCGCACCGACACCGACGGCCCGATCGCGGTGGCGGGCGCGGGGAAGGAGCTGCGGGCGGTGGGCCGGTCGTGACATCGCGAGAACCGGGCCCGCCTGGCTGTGCGCATCAGGCCGTGCGCTGCTCGCCGCCCGCGTCCTGGTGGATCTGCTTGCCCCGCCCCCCCCGAGGCCGGACAGAGGGAGACACGGGCGGCCCCCCCGAGACCGGCGCGCGCGAGTCAGGGCAGCCAGGTGCCCGAGTGCATCAGGTCGCGGTCGGCGAGTTCGTTCTCCTCGCGCCAGGCGCGCACGGTGTGCGGGGTGATGCGCAGAAACACCCAGCGGGGGTCGCGCGGGCTCCAGCCCCGGAGTTTGGTGGCGAAGGCATCCCTCGTCACGGTGGGAAGGTCCGCCGCCTCCACGATCCGCGCCTCGCCCTCGATCAGCACCACGTCCCGGGTGTGGCCCACGGTGACCCGGATCAGCCCGTGGGGAGTCACGTTCACGGCCGTCGGGTTGGTCCGCCGGGTGGCCATCACCAGCGTGCCGGTGTCGTCCTCCCAGAGGAACGACAGCGGCACCAGGGTGGGAACACCGTCCGGGGACGCCGTCGCCACCCATGCGTCCTCGTCCTGCCGCAGGCGGTCCAGGACGTCCTGCTTGCGCTGTTCCCGGCTGCGCGGGGGCTCGTACTCGGTCATGATCGACACGCTAGAGGGCGACCACCGCTCCGCGCCTCGGGCCAGGGGCCTCGGGCAGGAGTCCTAGGACGCTCCTAATTCGGACCTTCGGTAACACCTCCGTACAACTCCTTCCGAGGCCCTCCGTTTGCCTCGAACGCCGCATCGGTGATCGAATGCATGCTCGTCGGCGGGCCGCTGATCCGACGAAGACGTCCAACTGTCAGGGGCCCGAAGTGCGAAGCGCCCCTGGGGGTACGTAAGAGATGTTCGGCCGTTGGCTGGGAAACAGAGGCCAGGCGGGTGGGCGCGGTGGGGCGCTCGCCGGAGTCCAGGTGCCCCGTACCGCGGGCGTGCTCAGCTGTCGGGTGCTGGACCCGGTCAACGAACCGGTTCAGCAGGCCGAGTTCGTCCTGACCGACAGCGTCGGGCGCAAGGTCACCGCCGGTGAGACGGACCCCTTCGGCAGCCTGCTCGCCACGGTCCCGGCCGGTGACTACCGGCTGGCGGTCAAGGCCGAGGGGTTCACCCCGTTCCACGGGGCGGCGACGGTGACCGAGGGGGCGCACGCCACGCTGGGCGATGTGACCCTCCAGGTGGCGCAGCCCCCGCAGCTGCCCGACCCCGGCGACTGGGACATCGAGCCGAACCACTCGCAGATCGGCTTCACGGCCCGGCACATCGGGCTGGCGCGCATCCACGGCAGGTTCAACACCTTCGCCGGGGCGGTCAGGATCGCCGACCGCATGGAGGACTCCGCCATGCACGTGATCATCGACGCGGCGTCGATCGACACCAATGTGCAGATGCGCGACGACCACCTGCGCTCGGGCGACTTCCTCGACGTCGGCCGCTATCCGACGCTGGAGTTCTACAGCGAGCGCTTCGTCCACCGGGGCGGCAACCGGTGGGGTGTCACCGGTGCGCTGACCCTGCACGGAGTCAGCCGCACGGTGACGCTGGACACCCAGTACCTCGGTCTCGGCAACGGGCTGGAGGGCGAGACGCGGGCCGCCTGCCGGGCCACCACCGAACTGCACCGCGAGGACTTCACCCTCACCTGGCAGACGATGCTGGCGCGCGGGATCGCGGTGGTGGGGCCCAGCATCAGCATCGACCTGGACATCCAGATCGTGCCCCGGGGCTGAACCGGCCGGGCGAGGGGGCGTCGGAGCGGCTACGGCTTCTCCAGCCAGCCTTCGTACTCGGCGGCGAACTCGTCGAGCGCGGCCGGGTCCAGGCGGCCGGTCGCGTCCTCCACGACCACCAGCCACTGGGCGTCCTCGGCGTCGTCCTCGCCGGCCAGCGCGTCCCGTACGAGCTGGGGCTCCTCGGCGACCCCGAAGCGGTCCGCCAGTCCCTCGGCCACCTCCTCGGCGGCGTCGCGGTCGGGCAGCACCAGTACATGTCTCACATCGCTCACCCGGACATTCTCCGGTACGGGGGCCGTGGCCCGTGCCCTGGGCCGCCTGGGCCGTCCTTGGCTGTCAGTGGGGCGTGGGATGCTGGATCGCGATGGCCACCAGGAAGAATTCCAGCGACGATCCGCTCACCCCCGTCACCCTCGCCGTGGGCCAGGAGGACCTTCTCCTGGACCGTGCGGTGCAGCAGGTGGTGGCGGCCGCGCGGGCTGCCGACGCCGACACGGACGTACGCGATCTGACGTCCGACCAGTTGCAGCCGGGCACGCTCGCCGAGCTCACCAGCCCTTCGCTCTTCGCCGAGCGCAAGGTCGTGATCGTGCGCAACGCGCAGGACCTCTCGGCCGACTCGGCCAAGGACGTCAAGGCGTATCTCGGCGCGCCGGTCGAGGAGATCACGCTCGTCCTGCTGCACGCGGGCGGGGCCAAGGGCAAGGGGCTGCTGGACGCCGCGCGCAAGGCGGGGGCGCGGGAGGTCGCCTGCCCGAAGACCACCAAGCCGGCCGAGCGGCTCTCGTTCGTACGGTCGGAGTTCCGGACCCACGGGCGGTCCGCGACGCCGGAGGCGTGCCAGGCGCTGGTCGACTCCATCGGCAGCGATCTGCGGGAGCTGGCCAGTGCGGTGTCCCAGCTGATCGCGGACGTCGAGGGCACGATCGACGAGGCGGTCGTCGGGCGCTACTACACCGGGCGGGCCGAGGCGTCGTCGTTCACCGTCGCCGACCGGGCGGTCGAGGGGCGGGCGGCGGAGGCGCTGGAGGCGCTGCGGTGGTCGTTGTCGACCGGGGTTCCCCCCGTGCTGATCACCAGTGCGCTGGCGCAGGGGGTGCGGGCGATCGGGAAGCTGTCCTCCGCGAGGGGCGGGCGGCCGGCTGATCTCGCCCGGGAGCTGGGGATGCCGCCGTGGAAGATCGACCGGGTGCGGCAGCAGATGCGGGGGTGGACGCCGGACGGGGTGGCGGTGGCCCTGCGGGCCGTGGCTGCGGCGGATGCGGGGGTGAAGGG
>NZ_QWFA01000289.1 GCF_003501885.1 Streptomyces globisporus
GCTCCTGCCGCCACCGCCGGGCGCCGGGGCCGCTGGCCCCCGGCGACCCCCGGGCCACCGGCCCCGGCGCCCGGCGGTGGCGGCAGGAGCTGCGGCCGGGTCTGACCGGCCTGGCGCAGGTGCGCGCCCGCTCGGGCATGCCGTGGGACGACCCCGCCCTGCTGGACCAGCACTACGCAGAGCACCATGGAGTGGTGCTCGACCTGGCGATCCTCGCCGAAGCCGCCCGCAGCCCCCTGCGGGACCGGCTCCGGACGGCCCGCCGAACCAAGGCACACCTGAGCGACGCAGATCACCGCCCGCCCGCCTGCAGGAGGGTGGACTAAGTGGATAGTGTCAGCACAGACTAATTAAGTTACTGCTTAGTAGTAGCGGGCAGTATCACGTAACCAACTGGATCCCGCTCTCGCAGGCCCGAGGAGCCCCACTCATGCAACTCGCCGCGATCATCGTGTCGCTGGTGCTGACGGTCGTCGGCGTTGCGCTCGTCGCCCGAGCCGTCGCGCAGATCTACCGCTTCGTCCGCCTCGGACAGGCGGTACCGGCAGGCAGCCGCACCGACGACCCCAAGCAGCGGACGATCACCTTGATCAAGGAGTTCGTCGGCCATACCCGCATGAACCGCTGGGGAATCGTGGGCGTCGCCCACTGGTTCGTCGCGGTCGGCTTCCTGACCCTGGGCCTGACGATCGTCACGGCGTACGGCCAGCTGTTCAAGGCCGACTGGGTGCTGCCGTACATCGGCACCTTCCTGCCGTACGAGGTGTACATCGAGTTCATCGCGCTCGGCACGACCCTCGGCATCCTCGTCCTGATCGCGATCCGCCAGCTGAACCTGCCCTCGCGGGCGGGCCGCAAGTCGCGGTTCACCGGCTCGAAGATGGGCCAGGCGTACTTCGTCGAGGCGATCATCCTGATCATCGGCGCCGCGATCATGGTGCTCCGCGGTCTGGAGGGCGCGCTCCACCACGTGGACGGCTACGGCCCCGCGTACTTCGCCTCGTACCCCCTGGTCCTGGCCTTCGAGGGGCTGAGCACCGAAACGCTGCAGAACCTGGTCTACCTGTTCGCGATGATCAAGCTCGGTACGACGATGATCTGGGCGATCACCGTCGGCCTGAACACCAACATGGGTGTCGCCTGGCACCGCTTCCTCGGCTTCCCGAACATCTGGTTCAAGCGGAACGCCGACGGCGACGTCGCGCTCGGCGCGCTCCAGCCGATGACGACGGCCGGCAAGGAGATCGACTGGGACGACCCGGCCGAGGACGCGGTCTTCGGTGTCTCCCAGGTCGAGCAGTTCTCCTGGAAGGGCATCCTCGACTTCTCCACCTGCACCGAGTGCGGCCGCTGCCAGTCGCAGTGCCCCGCCTGGAACACCGGCAAGCCCCTCTCGCCGAAGCTCCTGATCATGTCGCTGCGCGACCACGCGCACGCCAAGGCCCCGTACCTGCTGGCCGGCGGCGGCAAGACCATGGAGGGCGAGGAGAAGGCCTCCGAGGAGCAGCTCAAGGACGTGCCCGCGGCCGCCCTCGCCGAGGCCGAGCGCCCGCTGATCGGCACCGCCGAGGAGAACGGCGTCATCGACCCGGACGTCCTGTGGTCCTGCACCACCTGCGGCGCCTGCGTCGAGCAGTGCCCGGTCGACATCGAGCACATCGACCACATCGTCGACATGCGCCGCTACCAGGTGATGATCGAGTCCGCGTTCCCGTCCGAGGCGGGCACGATGCTCAAGAACCTGGAGAAGAAGGGCAACCCCTGGGGCCTCGCCAAGAAGGCGCGCGTCGAGTGGACCAAGGAGGTCGACTTCGAGGTCCCGATCGTCGGCAAGGACGTCGAGGACCTCACCGAGGTCGACTACCTGTACTGGGTCGGCTGCGCGGGCGCCCTGGAGGACCGGGCCAAGAAGACCACCAAGGCCTTCGCGGAGCTGCTGCACATGGCGGGCGTCAAGTTCGCGATCATGGGCGGCGACGAGAAGTGCACCGGTGACTCCGCCCGCCGCCTGGGCAACGAGCCGCTGTTCCAGCAGCTCGGCCAGGAGAACGTGGCCATGCTGAACATGGCGTACGGCGAGGACGATGAGGACGAGACGACGAAGAAGCCCAAGTCGTCGAAGAAGATCGTCGCGACCTGCCCGCACTGCTTCAACACGATCGCGAACGAGTACCCGCAGCTCGGCGGCGAGTACGAGGTCATCCACCACACCCAGCTGCTCCAGCACCTCATCGACGAGGGCAAGCTGATCCCGGTGACCCCGGTCGAGGGCCTCATCACGTACCACGACCCGTGCTACCTGGGCCGGCACAACAAGATCTACACCCCGCCGCGCGAGATCATCGCGAAGGTCCCGGGCCTGCGGAACGAGGAGATGCACCGCCACAAGGAGCGCGGCTTCTGCTGCGGCGCCGGCGGCGCCCGGATGTGGATGGAGGAGCGGATCGGCAAGCGCATCAACACCGAGCGCGTCGACGAGGCCCTCGCCCTCAACCCGGACATCGTCTCCACCGCCTGCCCGTTCTGCCTCGTCATGCTGACCGACTCGGTCAACGGCAAGAAGAACGACGGCCAGGCCAAGGAGTCCATCCAGGTCGTGGACGTCTCGCAGCTCCTCCTGGAGTCCGTGAAGACGCCCGCCGACCCGACCGGCGAGCCGGAGCAGGTGGACGCACCGGAGCCGGAACCGGCAAAGTGACGTAACGCATCAGCGCGAAGAAGCGGCCGGACCTGCCTCGGGGGCAGGACCGGCCGCTTCTTCGTGTCCGGGCCCGGACGGCCGGGGCCGACGTGACGACCGCCGCAGAGGAACTGTGAACTCGGACATGTACGCGACGACGTAACTGGAGCATCATGTGCCCCGGAGAAGCCCACCAGGGCTCCCGGAACACACCCCACGCGCCGGCGGCCGACGGGACCACCGGTTCACGAACGACGAACGAGGCCCCCGTGCGCCCACGCACCCGCACCGAGCATCCGCAGGCATCGGTCACCAGCCGGGTGACGGCCTCCCTCGCCGTGGGCTGTACGGCCCTGCTGCTGGCGCTCACGGCCTGTTCGGGCCCGTCCGCCGCGTCCGACGGAAAGAACGGCGACACCCCGCCCCCGGCGCAGGCGCGGACCCAGGCGGAGCCGGCGAGCGCCCCCGTCCCCCGCGGCACCGGCAGCCGTGTCCCGTACGACTTCAACGGCGACGGCCACCGCGACCTGGTCGTCAACGACCTGGTGAAGGCCCCCGAGGACAGCCACGGCGACGACGCGGGCATCGGCATCGTGTACGGCTCCGAGGACCGCGACCGCCCCCTGGACCCCGCCGCCCGGCAACTGCTGAGCGCCCGGGCGAACGCGGCGAAGTCCGGCGACACCCTGCCCGCGGCCTTCGACGCCGAGTCGGCCTGCGACCTGGACCGGGACGGCTTCACCGACCTGATCGTCTCCACCGACCCCCCGTACAACGGCATCGGCGCCCCGCCCGTACCGCTCCAGATCCTCTTCGGCTCCCCGCAGGGCCTGACGGGCAAGGCGGTCACCGTACGCATCCCGCAGCAGGCCCGGTTCGGCAACGAGTGGCCCGAGCAGCCGGTCTGCGGCGACTTCGACGGCGACCGGAAGGCCGACCTCGCGGTCACCGCCAGCGGCGGCCAGGTCACCTTCCTGCACGGCCCCTTCACCCGCACCGGGGCCCCGCGCAGCGCGGAGCTGCTGCCCGACGGCGGCCCGTACCTCTACGCCCCCGAGCCCCGGCCCGACACCGACGGCGACGGTTACGACGACCTCGTCGCCGCCGCCCGCCCGCACGCCCCCGGCCAGGCGGGCAAGGGCACCCTCCTCCTTGGTTCCGCGAAGGGCCCCGCGGGTCCCGGCAGCGCGTACGCGTTCGCCGCGGAGGACCTCCCCACCGCACCGCTGAAGACGACGGGCACCACCCGCACCACGCTCCTCAACCACGGCGACTACGACGGCGACAAGAAGCCGGACACGGTGGTGCGGACGTACCGGGGCGAGCGGCAGGACCTGATCGCGCTCTACCCCGCGGGTACCACGGACGAGCCCCTCGTCACCTTCTCCACGGCGCTGTTCCTCCCCTGAACTCCCCCTCCGGGGGCCCGGGGTGCGGCCCCTAGGGGATGTCACAGCTCGGCCGCAAAGGCGCCCGGGTTCCCCCGGCCCCCGCTCGCCACCCCCGGGGACCAGGTACGTTCGACGGGTGGCTGGATTCAGGATCGGACGCGGCCGGGACAACCGCACCCCGCAACAACCGCAGCAGCAGCGGCAGCAGCCGTACGGAGGGCAGGCACCACAGCCGCCGTACGGTGCTCAGCCCTGGCCGACGGCAGGAGGCCCCGGCAACGGCGCGGCGCCACCGCCGTACGGAGCCCAGTACGGCGCGGGCGGCTACCAGGGCCAGGGACAGGGCGGACACGGGCAAGGCGGCCATCACGGCCACGGCCATGGCGGCGGACACGGGGGCCACGGCGAGCCGGAGTACTTCGGCGACCCGTACACGGACCCCGCGCCCCACGACCCGTACGCCAACAATCCGGGCCACACGCAGGCGTTCCGCGTCGACGAGGACCCGTACGGCGACGGCAACACCTACCGCGCCGGTTCCGCCCCCGCCCAGCCGGCGGGCCCGCGGCTGCGCTGGAAGGAGCTGCTGAGCGGCATCGTGATGCGCCCGGGCCCGACGTTCTGGCAGATGCGGGACTACCCGGTCTGGGGCCCGGCACTGGTCGTCACGTTCCTCTACGGCCTGCTCGCGCTCTTCGGCTTCGACCAGGCGCGCGAAGAAGCGATCAACGCGACGATCTCGACGGCCATCCCGTACGTCCTGTTCACCGGTGTCGGCTTCGTCATCGGCGGCCTGGTCCTCGGCGCGGTGACCCACACCCTGGCCCGCCAGCTCGGCGGCACGGGCTCGTGGCAGCCGACGGTGGGCCTGTCGATGCTGATCATGTCGATGACGGACGCCCCGCGCCTGCTCATCGCCCTCTTCCTGGGCGGCGAGAACTCCCTGGTCCAGATCGTGGGCTGGCTGACCTGGCTGGCGGCGGGCGCGCTGTTCACGTCGATGGTGAGCAAGTCGCACGACCTGCCGTGGCCGAAGGCGCTGGGAGCGTCGGCGATCCAGCTGATCGCACTGCTGTCGATCATCAAGCTGGGCACGATCTGAGCGAGTGACGCGGAAGGCCCCGGAGCACTTTCGCGCTCCGGGGCCTTCCGCACAGGTCTTGCCTCGACAGGCCCTACGCGTCGAGGACCTGCCCGTCCCGCCGAACGACGGGCTTCTCGACCGACCAAGCTGACTTGACTGTATGACCGTAGTAGCCTGAACCTCGCTCTGAGACGCAGGGGGAGGCCCGCTCATCGTGGCTCGCAAGGTGGGGATCTACACCCGAATCTCTCGGGACGACGAGGGCGACGCCTTGGGCGTGGCACGCCAGAGACAGGACTGTGAGCGCCTTGCCGACCTCAGGTCATGGCAGGCCGTGAAGGTTTACGAGGACAACGACGTGTCCGCGTTCAAGAGAAACGTGGTCCGCGACGAGTTCGAGCTGATGTTGAAGGACCTTCGCGCGGGCCTCATTGACGGCATCGTCGCCTACGACCTTGACCGCCTCGCCCGGCAACCACGCGACCTGGAACGTTTGATCGAGATCTTTGACGAACGGGCCCGGTTGTCCTTCGCTACCGTCACGAACGACATCAACATCGCGACGCCGGACGGGCGGACCATGGCGCGCATCATGGTCGCCTTCGCCAACAAGTCGTCTCACGACGCATCACGGCGCATCCGGCGAAAGCACCTGGAGCTAGCTCAACAGGGCAAGGACAGCGGCGGGCCAGCGCCGTACGGATGGCGCAGAGACGCGCGTAACCAAGTGGACCCGAAGGCAGCTCAAGCGATTCGTCAGGCCCAACGGGAGATTTTGGCCGGCGTGCGTATCGGGACCATTCGACAGCGGTGGTGGGAGGAGGGATTGGGAAATCCACGCGCAGGGACAAAACGCATGGCACATCATCACGTGGAACACATTCTCACCAATCCCCGACTTGTTGGGTACCGGACTTATCACGGCGAGATTCTATACGGGGAAGACGGCAAGCCCGTCTCGGGCGAGTGGGAATGCATCAACACACTCGAAGAGTGGGAAGCCGTGTGTGCCGTCGTAGCGGAACGCAAACTGGACTACCCCAACAAAAATCGAGCCCGAAAGTATCTGCTCTCCGGAATCGCCCGATGCTCTCTTTGCAAAACAAAGATCCGAGGCCAGACAAACCACAAGTGGAAACCTGAATCGAAAGCATCTAGATACAAGTACCAGTGCTCAGTAGTCAATGGGGGATGCGGCAAGGTTGGGCGCATCGGTGAGCCGGTAGATCGGCTCATTGTGCAACTCGTCCTTGAGGAGCAAAGCGAGCGCGCAGCCACGGCGGCGACACCCGGGGAACAGAAGTGGCCGCAGGAACACCAGCTGGAACTCGTCTCTCAGGAGATCACTCAGCTGATCGAGGCCGAAAAGGCTAAACAGATCTCCGTTTCTACGCTCCTCCAAATGCTGCCCGCAAAAGAACGAGAACGAGACGAGTTGAAGCTTTCGCGAACCCGGTTCTACAAAGAGAAGAAGCAGGCCGAAGCCCAGGCTGGGACCAAAGATCTAACCATGGAAGAGTTCTTTGATCTTCCCATTGAGCGCCAGCAGGAGATTATTCTGCATAGCCTCTCAGCCGTGATGATCAGCCCAGCAGGCAGAGGGAAACGCGTCTTTGACCCCAGCCTCATCGAACCGGTGTGGCGGTAACAGATACGGAACGCCCCTGGAGCAGAAGCGCGCGGCGCACCCATTCTTCGTCCCGAGCCGGGGCCCGACGCAGATGAAGCCGCAACCATTCGTCCGTTGACATCACGTCCGGCTTCGTCTCCCGCTGCCGGGACCGTGAACTAGTCGACGAACTCATCGAGCATCCCTCCCAGTCGCACTTCGCGGGCGGTTTCGCGGTTGTGTTGGATGTCGCGGTGGATGTTGGCGGCGAGCCAGGATTCGCCGGGGGTGTGGCCGTTTCNCGGCCTGTTCGGTAAGGTCTTCGCCGTTGCCGAACGCGCCGATGGGCTGCACGTCGAGCTGCGTGCCCCACCGCAACGTCCAACCGTCGTTGACCCCGGCTTCCGGGTTGGCCGGCACAACCACTTCGACCCGGGCGGCGGCGGCACGGATCGCGTCGTCCAGCAGGTCGAGGGTGGCCCAGGCCGGGGGCGAGGTGTCCGGCCCCTCGGGTCCGTCGAAGCGGATCACCGCGTGGAAGTGCACGGCCCCGCGCTTCTGGTACTCCGCGACCTTCCCGAAAGACACCTTGGACTGTTCGCGGGCGGCTTTCTGGGTGAGTCCCGCTCGCTTGGCGATCTCGCGGCGGAGGTAGATCGTGAAGTAGCGCCAGAGGTCGGAGGCGTGGTT
>NZ_QWFA01000029.1 GCF_003501885.1 Streptomyces globisporus
CGCTCGGCCTTACGCTGACCGTTGTCCCAGGGGCCGGCGGCGAGGACGGCGCCGGTTGCGACGACCAGGCCGAGCGTTGCGGAGCCTGCGATCACCTGCCAGGTGTACGCCCCGTTGCGCTTCTTCGTCAGGATCTTCGGCCCGCCCCACGGGTCCGAGGGGCGCATCGACGGTTCTTCCACCTGCTCGGCCACCGCTGACCAGCCCCTTTCGCGAGCACACTTCTGCGTGGGGGACACTTAATCACCAGTCGTATGTGTTGATCATGGAGGAGCCACCCGTGGAGTTCGACGTCACCATCGAGATCCCGAAGGGTTCGCGGAACAAGTACGAGGTGGACCACGAGACCGGTCGGATCCGCCTGGACCGTCGACTCTTCACCTCGACCAGCTACCCGGCCGACTACGGCTTCGTCGAGAACACCCTCGGCGAGGACGGCGACCCGCTGGACGCGCTGGTCATCCTGGACGAGCCGACCTTCCCCGGTTGCCTCATCAAGTGCCGCGCCATCGGCATGTTCCGGATGACCGACGAGGCGGGCGGCGACGACAAGCTGCTCTGCGTCCCGGCGTCCGACCCGCGCGTGGAGCACCTGCGCGACATCCACCACGTGTCGGAGTTCGACCGCCTGGAGATCCAGCACTTCTTCGAGGTCTACAAGGACCTGGAGCCGGGCAAGTCCGTCGAGGGCGCCGACTGGGTCGGCCGCGCCGAGGCGGAGGCCGAGATCGAGGCCTCCTACAAGCGTCTTGAGGCGCAGGGCGGCGCGCACTGACGTCCCTCTTCCGGTTCCGTTTGTGGGCCGGACGGCCGTCTTCGAACGGGCGGTACACCTTCGCGGGTGTGCCGCCCGTTTCGCTGTCCGCACTTCCGCGCGTGCGGGGCCCATGGCGGTGGCCATACTGGGCACACGTGCGGCGGGGTGACCCCCAGTGACGTGCAGTCGAGCAGGAACGAGGTCGAGTGGTGGCGGAATCGGGCGGTCCTGAGGACCAGAAGCCCCAGTCCGACGAGGCGCGGAGCGCTTTCGCTCCGCCCGCCGGGACGATGCATCCGGTGTCGCCGCCCGAGGAGGACCATCCGACGTCGGAGTTCGCGATCCCGACCGGGGTGCAGCCGGAGCCGCACGGTCCGGCCGGCTCGGGCGGGGGTTCCGGGGGCGGTTCGAACTCCGACACGCTGAGTTCCGCTTTCACCCCGCCGAGCACGTACAGGGCCCCGCAGTCGCCGCCCGCTTTCACCCCGGCGCAGGGCATTCCGATGGTCAAGCTGACCAAGGAGGCGCCCTGGCAGGACCGGATGCGCACGATGCTGCGGATGCCGGTGACCGAGCGTCCGGCGGCCGAGTCGATCCAGCGCACCGACGACGACACGGGTCCGGCCGTGCCGCGCGTGCTCGACCTGACGCTGCGTATCGGGGAGCTGCTGCTGGCGGGCGGCGAGGGCGCCGAGGACGTCGAGGCGGCGATGTTCGCGGTGACCCGGTCCTACGGCCTGGACCGCAGCGAGCCGACGGTGACGTTCACTCTGCTGTCCATCTCGCACCAGCCGTCGCTGGTCGACGACCCGGTGACGGCGAGCCGTACCGTACGCCGCCGGGGCACCGACTACACCCGTCTGGCGGCGGTGTTCCGGCTGGTCGACGACATCACCAGCACGGACACCGAGGTGTCGCTGGAGGAGGCCTACCGGCGGCTCGCGGAGATCCGCCGTAACCGTCACCCGTACTCGGGCTGGGTGCTGACGGCGGCCGCCGGGCTGCTGGCCGGTTCGGCCTCCGTGCTGGTCGGCGGTGGGTTCCTGGTGTTCGTCGTGGCGGCGGCGGGCGCGATGCTCGGCGACCGGCTGGCGTGGCTGTGTGCCGGGCGCGGGCTGCCTGAGTTCTACCAGTTCACGGTGGCCGCGATGCCGCCCGCCGCGATGGGGGTGGCGCTGACGCTGACCCATTCGACGGACATCCGCCCGTCCGCGGTGATCACCGGTGGGCTGTTCGCACTGCTGCCGGGGCGGGCGCTGGTGGCGGGGGTGCAGGACGGACTGACCGGTTACTACATCACCGCCTCGGCCCGGCTGCTCGAAGTCATGTACTTCTTCATCGGGATCGTCGCGGGTGTGCTGATCGTCCTGTATCTGGGGCTCCAGCTGGGGGCGCAGCTCAATCCCGAGGCCCGGTTCACGCCGTACGACGAGCCGGTGGTGCAGATCCTGGCGTCGATGGGGCTGAGTCTGGCCTTCGCCGTCCTGCTCCAGCAGGAGCGGTCGACCGTGCTGGCGGTCACCCTGAACGGCGGTGTCGCGTGGATCATCTTCGGGGCACTGGCCCGGACCGGAGGCATCTCGCCGGTCGCGGCGACAGCGGTGGCGGCCGGCCTGGTGGGCCTGTTCGGCCAGCTCTTCTCGCGCTACCGGTTCCACTCCTCACTGCCGTACATCACGGCGGCGATCGGGCCCCTGCTGCCCGGTTCGGCGACGTACTTCGGTCTGCTGGGCGTGGCCCAGAACGAGCTGGACACCGGGCTCGCCTCGCTGTCGACGGCGGTCGCGACGGCGCTGGCCATCGCGATCGGGGTGAACCTGGGGAGCGAGATCTCGCGGCTGTTCATGGGGGTGCCGGGCGCGATCGGCGGGGCGAGCCGCCGGGCGGCGAAGCGGACCAGGGGGTTCTGATCCCACGCCCGGGACACCCGTCGTACGGACGACAACGCCCCACCCCGCGGAACTTCCGGGGTGGGGCGTTGTCCTGCTCGCGTACGGAGTGGAGTCAGCGCTTGGCGTGTCGGCCGCGCTGGCCGGAGGAGGGGCCGTTGCCGCCCGGGGGGCGGCCGGAGCCGTCGCCCGCCTCGGCCACGGCTGCCTTCCTGCCCTGACTGCGGGCCCGCAGCACCTCGATCACGATCGGCACGACGGAGATGAGCACGATCAGGATGAGGATCATCTCGATGTGCTCGTGCACGAAGTCGATCTTGCCGAGGAGGGCTCCGAGCACGGTGACGCCGACGCCCCAGAGGATCGCGCCGACGATGTTGTACGTGATGAAGGAGCGGTAGTTCATCCGGCTGACGCCCGCGATGATCGGCGTGAAGGTACGCACGATGGGCACGAAGCGGGCCAGGACCAGGGACTTCGGGCCGTGCTTCTCGAAGAACTCGTGGGCCTTCTCCACGTTCTCCTGCTTGAAGAGACGGGAGTCGGGGCGCTTGAAGAGGGCGGGGCCGACCTTGCGGCCGAAGAGATAGCCCACCTGGTCGCCGACGATCGCGGCCACCGCGATCAGCGTGCAGACGAGCCAGAGCGGGTACTTCAGCTGTCCCGTGGTCACCAGCAGACCCGTGGTGAACAGCAGCGAGTCGCCGGGCAGGAAGAACCCGATCAGGAGGCCGGACTCGGCGAAGACGATGAGGAGCAGGCCGGGGAGCCCGAACGTGTTGAGCAGATAGTCCGGGTCCAGCCAGCTCGGTCCGAGCGCAAGCGTATTCAAGGGTCCGGGCTCCAGGATGAGGGGTGCGATGGCGGCTCTGTGGCCGCCCCAAGCTATCAACGCCCGATGCGTGCCCGTGGTTCCAGTGGCGTACAGCGGGAATGCGCATCCTACGAACCGGCCCGAAGCTGATCACAGGAGGTGCCACCACCATGGGCATTGAGGAATTCGGCGGCGGTCAGACGGCACAGGCGGACGTGCTGGTCGTCACCACGAACGACGTACCCGGCTACCAGGTGACCCAGGTCATCGGCGAGGTCTTCGGGCTGACCGTACGGTCCCGTCACCTCGGCAGCCAGATCGGGGCCGGGCTGAAGTCGATGATCGGCGGCGAGCTGAGGGGGCTGACCAAGACACTGGTCGAGACCCGTAACCAGGCGATGGAGCGGCTCGTGGAGCAGGCGCGGGCCCGGGGCGCCAACGCGGTCCTCATGATGCGCTTCGACGTGACCGAGGCGGCGGACGTGGGCACGGAGGTCTGCGCGTACGGGACGGCGGCGGTGATCAGCAAGGTGTGACGGCGCACGGTGTGACCCGCGCAGGCCGGGTCGCACGGCGTGACGGGCACCGGTCGGGCCGCACGGCGTGACGCGGTGCCCGTCGGGCCGCACGGGTGGCCCGGCGCCCTCGGGCCGCACGGCGTGACCCGGCGCCCCCAGGCCGCACGGCGTGACCCGGCGCCCTCGGGCCGCACGGCGTGACGCGGTGCCCGTCGGGGCCGACTTGGGCGTTATGCGCGTTTCGTCGCCCTAGGGTGGGCCGGTGGCCCCCGAACCCCCCGCACCCTCGCCCGCTCCCCCGCAGCCGCCGGCCACCCCGGCCCGGCGGCTGCTGCCGCTCGTTCTGCCCGCGATCGCCGTCGGCGTCGCCTGCGCGCTGATCCTGCTCGGGGTGAGCCTGCTGGCGGAGCAGCTCCAGGACGTGCTCTGGGAGTCCCTGCCCGACGCGCTCGGGGTCGGGCGGTTCAGCTCCCTGTGGATGGTCGCGATGCTCACCGCGACCGGCCTCGCGGTGGGGCTCGTCCTGCGGGCCGTACCCGGTCACGGCGGGCCCGATCCGGCCACCACCGGGCTGGTCGACGCCCCGATGCGGCCCGGCGTCGTGCCCGGGCTGCTCGTGGTGACGACCCTGGCGCTGGCGGGCGGGGTGAGCCTCGGGCCGGAGAACCCGATCACCGCCGCCAACATCGCCCTGGCCTTCTGGCTCGGCCGGCGGTTCGCACCCGGCGCTCCGGGCGAGGTGTGGGTGGCGCTCGCGGCGGCCGGGACGATCGGGGCCCTGTTCGGCACCCCGGTCGCAGCCGCGCTGATCCTCTCCGAGGCGCTGGCCTCGCAGCCGGGCCCCGGGGCGTTCTGGGACCGGCTGTTCGCCCCGCTCGCGGCCGGTACGGCGGGCGCGCTGACCATGTCGCTGATCGCGGAGCCCAGCTTCGACCTGTCCCTCCCCGCGTACACCGGACCGCACTGGGGCGATCTGCTCTCCGCCCTGCTGATCGCCTCGGCGGGCGCGGTTCTCGGGCTGCTCGCGGTGTACGCGTTCCCGGTGGCGCACCGGGTCTTCGCGGCGCTGCGGCATCCGGTGCTCGCCCTGACGGTGGGCGGTCTCGTGCTGGGGCTGCTGGGTGCGCTGGGCGGCCATCTCACCCTGTTCAAGGGGCTCGACGAGGTGAAGACGCTCGCCGGGGACCCGGACGGGTGGTCGGCCGGGGAGTTCGCGGGGATGGCGATCGTGAAGATGGCCGCCCTCGTGATCGCGGCCGCCTGCGGCTTCCGGGGCGGCCGGATCTTCCCGGCGGTCTTCGCGGGGGTGTCGCTCGGGCTGTGCGCCCACGCACTGGTCGACGCGGTCCCGCCGTCGCTCGCGGTGTCCTGCGCGGTGCTGGGCGTGCTGCTCGCCGTCACCCGGCAGGGCTGGGTGAGTCTGTTCACCGCGGCGGTGCTGGTCAGCGACGCGTCCGTGCTGCCGCTGCTGTGCGCGGCGACCCTGCCCGCGTGGCTGCTGGTCACGGGGCGGGCCCAGATGCAGCTGGACGCGGACGGGAAGTCGCTGCGGTGAGCCGGTCAGCGGCGGCGTACAGACCACTGCGGCGAGCGGCAGCCGTAGGCCGTCACGGGGAAGGCCCCGCCCGGCGGGGAGGCCCCGTCCGACGCGGGGAAGCCCCGTCCGGCGCGCCGGACGCACCGAACCTCCGTATCGTCTGGTTCGTGCGCTTTTGCGCCGCCTCGTACCGATTCCGCTTCGCCGGAGGTTCCCCGCATGCCCACGCCCGTCAACGTCGCCGTCGTCTACTACTCCTCCACCGGCACCATCGCCACGATCGCGAAGGCGATGGCCGAGGACGCCGAGCGGGCCGGGGCGCAGGTGCGGCTGCGCCGGGTCGCGGAGCTCGCCCCGCAGGCGGCCATCGACGCCAACCCGGCGTGGGCGGAGAACGCCAAGGCGACGGCGGACATCCCCGAGGTCTCGCCGGACGACCTGGTCTGGGCGGACGCGGTGATCTTCGGTTCGCCGACCCGGTTCGGGAACATCACCTCCCAGCTGAAGCAGTTCATCGACACGCTCGGCGGGCTGTGGCAGTCGGGGCAGCTCGCCGACAAGGTCTACAGCGGCTTCACCTCCACGGCCACCGCCCACGGCGGCCAGGAGTCCACGCTGCTCGCGCTGTACAACACGATCCATCACTTCGGCGGCATCCTCGTCACCCCCGGGTACACCGACCCCACGAAGTTCGTCGACGGCAACCCGTACGGCACCTCGCACATCGCCGGGCAGGGCGACCTCCCGGTCGGCGAGCAGACGCTCACCGCCGTCCGCGTGCAGGCCGAGCGGGTCGTGAAGTTCACCCGGGCGATCAAGACGGGCCTGGCCGCCGAGAACTGACCTCGCAAACGGACGCGCACCGACCCCGTCGGCCGACAGAAGGGCTCTCCCACCATGCCGCTTCACCGCGGTGCCCACCCGGACCAGGACGAGCCCTCCGACGAGCGGCGCAGGCTCGCGCTGAACCCGTTCTTCGGCGAGGCGGACCCGACAGCCGCGATGAACACCGCGCCGCCCCGGCACCGGCTGCCCGACGGGCCGCTGCCGCCGCTGACGGCGTACCGGCTGGTCCACGACGAGCTGATGCTCGACGGCAACTCCCGGCTCAACCTGGCCACGTTCGTCACCACCTGGATGGAGCCGCAGGCCGGCGTCCTGATGGGCGAGTGCCGGGACAAGAACATGATCGACAAGGACGAGTACCCGCGCACCGCCGAGCTGGAGAAGCGCTGTGTGGCGATGCTCGCCGACCTGTGGAACGCGCCCGACCCGGCGGCGGCCGTGGGGTGTTCGACCACCGGGTCGAGCGAGGCGTGCATGCTCGCGGGGCTCGCCCTGAAGCGCCGCTGGGCCAAGCGGAACGCGGACCGCTATCCGGCGACGGCACGGCCCAATCTGGTGATGGGCGTGAACGTGCAGGTCTGCTGGGAGAAGTTCTGCAACTTCTGGGAGGTGGAGGCCCGGCAGGTCCCGATGGAGGGCGGGCGCTTCCACATCGACCCGCAGGCCGCCGCCGAGCTCTGCGACGAGAACACCATCGGGGTCGTCGGCATCCTCGGCTCCACCTTCGACGGCTCCTACGAGCCGATCGCCGACCTCTGCGCGGCCCTGGACGCCCTCCAGGAGCGCACAGGACTTGATGTCCCGGTCCACGTGGACGGGGCGTCCGGCGCCATGGTGGCGCCGTTCCTCGACCCGGATCTGGTGTGGGACTTCCGGCTGCCGAGGGTGGCGTCGGTCAACACCTCGGGCCACAAGTACGGCCTGGTCTATCCGGGGGTCGGCTGGGCGCTGTGGCGTACGGCGGACGAGCTGCCGGAGGAGCTGGTCTTCCGGGTCAACTACCTGGGCGGCGACATGCCGACGTTCGCCCTGAACTTCTCCCGGCCCGGGGCGCAGGTGGTCGCGCAGTACTACACGTTCCTGCGCCTCGGGCACGACGGCTACCGGGCGGTCCAGCAGGCCTCCCGGGACGTGGCCTGCGGGCTCGCCCGGGCGGTGGAGGACCTCGGCGACTTCCAGCTCCTGACCCGGGGCGACCAGTTGCCGGTGTTCGCCTTCACGACGACCGCCGAGGTCCACGCGTACGACGTCTTCGACGTGTCACGCCGGCTTCGGGAGCGGGGCTGGCTGGTGCCCGCGTACACCTTCCCCGCCAACCGGCAGGACCTGTCGGTGCTGCGGGTGGTGTGCCGCAACGGCTTCTCCTCCGACCTGGCCGAGCTGCTGGTCGAGGACCTGAAGCTGTTCCTGCCCGAACTGCGGGCCCAGAAGCACCCGGTGAGCCATGACCGGCAGGCCGCCACGGCCTTCCACCACTAGGGCCTGTCGTCACACTGCCGTCGTCGCCCGGAGGGCGGCAGGCGGCAGTGTGGCGACAGGCCCTAGTGGTGCTTCAGGTGCGAGCGCAGCGCCGAAGACGAGCCAGGAGACCCCGGTGACCAGGAGCAGGTGCCGCACGATGTGGCTCCCGCCCGGCAGGACCACCGCCGGCAGGACCACCGCGATCACTCCCGCCGCCGCCCACACCGCGCCGCCCAGCAGGAACGCGACCGCTTTACGGGCCCGGGACGCCGGCCTCGTGGCCCGGAACCGCACCTCGGGCCGCTCCGCCATGCCCGCGCCTCCGTCCCTGCCGCTCGTGGATCCGTCACTCACTCCAACATTCCGTGAGAGAACAGCATGGATCGGCCGCAGGATCCGGAGGCGACGCGGGCCACCGGCCGCCGTTACCGGCTGAGCCGCCCGAACTTCCGTACGGCGAGCGGGAAGAACACCGAGATGATGGCCACCGGCCAGAGCACCGCGAGGAGCCCGGCGTGCTCGGCGGCCCAGGAGCCGGTCGCGCCGCCGGGATTGCCGAACAGGTCGCGTACGGCGGTGGCGGTCGCGGACATGGGGTTCCACTCGACCACCGCGCCCAGCCAGCCCGGCATCGACGCGGGGGTGGCGAAGACGTTGGAGAGGAAGCCGACCGGCCAGACCAGGATCTGGACCGCCGTGACCATCTCCGGCTTTCCCGCCACCATGGCGAGCTGGATGCCGACCCACAGCATCGCGAACCGCAGCAGGAGCAGCAGCCCCACCGCCCCCAGCGCGGCCGCCGCCCCGTTGTGCCAGCGCCAGCCGACCGCGTAACCGACCCCGGTCATCACGGCGAGCGAGACCACGGACTGGAGCATGTCCGCGGCGCTGCGGCCGACCAGCACCGCGCCGGGGACCATCGGCATCGAGCGGAAGCGGTCGATGACGCCCTTGCCGAGGTCCTGGGTGACCGCGAGCATCGTGGCCTCCAGGCCGAAGGCCATGGTCAGCGCAAGCATCCCGGGGACCAGGTACTCGGTGGGATCGCCCGCCACGCCCCGGCCGCCGCCCACCAGATAGGTGAACATCAGGAGCAGCATCACCGGGAACACCAGGTTGACGAGGACCGCCACGGGCTGCCGGGCCCAGTGCGCCAGTTCGCGGCGGGTCATCGTCCAGGAGTCGGCCAGCGCCCAGCCGAGCCGGGAGGTCGCCCCGCCCGGTCCGGGGACCGCCGCCGTCGTCGCCGCGCTCATGCCGCCACCTCCGCCTTCTCCGTACGCCGCTCCTCGGCGGGCCGCCCGGTCAGGGACAGGAACACCTCGTCCAGGGTCGGGCGGCGCACCGCGATGTCCTCCGCCTCGATGCCCGCCTCGTCCAGCACCCGCACCGTCCGGGTCAGGGCCGCCATCCGGTCCGGTGCGGGTGCGCCGATCCGCCGCCGGTCGGGGTCGAGCGTCAGGTCCTCCCCGCCGAGCAGCGCGGCCGCTTCCGCCAGCCGGGACGCGTCGCGCAGGACGACGTCGATGCGGTCGCCGCCGACGCGGGCCTTCAGCTCGTCGGGGGTGCCCTCGGCGACCGCCCGGCCGTGGTCGATCAGCGAGATCCGGTCGGCCAGCTGGTCCGCCTCGTCCAGATACTGAGTGGTCAGCAGCACCGTGGTGCCGCCGCCGACCAGGGACCGCACCGCGTCCCACACCTCGGTGCGGCCGCGCGGGTCGAGGCCGGTCGTCGGCTCGTCCAGGAACAGCACGTCCGGATCGGTGATCAGCGACGCGGCGAGGTCGAGCCGCCTGCGCATGCCGCCGCTGTACTGCCTGACGGCCTTGCGGCCGGTGTCCGCGAGGCCGAACCGCTCAAGGAGCTCGTCCGCCCGGCTGCCCGCACGGCGTGCGCCCAGGTGGTACAGCCGCCCGAACATCTCCAGGTTCTGCCGTCCGCCGAGTTGTTCGTCCACCGCCGCGTGCTGCCCGAGCAGCCCGATCCTGCGCCGCACCTCCCCCGCCCGCTCGCGGACGTCGAGGCCGGCCACGGTGACCCGGCCCGCGTCGTGGCGCAGCAGCGTCGACACGATCCGTACGGCGGTGGTCTTGCCCGCTCCGTTGGGGCCGAGCACCCCGTGGACGGTGCCGCGGCCGACGACCAGGTCCAGTCCGTCCAGGGCGCGTTTCTCCCCGTACCGCTTGTGCACTCCGTCCATGACGATCGCTTCCGTCACGTTCCCCGCCGCCCTTCCACGCTTCACCACGCTTGTAGTCAAACTTGACTAGCAGTGCGAAAGTAAACCCTGCTGCGGCATTCGTCAAACTTGATTACTCGTCGTCCCCGGGGTCGCGCACCCCGGTGGCGTAGGGGTTCTCCTCGTCGTCGGCGAGCACCCCGACGAACGGGTCACCCTCGCCCGCGAAGGTGTACGCGCCCCCCTCGATACGGGCGATCAGGCCCCGGGTCCACTCCGCGCCGCTGTCCGCCGAGTGCACCCACAGGTTCATGATCTCGCCGATATGACCGAGGGATTCGGGGCCTTCCTCGGGGGTGTAGTACTCGGTGACCGCCTCGCGCCACTCGCGGATGCCCTCGATCCGCTCCTTGAGCAGCGCGACCGCCTCCTCGCGGGGCAGGTCGACGACGAAGCCGACCGCCGCCGAGAGGACGTCCATGTTCCGGTCGTAGGAGCGGATGGCGTCCCGGAGCAGGGCGCGGTACTCCTCAAGACCCTTCTCCGTGACCTCGTACTCGGTGCGCGGCGGGCCGCCGGCCGTGGAGGGGGCCGTCTCGTGCGCGAGGAGCAGCCCCTGCTTCGCCATCTGCTTCAGGGCGTGGTAGATCGACCCGGGCTTGGCGTTGGACCACTCGTGCGCGCCCCAGTACTCCAGGTCGTTGCGGACCTGATAGCCGTGCGCGCGACCGTGCATGCGCACGGCGCCGAGGACCAGCAGCCGGATCGCGGACATGGCACTCCTTCGTATTCAACTTTGACTAGGGTAGCCCCGCCCGCTTGCGTCCGGGCGGCAGGTGTGCCCTCGCATCCGGACGGCGGGGGCCAGCAGGGCCGCGACCAGGCATCCCGCCGCCAGCGCCGCCCACACCACGTCGTAACTGCCGAACACGTCCCGGGCGGTGGCCCCGAGGAACGCCGACGCGCCCGCGCCCAGTTGGTGGGCGGCGTTCGTCCAGCCGAAGACGATGGGGCCGTCCTCCCCGTACACCCGGCGGGCCAGCTCGATGACGGGCGGCACGGTCGCGACGTCGACGAGCCCGTAGACCGCCACGAACAGGAGCATGGGGGCCGTGACCGTGGAGGTGAACACCAGGGGCAGAGCAAGGAGGGTGAGCGCGCGGACGGCGAAGCAGACGGTCAGCACACGGCGCGGGTCGAGCCGGTCGGTCAGCCAGCCGGCCGGCAGCGCACCGAGGGCGGAGAAGATCCCGATCAGGGACAGCAGCGAGGCCGCCGCCGTGGCCCGCATGCCGTGATCGTGCGCGGCGGGCGCCCAGTTGGACCACATGATGCCGTTGGTGGACGCCCCGCAGAGCGCGAACACCCCGGCCAGCAGCCAGAACGGGCCGGTGCGCGCCGCCCGCAGGAGCACCTTCACCGTGCGCGTGGCCGCTCCGGCGGCCGGGGGCGGCTTCTCCACGAACTCCGCCGCCCCGTAAGGCTTCACGCCCGCCTCGGCCGGGTGGTCGCGCAGCAGCAGGAACACCAGGGCGGCCACCGCCAGGGCCACGAGCGCCAGCGTCACCACCGGCGGACGCCAGCCGTGCCGGTCGACGGACCGGGCGAGGAGGGGCAGGAAGAGCAGCTGGCCCAGATGGCCGGAGGAGCTGAGCGCACCGGTGACCAGCGAGCGCCGCCGGTCGAACCAGCGGGCGGTGACCCCGGCGGCGAACGTCATGGTCAGGCAGCCGCTGCCGAGACCGATGAGCACACCCCAGTACGCGACCAGCTGCCAGGGCCGCGCCATCACGCCGGTGAGCAGGGCCCCCGCCGCGACCAGGAGCAGCGCGCCCATGACCACCCGGCGGGTCCCGATCCGGTCCATCAGCGCCGCCGCGAACGGGGCGGTGAGGCCGTAGAGCACCATGTTCACCGAGGCGGCGAGCGCGATCTGCCCGCGCTCCCAGCCGTACTCCTGGTGCAGGGGCGTCACCAGCAGACCGGGCACGGTGGTGAACGCGCCCGCCGTGACGATCGCCGCGCCGGCGACGGCGGCCATCAGCCACGCGCGGTGGATACGGGCGGACGGGGTCTTCGTCGAGGTCGAGATCGCGGTCGATGAGGCCATGGAATCAGCGTCGCGAGCGTGGGCCGCCCTCACGAGTGTCCCGATGGACCAGGTGCGCAAGGATATGGCCATGACGGTCTTCACCCACCCCGGGCGGCACCGCGTCGCCGTGCTCGCCCGCGCGGTCCTGCTCCCCATCGAGCTGGGCATCGTCCACCAGCTCTTCGGCCAGGCCCGGCAGGGGGCGTCGGCCGACGGCGAGCCGCTGTACGAGGTCGCCACCTGCTCCCCCACGCCCGGCGACGTGCGCACGGACGGCGATTTCACCGTGGCCGTCGCGCACGGGCCCGAGGCGCTGGCCGAGGCCGACACGGTGATCGTGCTGTCGTCGTACGAGGACTACGTCCAGGAGACGCCCGCGCTCCCGGCCCCGCTGGCGGAGGCGCTCGCGCTGATCCGGCCCGGCGTGCGGGTGGCGTCGATCTGCACCGGCGCGTTCGTGCTGGCCTCGGCCGGGCTCCTCGACGGGCACACGGCCACCACGCACTGGCGGTACACGGACCTGTTCGCCCGGCTCTTCCCCCGCGTCGGGCTGGACCCGGACGTCCTCTACACGGACGGGGGCTCCGTCTTGACCTCAGCAGGCTGCGCGGCCGGGATGGACCTGTGCCTGCACATGATCCGCCGCGACCACGGAACGGCCGTGGCCAACGACGTGGCCCGGCGCACGGTCGTGCCGCCCCACCGCGAGGGCGGCCAGGTGCAGTACATCCGGCGGCCGGTGCCCGGGCGGTCGGCCCCGGGGACCTCGGCCGCCCGCGACTGGGCGCTGCGGCGGCTCCAGGACCCGATCACGCTGGGGCAGCTGGCGGCCCGGGAGTCGATGAGCGTGCGGCACTTCACCCGGCGGTTCCGGGAGGAGGTCGGCCTGACGCCCATGGACTGGCTGGCCCGGCAACGTATCGAGCTGGCCCGGGAGTTGCTGGAGGAGTCGGACACGCCCGTGGAGCAGGTGGCCGCCCGAACCGGGCTCGGCACGGCGGCCAATCTGCGCCGGCACTTCCATCAGGCGCTGGGCGTCTCGCCGACCGCCTACCGCACCACGTTCCGGGGGCCGCAGCACCGGTCATGACGCCCCCGTCAGTAGGGGAAGACCGAGCGGCCGTGCTGGATCGACATCCACCGCTGTGTGGTGAACGCCTCCACCACCGCCTCGCCGTTCAGCCGTCCCACCCCGGACGTCTTCTCGCCGCCGAACGCGACCAGCGGATCGTCCTGCACGGTGGAGTCGTTGACGTGGAACATGCCGCTGACGATGCGCTGGGCGAACTTCACGCCGCGCTCCGCGTCCTGCGTGTGGACCGCGCCGCTGAGTCCGTACGGACCCTCGTTGACGATCCGTACGGCTTCCTCCTCGCCGTCGAACGTCATCAGCAGGGCCACCGGGCCCAGGATCTCCTGCTGGAGCAGCGGGGAGTCCTCCGCGAGGCCGGCGAGGACGGTGGGTCCGACGACGTTGCCGACAGTCCGGCCCCGGACGAGGGCCGTCGCGCCGTCCTCGATCGCCCGGTCCACCAACGCGTCAAGCGCGTCGGCCTGGAAGGCGTTGATGACGGGCCCGATCCGGGTCTCCGGGTCCCTCGGGTCGCCGGCCCGGAGCGCGGCCACCTCGGCGGTGAACTTCTCGGTGAACTCCTCGGACACCGACCGGTCCACCAGGATCCGGTTGGCCGCCATACTGACCTGCCCCTGGTGCAGGAAGCGGCTGAAGACGGCGGACCGGACCGCGTAGTCGATGTCGGCGTCCTCCAGCACCACCAGGGCGCTGTTCCCGCTCAGTTCGAGGATGGTCCGCTTGAAGGCGCCGGCCGCCGTGGCGGCGATGTGCCGACCGACCCGGTCGGAGCCGGTGAACGAGATCACCTTGGGCACGGGGTGCTCGATGAATGCGTCGCCGATCTCGGCGCTGTCGGTGATCACCACGTTGAGCAGCCCGGCCGGAAGCCCGGCGTCCTCGAATATCTTCGCTATCAGACCGCCGCCGACGACAGGTGCGTTCTGATGGGGCTTCACGACGACCGCGTTGCCGAGTGCCAGGGCGGGTGCGACGGACTTCATCGTCACCAGGAAAGGGAAGTTGAAGGCGCTGATGACCCCGACGACGCCGACGGGCAGCCGGTAGAGCCGGTTCTCCCGGCCGTCCCCCACTGCGGGCAGCAGCCGCCCGGTGGGCCGCAGCGCCTGGCGGATCGCCTCGCGCAGGAACTCGGTGGCACTGTCGACCTCGTACCGTGCGCGCGGCCGGGTGCCGCCCAGTTCGTCGATGATCGTTTCGGCGATCTCCTCGGCGCGCTCGCCGGTGATGGCGAGGGCGCGCTCGAGGACGGCACGCCGCTCGTACGGGTTGACCCCGGCCCATTCCTGCTGCGCCCGCTCGGCGGCCCGGTAGGCCCGGTCGACCTCCAGCGCGGTGGCCACGGTGACGGCGGCGAGTTTCTCACCGTTGTAGGGATTGAAATCGATGATGTCCCACGAGCCGCTGCCGGTCAGCCACTCGCCGTCGATGTACTGGTGGGCCAGTTCATGGAAGAAGGACATGCAATCCCTTACTGCAGGCGTTCGCAGACTCCTGATGCGACGTCATCGTAACGAGAAATTACGTCAGTTGGAGTAGTCCGCGCAGAAGATCCCGGCTCTCTTCCGGAGCCGGACTCTCCTGGGCGAGGCCCGTCATCGCCTTTTCGTACTGCGCGACTTCTTCGGGCTTGTCCAGATAGAGCGCGCTCGTCAGCTGCTCCAAATAGACAATGTCCGACAGATCGGATTCCGGAAAACGCAGCATCGTGAATGAGCCGCTCTCGCCCGCATGGCCGCCGTGACTGAAGGGCATGACCTGGAGCGTGATGTTCGGCTGCTCCGACATATCGATCAGATGCCGCAATTGGGCGCGCATGACCTCACGGTCGCCGTACGGGCGGCGCAGGGCCGCCTCGTCGAGCACGGCGTGGAACGTCGGGGCGCGCTCCGAGACGAGGGCCTTCTGGCGCTCCAGGCGCAGGGCGACACGGCGGTCGATCTCGGCGGGCGAGGCTCCGCGCATCCCGCGCGAGACGACGGCGTGGGCGTACGCCTCGGTCTGCAACAGCCCGTGGACGAACTGGACTTCAAAGATACGGATGAGGGATGCGGCGCCCTCCAGGCCGATGTACGTCTGGAACCAGCCGGGCAGCACATCGCCGTAACTGTGCCACCAGCCCGCCACGTTGGCCTCGCGGGCCAGGCCGAGAAGGGAGTCGCGCTCCGCCTCGTCGGCCACTCCGTAGAGCGTGAGCAGGTCCTCGACGTCCCTGGCCTTGAAGCTCACCCGTCCCAACTCCATGCGGCTGATCTTCGATTCGGAGGCCCGGATCGAGTAGCCGGCCGCCTCACGGGTGATACCGCGCGACTCCCGCAGCCTCCTGAGCTGAGAGCCCAGGAGGATGCGCCGCACCACCGATCCACTCGACTCGCCTGCCGACACTGGCCCGACCCTCCCCATCGATCTCCCTGGCACCGGAGCCCCCCGGAACCCCGACTGCCGGATTCTGCCACCAAAACGCTTCAGCCCGTACTCATTCGATTACGGAAATGAGAAGACGTCCAAAAAGCTCCGAAACTGACCCCGGGAAGAAATGCCCCGTAACCACCACGGTATCGGGCAGGTCCGGCGCGTGCACGTGCATCTGCCCTTGCATCTGCTGTGCGCATTCGGAACCATGGTCCCCGCGCACCTGCGTGCTCGTGTTGTGCCGCTGTACCCCCCGCAGTACCGCTACAGGCAGTGCCGCTACAGCCGCGAATCCCGGGAGTGCCTCGTATGGGGACGAATGGATCGACGATGCTCGAGCCGTTACGGCAGGGGCTTCCCCCCACCGACCCCTCAGGGGTTGCCGGATCGGCCTCGTGCGCTCTGCCCGCGCGCTACGAAGCGGTCGGCGGGGCACGGAAGTTCACCCGGACCACACTGGAGCGGTGGGAGCTGGCCGACCGGTTCGACGATGTCGCCCTGGTGGTGTCCGAACTCGTCACCAACGCCCTGCGCCACGCGCTGCCCGCCGATCCGCCGCGGGAGTTCCAGGACCCGCCGGTGCGGCTGCACCTGATGCGGTGGACCTCGCGGCTGGTGTGCGCGGTGCGCGATCCCAGCCGGGAGAGCCCGGTGGCGGGCGAGGCGGCGGATTCCGCCGAATCGGGCCGTGGACTGTTCCTGGTGGAATGCGTCAGCGACAGCTGGGGCTGGCACCCCTCTCCCGTACCGCTCGGAGAACTGCCTTCCGGACCGCTGTACGGCAAGGTCGTCTGGGCCCTTTTCCGGCTGCCGGAAAAGGCGAAGTAGGGCTCACGGAAGCCCCGGTCCGGTCCCTCGGGGGCCGGACCAGGCGTCAGGCGCCTGCCGCGAGATGGTCGAACTCGCCGTCCTTGACGCCCAGCAGCAACGCCTCGATCTCCGCGGGCGTATAGACGAGGGCGGGCCCGTCGGGGTGACGGGAGTTCCGCATCGCCACATTCCCTCCGGGCAGCCGCGCGAACTCCACGCAGGATCCCTGGGAGTTGCTGTGCCTGCTCTTCTGCCAGACGACTCCGCGAAGCTCTGTGGCCGCCATGCCGTTGTACACGTGGTGCACAGGACGCTCCCCGAGTTGCAAGGTGCAAGTGTCAACTAGCTCGGATCATAGCTCTGTTCATATGCCAATGCATGAGCAGATGCACGTGCACGCCGGGTGTTCCTTCGATTACAAGACGAACGGCGCGCCTATTTCGCTCCCGCTCACCGGAGTTGATCCGTGTGGACCTTGGTAACGTGGCGCGGTCTTTCGACCGGAAAACAGCAAGGGGGAACTCCACGTGACCAGGTCTCTACGCACCGGCGCCGTCGCGGTGGCCGCTCTGGCCGCATCGTTCGCGCTGACCGCCTGCGGCAGCGACGACCCGAAGAAGGACTCCGGCGCGGACGCGTCGGCGAGCGCGACGCCCGGCGCCGGTGGCGGCGAGGATTCCGGGGAGTCCGGCGGGGGCGCCGTCGACGCCGCCGCGCTGGAGGGAACCTGGGTGGGGCTGACGGACGGCAAGAACGTCACCGTGTCGATCGCCTCCCGCAAGGTCGCCCTCGTCGCCGACCAGTCCGTGTGCCAGGGCGATGTGAAGGACATGGGCGGCGAGCCGATGCTCGCGCTCAAGTGCACCGACGGCGGCACCGAGCGCACGATGGGCGCGATCGACTCCGTCGACGGGTCGAAGCTGGTCGTCTCGTGGGACGGCGGCGCCAAGGACACCCTCGCCAAGGCGGATGCGGGCAAGCTGCCGAGCGGCATGCCCTCGCTCCCCGACCTGGGCGACCTGCCCGAGGTCCCCGCGCCGTAAGTCCACCGCGGCCCGAGGCCCCGCGCCGCAGGGCCGCAGCCCGACTCGCCGGGGGCGCTCAGCCCTCGGCGAGGACGCTGCTGACGCGGGTGGAGCCGCCACGCTCGTCCAGGGCGCGGGTGAACTCCTCCAGCGCGTCCAGGAGCAGCGCCGCGCCCCGGCGCACCACCGGGTCGCCGACCGGTGTTGTGCCGTCGTCCGTCGGGGTGGGCATGTCCCAGTGGGCCACCGCGTCCACCACCGGCTGCCAGTCGGGCAGCCGCCGCTCCCGTACCGCCTTGGCGCCCTTCTCGGTGGCCCGGCGCAGCGCCTCGGCCAGCTGGGCCGCGCCGGGCACCGGGTCGGCCGACCGGGCCGGGAGATGGGCCTCCAGGACCATCGCGGACCGGCCCAGCTGGGCCAGCGCGTGCTGGGCGTCGGTGGCGGCGGCCCGGGAGATGCCCCGGTGGCGGACGGGTTCGTGCTGGGCGGTCGCCAGCGCCTCCTGCCAGGCGACACGAGCCTCCCGGGTGGCGATCAGCGCGTCCCGGACGTCCTCGGTGTCCCGGGCCGCGGGGTCGGCGTACCGGTCGACGACCGTAGCCGCGTACCGTCCGTCCGCCACCAGCCACTCGGCCAGCCGGTTGCGCAGCCGCGGGGTCTCCCAGGCCGGGTAGAGGGCGTACGCGGTCATCGCCAGGAGTCCGCCGACGAGGGTCAGCACGATGCGTTCGGTGACGGTCTGGGACCAGTCGTCGCCGGCCATGCCGAGCAGGAAGACGACGTACGCGGCGACGCAGACCTGGCCGACCGCGTAGCCGGTGCCCATCAGCAGGTACATCAGCCCGGCGCAGATCACCGCGAGGAGCGCGGAGAGCCGGGCGTCGGGGTGGGCGGTCTGCACGATCGCGGTGGCGAGCCCGACCCCGACCAGGGTGCCGCCGAAGCGTCCGGCGGAGCGGGCGTACGTCTGCGAGAAGTCGGGCCGCATCACCATGACGGCGGTCATCGGCGCCCAGTAGCCGTGGCCGAGCGGCACCGCCTCGCCCACGAAGTAGCCGGAGACCGCGACCACCGCGACCCGGATCCCGTGGCGCATGATCGGTGAGCCGTGGTGCATCTCGCGGCGCATCGCGGCCAGCACCACCGGGACCAGCTTCAGCAGCGAGGGCCGATGCCGGGTGTCCGGGGCGAGGTCCGTGGGGATCCCGCTGTCGGTCCCGGTGCCCTCCGCGATCTCCAGGACGTCGTCGAGCAGGGCCGAGAGCCGGTCGGCGGCGCGGCGGGCGGGGCCGACGAGGATCACGTCGTTGTCGGGGGTCTTCAGGACGCCCAGGTCGGTGGCGGAGAGGTGGACGGGCTCGCCGTACCGGACGGCCCGCGCGGCGGCGTCCAGGACCGATCCGGCCGCGCCCAGCAGCTCGTTCACCCAGAGCCGCTCCAGGCCGTCGCCGGGCACCCCCATCGCCGGGTCCGCCAGCGAGGCCAGCACCGGGCGCAGCCGCTCGGCCACCCCCCGGGCCCCGCGCAGCTCGGCGGGGCGGCGGCGGGCCTCGCGCGCGGTGACGGCGGCGGCGCTGCGGGCGGTCATCAGGGGCAGCGGGTCGAAGGGGGCGACCGGGTCGTGGCGCAGCCGGCGGGCGTAGTCGGCCTCGGCGGCCAGGGCGTCGGCGAGCGCGTCGCGCTGGGCGCCCCATCTGCGGACCGGGAAGAGGACGATGAGCGTGGCCTGCACGAGACCGCCGACGGCGATCATCCCCGCGTGGGCGGCGGCGTCCACGACCGAGGTGGGCAGGGTGATGGTCACCAGCATGATCGCGACGTTGGACGCGGCGATGATGCCCGCTGTGGGGCCCGCCGCCCAGGCGAGCCCGGCGAGGAAGGTCCAGAGGCCGAGCAGGCAGAGGAAGAGCACGACGTGCGCGCCGCTGACGTACCCGACGAACGTCGAGACGGCGAGGCTCGCCCCGGAGACCAGGGCGAGGACGGGGCGCGGGCGCCAGCTGCGCTGGAAGGTGGCGATGGCCGCCTGGAACGCACCGAACGCGGAGCTCGCCGCGATCTCGGGGCCGAAGATCACGAGGCTGACGCCGACGACGAGGGCGAGTCCGGCCGCACCGCGCAACGCGATGAGGGGTTCCAGTTTCTGCCGCTCGATCTCCAGCCCCGAGCGGGCGGTCTCCTTCAGCGCCCGGAGCCAGCTCATGGGCCGAGCCTAACGGTGCAATCCCGAACGAGCCCGACTTAAGCCTTGATTTCCCCGTCGGGTCGGGGGGCCGCACCGCCCATGCGGGCCCGGTCGGCGGCCTCGGTGCCGTGCGTCCAGCCCGCCGGGTCGAAGACCCCGCGGAGCCGGGTGGTCGTGGTCCTCGGGAACATCCGCTCGGCGGTGTCGGCGACCGCGACGTCCCGGGCGGCGAGGACGGGAAGCAGTCCGCCGCCTGCCCCTGTCGTGCCGGTACCGGTGTCCGCCTCCGCCGTGATCCGCTCGGCATCGGCGGCCAGTCGGCGGCCGAGGCGCTGGGCGTACCCCATCCAGAACGCCTGCCGGAAGGTCTTGGTCCGCTTACGGCCTCCGGCGCGCTGTCCGGCCTCCGCCCGGGTCATCGCCGTCGCCCCCTGGACGAGCAGTGAGGTGAAGAGCAGCTCGACCGCCTCCAGGTCGGGTTCGAAACCGACGGCCGTGGAGAAGCCCAGGTCCTCGTTCCACACGGCCCGGCAGCGGTTCGCCGAGGCGACGGCGTCCAGCAGGACCGCCTTGGCGCTCTCGTACGGGGGGTCCACCCCGATCCGGCAGGCTCCCGGCGTCTCGCGGCTCCGCGTCCGGGCGGCGAGGAGGGCCTCGTCGATGGTGTGCCGGGCCATCAGCTCCTGCGCCTTGGTGGTCAGCGCCTCGGCCTCCTCCGGGAAGCCGGTCGCCTCGGCCTTCGCCAGCAGGGCCCGGATCCGGGTGAGCATGCGGGGCTCGTCGGCGGCGGGCGGCCGGTGCAGGTGGTCGGCGGCGGTGCCGGGCGGCGGTCCCACGGGCTCGATGGCGGGCAGCCGCAGCAGCACCCGGTAGAGCTCAAGGAGATCGGCGGCGTAACTGAACCGGTCCGGCCGGTTGCGCTCCACGGGCGGCGGAAGCTCGGCGAGCTGCTGCCGCCACCGGGGCGGCAGCTCCGGGTACCGGGCGGTCTCGGCGGCGATCAGGGTCCCGACCAGCGCCGCCCGCCGCTCGTCCAGCTCCCGGCGGACGAACCGGACCAGGTCGGCGGGGTGCCAGCCGCGCTCCCACGCCCGGCCCACGAACTCCTCGCCGCGCCGGTGCGCCTCCTCGTCGGCGTCCGGGGCGGCGGCGAGCAGGGACGCGCCGGTGTCCAGGGCGGCGTCGCCCTCCGCGTAGAGGGCCGCCGCGCACGCCCGGTCGATCACGGATTCCATCCGGCCAAGGGTAGGCGCGCGGCTCCCGGGCGTTGTCAGTGGCGGGTGCCAGACTCGCACCCATGACCGAACGGTGGGCGGTGGCCGCTGCGGACGGGGGCGGGGCGCTGCTCGCGCCGCTCGCCCGCGACGGCACGCCCGCAGGTCCCGTCGTCGCCGAGCCCGACCTCGTCGAGGCGGTCCGCTCCCGCCCCGACGTGGTGCGCTGGGTGTGGCGGTCGACCGCCGCGATCTACCCCCGGCTGCTCGCCGCCGGGGTCCGGGTCGAGCGGTGCTACGACATCGAGTGCGCCGAGCTGCTGCTGCTCGGGCACGCCGGGCGGCTCGGCGAGCCCCGGTCGGCCGCCGCCGCGCTGGCCCGCCTCGACCACGCACCGGTGCCGCCGGATCCGCCCGCCCGGTCCGCCGAACCGGGCGCGCAGTCCTCCCTCTTCGAGCCGTCGTCGGGGACCGGCGTGCCGTTCGAGGGGCTCCTGCGGGTCTACGCGGACCAGCTGCGCCGCCATGACGCGGCGGAGCACCCGGACCGGATGCGGCTGCTGACCGCGTCGGAGTCGGCGGGGATGCTCGTGGCCGCCGAGATGCACCGGGCCGGGCTGCCCTGGCGCGCCGACGTCCACCGGGAGGTGCTGCACGGGCTGCTGGGCGAGCGGTACGCGGGCGGCGGCGAACCCCGCAGACTCGCCGAGCTGGCGGACGAGGTGTCGGCCGCGTTCGGCAGACGGGTCCGCCCGGATCTGCCCACCGATGTGGTGAAGGCCTTCGCGCAGGCGGGGATCCCGGTGAAGTCGACCCGGCGGTGGGAGCTGGAGGAGGTGGACCATCCGGCGGTCGAACCGCTGATCGCGTACAAGAAGCTGTACCGGATCTGGACCGCGCACGGCTGGTCCTGGCTCCAGGACTGGGTGCGCGAGGGCCGCTTCCGCCCGGAGTACCAACCGGGCGGCACGGTCAGCGGCCGCTGGACGACCAACGGCGGCGGGGCGCTCCAGATCCCCAAGGTGATCCGGCAGGCCGTCGTCGCCGACCCGGGGTGGCGACTCGTCGTCGCGGACGCCGACCAGATGGAGCCCCGGGTACTGGCGGCGATTTCACGCGACCGGGGGCTGATGGAGGTGGCCGGGCATGACGGCGACCTCTACAAGGCCCTCTCCGACCGGGCGTTCTCCGGCGACCGCGAGCACGCCAAACTGGCTCTGCTCGGCGCGATCTACGGCCAGACCTCCGGCGACGGGCTGAAGAACCTGGCCGCGCTGCGCCGCCGCTTCCCGCTGGCCGTCGCCTATGTCGATGACGCGGCGCGGGCGGGCGAGGAGGGCCGCGTGGTGCGGACCTGGCTGGGCCGCACCAGCCCGCCGGTCGTCTCGGCGGGCCAGGACGAGGAGGCGGGCATCCCCCAGGAGGCCCCGGAGGGCTCCGGTGCCCCCCAGGGGCCCGGGTCCGCGTCCGGCGGCGGCACGGCCCGGGCCCGGGGGCGCTTCACGCGCAACTTCGTGGTGCAGGGCAGCGCGGCCGACTGGGCGCTGCTGCTCCTGGCCGGGCTGCGCCGGACGCTTTTCGAGCAGGGGCTGCGGGCGCAGCTGGTGTTCTTCCAGCACGACGAGGTGATCGTGCACTGTCCGGCCGAGGAGAGCGCCGCCGTCGCCGAGGCGATCCGCGCGGCGGGCGAACTGGCCGGGCGGACCGCTTTCGGGGAGACGCCGGTGCGCTTCCCCTTCACGACGGCGGTGGTGGAGCGGTACGCGGACGCGAAGTGACCGTCCGGACAGGGCAGCGGGAAAGCGCCCCGGGCCTGCGGCCTAACGCTGCTGGAGCTTCGGCCACTCCGGGCTGATGACCAGGGCGGTGAGCTGGTCCATGGTGAGCGCGGGCGCCTTGCGGGTGGCGGCGCTCGACTGCTCGCCGGAGTTGAAGGCCGAGACGACGACCCGCATACCGTCCGGGCGCATGCTGTCGGCCGTCCACATGACGACCCCCGAACCGCCCTTCTCGCCGGGCTTCTTCGAGGTGGCGAGCAGGGTGCCGTCGGGCAGGGTGGTCGCGTCGCCGTACAGCTGGTGGGCGACGTCCCGCATGTCCGGCTGCACATTGATCTGCACGAGGGAGCGGCCCTTGCCGTCGTTCACGACGACCGAGGCGAACTCGCCCCCGCTGTCCGTCACGTCCGTCACGGTCAGCCCGTCGGGCAGCAGCGCGCGGAAGGTGGGCATCAGAGCTGCGTAGTCGAGCGGCGGTGCCGGCTCTCCGGCGTCATGCGTTCCGCGCGAGTCGGGGTCCGGGTCCGGCGAGGGCTCACCGATGCCCGCGCCCGCCGTGGGGGTGGCGGTGGTCCCGGCCGTCGGCGTGTCCGAGGGCGTGGGGGCGACCGTCGCGGCGCCCTCGGGCGTGGCCGACGGCATGGGCGTGGCGGCGTCCGTCGCGACAGACGGCGTGGGCGTCGCCGTCTGGCCGACCGGCCCGCTGCTCGCGACGTTCACCCCGTCGCCGGACGTACCCAACTGGCCGGTGGCGAACGTGACTCCGCCGCCGACGAGGGCCAGGGTCAGCACGCTTCCGGCCACGGCGGCGACACGGCGGCGGCGCACGGTGCGCCGCCCCTGTGCCAGCGCGCCGTCCACCAGGGCGGTACGGCCGGACAGCTCGAAGGTCTCGCCGGCACGGCGCAGTTCCGTACCGAGGCTGTCCTCGAACGGCAGCTCGTCTTCGCTGGGCATGGGGAACCACCACTTCTCGTACTCGTATCGGATTGCTCGACAGTTCTTCGGCCGCAGGGGCCGGGGGCGGGGCGTGCCCGTACGTCAGCGGGCGGCGAACTCCGCGATGCTGCCGCCCAGCTGTTCCCGCAGCCGTCCGAGCGCCCGCACACAGCGGGTCCGTACGGCGGCCGGGCTGACCTGGAGGGCGGCGGCGGTCTCCTCGATGCTGCGGTCCTCCCAGTACCGCAGGACCACGACCGCGCGGTCCTTGGGCGCCAGGTCGGACAGGGCGCGCAGCAGCGTCATCCGCAGCGCCGGGTCGTCGGGGTCGGCCGAAGCTCCCTCGGGCAGGTCGGCCAGCGGGCGTTCGCTCGCGGAGCGGCGCCGCCGATGGGTCAGGAAGGTCCTCACCAGCACGGTCTGTGCGTACGCCGCCGGGTTGTCGATCCGGCGGGCGCGGCCCCACGTCACGTACATCCGGCTCAGCGTCTCCTGCACCAGATCCTCGGCGAGATGCACATCGCCGCTGGTCAACAGGCAGGCCGACCGGAACAGATGGCCGGCCCGACCGGCCGCGAACACCCTGAACCCGTCGGTACGCGCACCCTTCATGCTCTCCCCCGTCCACCCACCCGTTCCGCCCTTCCCCCTCTACGACGCGACGGGGCCGGGCGAATGTTTCAGGCGATCCGCGATAACTTTTCCGGCCGCGCACACGGAGGCGCCCCGTTCACGCGCCGGACGGCGTGAACGGGGCGCGGGCGGTGGTGCGCGCTCGCTGTTTCCGTCGTCTACCCGCGTTCCCACAACGCGGGGACGTTCGGCGGCTCCCAGCCGGAGATGGCCTGGTGCGCCTGCAGACAGCGGTAGGCGACCCCGCCGTGGGTCACGCGGTCGCCCGCGCGGTAGGAGGTGCCGGAGGCCCAGCTGGTCCCCGGCTCGGTGGGTGGGTCGGTGGGCGGATCGGTCGGCCCGGGCGTCTGGGCGACGTCCAGGACGAAGTCGAAGGAACCCTGGCGCCCGTTGCCGACGTTGCGGACGTTCATCAGCAGCTCGGGGTCGAACAGGGCGTCGGTGTTGTTGCGGGGCTCGTTCGGGAAGTAGAGCTGGGTGGTGAGGATGCGGCCGCCGGGCGCCTGCGCCTTCACATGGATGTGGCGCGTGCGGCCCGGGTAGAGGCCCGGCACGATCGTGGTGAGGCTGAACGAGCCGTCCGCGCCGGTGAACTGATGCCCCCGGAAAGCGAACTGAGCCATGTCGTAGGCCCCGTTCGTGTCCGCCTGCCAGAAGTCGAGCAGGGCCCCGGAGATGGGCCGGCAGGCCCGGCCGAAGACATAGCCGCTCACGGTGAGCGGTACGCCGGGGGTGCTCGGGGTCACCAGGCTCGTGCGGCGGGGCGAGTTGGGCTTGAAGTACGGCCCCTCCATCTGCGGCGGCGTCGTGTCGTCGCCGTCGTCGCACTCCGGGGTCGGGGCCAGAGGCCCGTTCCCGGTGGCGGCGGCGTCGCGGGCGAGCGCGACGCCCCCTCCGGCGAGCAGGGGCGCGGCGCTCGCGACGAGCGCGGCCTTCAGAAGACCTTTGCGGCTGATCCGCCGCCGGTCGCCCGACGCATCGTCGGACGCGCCCGGGTCGTGGGGGGTTGCGTTGTCCATGTGTGGGGTCATGACGGTTTCCTCGGAGTCCTCGGGGAGCCTCGACGCGGGGAGGCGGGAGGCGGGGAGGTTCAGGAGGTGCTGGTACGGGGCTGCCGGGCCGGGTCCGGAGCGGTCAGATCCGCTGCCAGAGCGCGGGGACGGCCGCGGGAGTCCAGCCGGGCTGCGCCGTGTGCGCCTGGAGGCAGCGGTAGGTCGCTCCGCCGTACGTCACCGTGGCTCCGGCGGCGTACGCGGTGCCGGCCGCCCAGGTGCCGCCCGGCGGGTCGGTGGGCGGGTCGGTCGGCGGCGTGGTCGGCGGGTCGGTGGGCGTACCGCTGGTGACCAGGGTCAGCCCGTACGCCTGGAGCAGCGGGTTGAGCGGCTGGAAGTACGTCGTACCGCCCGACGAGCAGTTGCCCGAGCCGCCGGAGGTGACGCCCTGCGCCTGGTTGCCGGAGATGTACGAGCCGCCGGAGTCGCCGGGCTCCGCGCAGACGCTGGTGCGGGTCACGCCGGAGATGGTGCCCTCCGGGTAGGTGACGCTGGTGTTGAGCTGCTGGATGGTGCCGCAGTGCCAGCCGGTGGTGGAGCCGGAGCGGCAGACCGAGGCGCCGACGACGGAGGCGGTGGATCCGGCGACGGTGACGTCGCCCCGCCCGTAGCCGTTGACGGTCGGGCGCGGGGTCCAGTTGGCGTTGGTGGCGACCCAGGCGTAGTCGCGGCCGGGGAAGGTGGAGCCCTGGAAGGTGCCCTGGGCCTGCTGGTTGAAGCCGTTGGTGGTCGTGCCGACCCGGCCGCAGTGGCCCGCGGTGGCGAAGCCGTTCTGGGTGCCGCGCTTGACGGAGAAGCCGATGGAGCAGCGGCCGGAGCCGTTCATGTAGTACGCGTCGCCGCCCCGCAGGTCGGCGAAGGTGCGGGGCTTCTCGGCGGAGCGGGCGACGGTGACGAGGGCGCTGTCCACCCCGGCCGCCTTGAGGAACGCCGTTCCGGCGGCGGTGCTCGCGGCGTTCACGACGACCCGGTTGGCCTCGACGTCGACGTACCAGACGGGCACGTCCTTCGGAGCCTTGCGCAGCGCGGACTTGTCGAGGGCCGCCTTGACGCCTTCGAGCCGGTCCAGGCTGTGGGCGACGACCTCGGCCTTCGCCCCGGCCCCGGTGATCCGGTCGGCCTGGGAGGCGTCGCTGGTGGAGACGGTCAGGGTCGCCTTCTCTCCGCTGACCCGGGCGCCGGCGAAGTCGGCGCCGAGGGACTTCTGCAGACCGGCGGCGACGGCTGCGGCGCGGTATTCGTTGCCTATCCGGCTCCGGGCGTCGTCCGCGTCCAGGCCGAGGTCGCGCTCCATGGCGGCCAGCAGTCCGGGCGACAGGCTGTCGGCGGAGACCGGCGGGGCGGTGCTGTCCGCGGGGTCGGCGGACGCCACGCCGGTCAGCCCGGCGAGGGCGAGCGCACCCACGGCCACCGTGGCGGTGCCGACGGCGAGGGCGCGTCTGCGGAGCGTGGTTCTCTCCACGTGACTCTCCTTGGTTCAGGGGGTGTCCGGATCCGGCGGGGGTTGGTCCGGACCAGGGAATTGCCGAAACCGTAGCGGCGGTGACACCCGGCACAGGAGATCCCGTTCACCCCCCTCCCTTCGCGTTATGGGGGCCGGACGCCCTCCGGGGACCGGAAGCCGTCTCCCTTTCGGCGGGACGCCCGGGTAGGTTCGCCCTCATGCACACAGGGCAACTTCTGGGCTCGGGACGCACCGCCGACGTGTACGCACTCGACGGTTCCTGGGTCCTTCGCCGCTACCGGGACCGCTCCGACACCACGGAGGAGCTGGCCGTGATGAGTTACGTCGGCGCCTTCGGCTTCCCGGTGCCGCGCATCGGTCCGCCCGCCGAGGGGGCCCGCCCCACGGACCTGGTGCTCCAGCGGCTGACCGGCCCTACCCTGGCCGAGGCCCTGCTGGCCGGGCGGCTGGGGGTGACCGAGGCGGGGGCCCTGCTCGCCCGTCTGCTGCGGGAGTTGCACGCGATACCGCCCCGGGTCTCGACGAACCCGGAGGACTGCGTGCTCCATCTGGATCTGCATCCGGAGAACGTGATGCTGACAGCCGAGGGCGCGGTCGTGATCGACTGGTCCAGCGCGGCGGAGGGCCCGCCCGGCCTCGACCGGGCGATGTCGGCGCTGACCCTGGCCCGGATCGCGCTGGACCCGGCGTTCCCGGCGGGGGCCGACGTACGGCCGCTGCTGGCGGCCCTCCTCGCCGAACTCGCCGACGACGGGGGCGCGTCGGCCGCCGATCTGGCGCTGGCCCGGACCCGCCAGCAGCAGAACCCGTACCTGACGGAGGCCGAACGGAACCGCCTGGACGAGGCGGTGGACCTGGTGCTGGAGCAGTCCAGCCCCTCCGGCGATTGAGGAGCGGGGGTCCGGGGGCGGAGCCCCCGAGCAGGAAACCTCAGCGCCGCCCGCGCCGCGCGTCCCGCACCCGCCGCAGCCGGTTCACCGTGACCGGATCCTCCCGCAGCGCCCGCTCGTCCTCGATCAGCGCGTTCAGCAGCTGGTAGTAGCGGACCGGCGAGATCCTGAGCTCCTCGCGGATCGCCCGCTCCTTCGCCCCGGGCCCCGGCCAGGGCCGCCGCTCCAGGGCGAGCAGGGCCCGGTCCCGTACGGACAGCTCGTCCGGACCGGGCGCGGGCGCGGCCGGTCCATCGTGGGGCTCGTGGTCGGGGGCGGTCATATCAACCAACCTAATACCCGCCCCCGACACCCACACGCGGCCCGGCTCCGCCCGCGCGGCCCGTGGTGGCTACTCGGCGGCTTCCGCCTCCGCGGCCTCGGCGGATATCTCCCCGAGGATGCTCTCGGGGTTGCTGCCCGGCGCGACCGCGCTGCCGATCTTCTTCTTGATCGTGTCGCTGACCGTGGCCCAGGACGTCTTGCCGAACGGGGGCAGGGTCGAGTTGGGCAGCGCGGCCAGGAACTCGTGCAGCTTCTTGTGCTTCTTGTCGGTCTCCATCGCGGCGGAGGCGCTGCCGGTCACCGGGAGGAGGTCGTACTCCTCGGCGAACTCCAGCACGTTCTCGTCGGAGTAGGCGTAGTCGAGGAACGTGCCGATCTCCTTGCGGTGGCCGTTCTCCTTGAAGCCCATCATCCAGTCGGCGACGCCCATGGAGCCCTTGGTCGGGCCGTCGGCGCCGGGCAGCGGCACCATGCCGACCTTGACGCCCTTGGCCTCGGCCTCGTCCATCAGGGTGGGGTGGCCGTTGAGCATGCCGACCTTGCCGGCGGTGAACGCCTCGAAGGCCTTGGCCCGGTCCAGCTTGCCCGGCGCGACCGGGCCGGTGAGGCCCTTGCCGACGAGGTTGTCCCGCAGCCAGCGGAACGTGGCGACGTTCTCGGCCGAGTCGATGTCGTACGAGCCGACGTCGTCCGTGTAGCCGCCGTTGCCGCTGAGCAGCCACATCAGGGTCTCGGCCTGGGCCTCCTCCTGGCCGAGCGGCAGGGCGAAGGGGTAGTCGACGCCCTTCGCCTTGAGGGCCGCGGCGTCACTGCTGATGTCGTCCCAGGTCTCGGGGGCGTCCAGGCCCGCCTGCTGGAAGAGCTTCTGGTTGTAGAAGAGCAGCCGGGTGCTGGCGACGAAGGGCAGGCCGTACAGCGTGCCGTCGACCTTGCCCGCGTCGGTGAGCGAGGGCAGGAAGTTGGCCGCGGTGCGGATGGCGAGCATCTCGTCGGCGCTGTAGAGCTTGCCCGCCTTGGCGTAGTCCGCGTAGGCGCCGATCTGGGCGATGTCCGGCGCGTCGCCGGCCTTCACCATCGCGGCGACCTCGCGGTCGACGTCCTTCCAGGAGAGGACGGTGACCTCGACCTTGATGCCGGGGTGCTCCTTCTCGAAGCCCGAGGCGACCCCGCTCCAGTACTTCTCGGAGCTGTTCTCCGGACCGGTGCCGTAGTCCGCGGCGACCAGCTTCAGCGTGACGTCGCCCGAAGCGGCATCACCACCGCAGGCCGACAACGTTGCCGTCATTCCCAGCGCGGCCACCGCCGCGGTCAGACCCAAAAAGCGCCGCTGCACAGCCTCGCCCATCCTCGTCGATCGCCTTGCCCACGGGCGGTGCGCACGGCGCAGGCCGCAGCCCTCGTTCGGCCGCGGCAGTGCCGCCCTGTCCTGGGCACCGTCCGGATGAACTGCGATTTTCCCCCATTGCCGACGCGAAGGTCTACACCACCGGCGTATCGCTTCGGCAACGTATACGGGCCCTGAGGGCCACAACTGGCTTGCGGGTACTGGAAGTCGGAGCCCCCGGCCCGTATCTTGGTCCAGACCTTTGACCCGGATACCCGCCGATCCGGAGTTCCCATACGTGACCTTCCGGAAGAAAAAGGTCCGTTCTTCACTGGTTCCTCATTTTGTATGGGTGCGCAACAAACCACGTTAGTGGACTAGACCTTTTGGGGGTCGGCGGGCGAAACTGTCTCCCGTGAGACATGTCATCGCCCTCGATGTGGGCGGCACCGGAATGAAGGCCGCACTGGTCGGGACCGACGGCACCCTCCTCCACGAGGCGCGGCGGGCCACCGACCGGAAGCGCGGCGCCGAAGCGGTCATCGAGTCGATCCTCGCGTTCGCGGCGGATCTGCGGGCCCACGGCGAGGAGCACCTCGGCGAGAGCGCCGTCGCCGCCGGGGTCGCCGTGCCCGGCATCGTCGACTCCGCGAAGGGCATCGCGGTGTACGCCGCGAACCTGGGCTGGCGCGACGTACCGCTGCGCGCCCTGCTCTCCGAGCGGCTGGGCGCCATCCCGGTCGCCCTCGGCCACGACGTCCGCACCGGCGGGCTCGCCGAGGGCCGCATCGGGGCCGGGCGCGGCACGGACCGCTTCCTGTTCGTCCCGCTCGGCACCGGGATCGCCGGGGCCATCGGCATCGCGGGCGCCATCGAGGCGGGCGCCCACGGGGACGCGGGCGAGATCGGCCACATCGTCGTCCGCCCGGACGGACCCGACTGCAGCTGCGGCCAGCGCGGCTGTCTGGAGACCCTGGCATCCGCCGCCGCGGTGACCCGGGCCTGGGCTGCCGCCTCCGGGGACCCCGGGGCGGACGCCGCGGACTGCGCGAAGGCCGTCGAGTCGGGCGGCCCGGCGGCGATCGAGGTCTGGCGGAACGCGGTCGACGCGCTCGCCGCCGGCCTCGTCACCGCGCTCACTCTGCTCGACCCGGGCACGCTCATCATCGGTGGCGGTCTCGCCGAAGCCGGGGAAACCTTGTTCACACCACTGCGTGCGGCCGTCGAGGAACGGATCACGTTCCAGAAGCTGCCCCACATCGTCCCGGCGGCCCTCGGGGACACCGCCGGATGCCTGGGCGCGGGGCTGCTCGCCTGGGATCTACTCGCCACGGAGGTTTCCGCCTGATGGCCCCACGCGCAGCAGACAGCACCGTTCTCGCCGGCGCCCGGGTGGTGCTCCCCACCGGCACGGTCGAGGACGGCCGGGTGACCGTCGAAGGCACCCGTATCGCCGCCTCCGCACCGGAGGGCGCCCGGACCGTCGACCTCTCCGGCCACTGGGTGGTCCCCGGCTTCGTGAACATGCACAACCACGGCGGCGGCGGGGCCTCCTTCACCTCCGGCACCGTGGACGAGGTCCTCACCGGCATCCGTACGCACCGCGAGCACGGCACCACCACGATGGTCGCCTCCACCGTCACCGGCGAGATGGACTTCCTCGCCCGGCGCGCGGGCGTCCTGTCCGAACTGGTCGAGCAGGGCGATCTGGCCGGGATCCACTTCGAGGGCCCCTTCATCTCGCCGTGCCGCAAGGGCGCCCACAGCGAGGAGCTGCTGCGCGACCCTGACCCGGCCGAGGTCCGCAAGCTGCTGGACGCCGCGCGCGGCACCGCCCGGATGTTCACCCTCGCCACCGAACTGCCCGGCGGCATCGACTCCGTACGGCTGCTCGCCGAGCACGGGGTCATCGCCGCCATCGGCCACACGGACGCGACGTACGAGCAGACGGTCGAGGCCATCGACGCGGGCGCGACCGTCGCCACGCATCTGTTCAACGCGATGCCGCCGCTCGCCCACCGCGAGCCCGGCCCGATCGCCGCCCTCCTGGAGGACGACCGGATCACCGTCGAGCTGATCAACGACGGCACGCATCTGCACCCGGCCGTCCTGGAGCTGGCCTACCGGCACAAGGGTGCGGGACGGGTCGCGCTGATCACCGACGCGATGGACGCGGCCGGCTTCGGCGACGGCTCCTACGACCTCGGGCCGCTCGCGGTCGAGGTCAAGGACGGCGTCGCCCGGCTGGTGGAGGGCGGCTCGATCGCCGGCTCCACGCTCACCCTGGACACCGCGTTCCGCCGGGCGGTCACCCTCGACGAGATCCCCGTCGATGACGTCGTCCGGTCCATCTCCGCCAACCCGGCCCGGCTGCTCGGCGTCTACGACCGGGTCGGCTCGCTGGATGCGGGCAAGGACGCCGACCTCGTGGTCCTCGACGAGGAATTCGTCCTCAAGGGCGTCATGCGCCGGGGCGAGTGGATCATCGAGCCGAAGACGGCCTGAGGCGCCTCCCCGGTCCCCGGTCCCCGGTCCGAGGGACCGGGGCGCGGGGCCCGGGGTCAGGACGGAGCCGCAGCGCTCCGGGTGTACACCAGCTTGGCCGGGCCCTCGTCCTCCAGCAGGCCCGCGGAGACACCGCCCTGTCCGAGGCGGCTCTCCACATGCGCGTCCGAAGCCCCGCTGCCGATGAACCGGTCCACCGCCTCGTCACCGAGGAACCCGCGGTAGCAGGCGTCGATCGTGCGGCGCGCGAGAGCTTGGAGATCGCCGAGATCCTCCGGGGTCGCCGGGCGGATGGAGGGCTCGTGCTGCTGTGCGGTCGTCACGGTGATCCGGCTTCTACGGGGCTCGCGACTCCAGCCGCTCCACCACCCGCCGACCGAGCGGACCGGGCGCGTAACGAAGCGATGGCGGTCGGCCCTCGGGTCTGGGCCGACCGCCCCGCCTTTGACATGATCATCGGAAATGGCGTGCCGTCACCCGGCGCGAACCGCCGGGAGCACTGACCGAGGGAGGGACCGGACCAGGTGATCCTGACCGTCACCCTGAACACCGCGCTCGACGTGACGTACACCGTCGACGCACTCGTCCCGCACGGCAGCCACCGGGTCGGAGAGGTCACCGAGCGCCCCGGCGGCAAGGGCCTGAACGTCGCCCGGGTGCTGGGCGCCCTCGGCCACGACGCCGTGGTCACCGGCTTCGTCGGCGGTGCGAACGGAGACGTCCTGCGCGGCCTCCTCGCCCCGCTCCCGCCGTGCGACGCCCTCGTCCGGGTCGCCGGGAACACCCGCCGCACCCTCGCGATCACCGACCGCTCGACCGGCGACACCACCCAGCTCAACGAACCCGGACCGCAGGTGAGCCCCGCCGAATGGGCCGCCTTCCTTCGGACGTACGAGGAGCTGCTCGCCGGGGCCGACGCGGTCGCGCTCTGCGGCTCCCTGCCGCCCGGCATCCACGTCGGGGCGTACGCCGAACTGGTCCGGATCGCCCGCGCCGCCGCCGTACCCGTGCTGCTGGACACCAGCGGCGAACCGCTGCGCCGGGGCATCGCCGCCCGCCCCGACCTGGTCAAGCCGAACGCGGAGGAGCTGGCCCGGCTGACCGGCTCCCGCGACCCGCTGCGCGCCGCGGGGGACGCCCGCCGCCGCGGGGCCCACGCCGTGATCGCCTCGCTCGGCCCGGAGGGGGTGCTGGCGCTCACCCCGGACGGCGTCTGGCGGGCGGCCCCGCCCGCACCCGTGCGCGGCAACCCGACCGGCGCGGGCGACTCCGCGGTCGCCGGGCTGCTGTCCGCCCTGGCCGAGGGCCTCGACTGGCCGGAGCGCCTCGCCCGGGCGGTGGCCCTGTCGACGGCGACGGTGCTGGCCCCGACGGCAGGCGAGTTCGACGCGACGGCCTACGCGGAGCTGCTGCCGCACGTCACGGTGGAGCCGCACACGCCGACGCCCTGACCACCGGTTCGGTGATCAGGGCGTGAGCGGAGGGAGCGGCCGTCAGCCGTTCTTCTGGATGTGGCCCGCCTTCAGCTCCAGCTGGTCGAGGTTGGCGTCGCACTGGTCGCCTTCCTCGCAGGACAGCTTGAGGGTGTTGGCGCCCTTGTCGAGCTGGACGTACGCGAACGTGTTGGTCCAGCCCTTCTCCAGGTCGCCCTCGGGAGCCCGCGCGAAGTTCTTCATGTTGATGGAGCGGGGCTCCTGGTCGTTGACCGTCAGGGTCGTCTTCGCGTCCTTGCCGGGCACGCCGTAGGTCACGTACAGGGTGTACGCGCCGGCCTCGGGCACCTCCACCGACCAGGTGGCCGACCGGCCGACCTCGTTCAGGTTGATGTAGTTGCCGTTCGCGCCCTTGGCACCCTTGACCGTGGAGTCCAGGGCCGCCGTCCCGCCCAGCGTCAGCGTCGCCGCGTCCTGCTTCGGCAGCTCGACCGGCTTCGGGGTCTCCTTCGGCTTCTTCTCCGGCTTCTTCGACTCCTCGACCTCGCCGGCGGGGCCCTCCGAGGACGACGCCTCGTTCTTCTTGTCGTCCTTGTCGCCGTCGTCGCCCGTGAGCAGGGCGGCGCCGATGCCGATGAGGACGACCGCGACCACGGCGACCGCAGCGATCAGGAGCGCCTTCGTGTTCGGGCCGCCGCGGCCCGTACCGCCGCCGTGGCCGCCCTGGGCCGGGGGCTGCCCGTGGGACGCGCCGCCGGGGTAGGTCTCGGGGGCCGCGTACTGCGGGTTCGGCCGGTTGTACTGCTGCGCGGGCTGGCCGTAGGCCTGCTGGGGCGGGTAGCCGTACCCGCCCTGCTGCTGCGGCACCTGCTGCTGGCCGTACTGGCGCTCCCCGACGGCACGCACCTGGTTGTAGGACGTTCTGGGCACGCCCGGCTGCGCGGCCGGACCCGGGTAGCCGTAACCGCCCTGGCCGGGCGCCTGGGCGCCTGCCGCCTGTCCGTCCGCGTACAGGTAGCCGAACGGATCGTCGTCCTCGGGCTTGCTCGCGCCGCTGTTTCCGGCCGTCATCCCTGGGTCACTCCTCACCATCTCGCCAGCCGTCGCCGACCGGCCGAGCCTACCTCGAACGGAGCAGCCCCCGAATTGCGCTCGTCCACCGGGACGGCCCCGGGGGAACGGGTACGGGGTAGGGGGAGGAACGCGTCGTGAACGTCATCCGGCCCTGCGGTGAACCTTCGCCCGGGACCGTTTCTCCACGTACATCCGCTGGTCGGCGGAGCGCAGGACCTCTTCGACGGTCATGCCGCACTCGGCCCAGCCGATGCCGAAACTCGCCCCGACCCGGACCGCCCGGCCGTCGACCCTTATGGGCGGAATGATGGCATTTCTCAGGCGAACGGCCAGGTCAGCGGCGTCCGCCGCCCCGAGACCGTCGGCGAGAACGACGAATTCGTCACCTCCGAGCCGGGCGACGGTGTCGCCGTCCCGCACACAGGTGCTCAGCCGCCGGGCGACCTCGATGAGCACGGCGTCGCCCGTGTGGTGTCCGAAGCGGTCGTTGATGGACTTGAAACCGTCGAGGTCGCAGAAGAGGACCGCGAGCCCCTTCGTCCCGTCGTCGTGCTCGGGATCCGGGGCCACCGTGTGCACATGGTGGTCGAAGGGCCCGCCGCCGGGGATCACCTCACCCTCGTAGCAGTCGGCCTGGTAACCGTGGGTGAGGGAGGACTCGACGTCCCCGTACGCCGCGTCCAGCGCCTCGATCGCGGTCGTGGCCGGGGAGGAGTGCGGCCGCTCGCAGATCCGGGCACTGAGCCGCGACTTCAGCTCGGCGCTGTTGGGCAGTCCGGTCAGCGCGTCGTGCGAGGCGCGGTGGGCGAGGTTCAGCTCGTGGCGCTTGCGCTCCTCTATGTCCTCGACATGGGTGAGCAGGAAGCGCGGCCCGTCGGCGGTGTCCGCGACGACGGAGTTGCGCAGCGAGACCCAGAGGTAGGTGCCGTCCCGGCGGCTGAGGCGCAGCTCGGCCCGGCCGCCCTCGGCGGAGGTGCGCAGAAGGGTGCCGATGTCCTCGGGGTGGACCAGGTCGGCGAAGGAGTAGCGGCGCATCACGGAGGCCGGGCGGCCGAGCAGTCGGCACAGGGCGTCGTTGGTCCGCAGCAGCCTGCCCTGCTGGTCGCCGCCCATCTCGGCGATGGCCATGCCGCTGGGCGCGTACTCGAAGGCCTGACGGAAGGACTCCTCGCTGGCCCGCAGCGCCTGCTGCTCCCGCTCCAGACGGACGAGGGCGCGCTGCATGTTGGACCGCAGGCGGGCGTTGCTGATGGCGATGGCGGCCTGGGAGGCGTACATCTGGAGCGCTTCGCGCCCCCATGCGCCGGGGCGGCGTCCGTTGCGCGGCCGGTCGACGGAGATGACCCCGAGGAGGTCACCCCCGCCCGCCGACGCGTACATCGGGGCGTAGAGCCGGTCGAGCGGGTGCCACTCGTCCTCGAACCGGGGTTCGGGCCCCTCGGTGTGCCACTGCGGTACGTCGTCGTCGAGGAGGACCCAGCCCTCGGTGTGCGGGATGAAGCGGAGGCTGCCCCACGCCTCGCCCATGGAGAGCCGGCGGTTCCAGGAGTCGCGGGAGCCGACGCGGCCGGTGATCAGGGCCTCGGCTGCGGCGTTGCCCGCGAAGGCGGCGATGACGAGGTCGCCCTCGGGCCGGACCAGGTTGACGCAGGCCAGCTCGTAGCCGAGGCCCTCGACGATCCCGTCGACCACGCTCTGGAGCGTGTCCGCGAGGCTCCGCGCCGTGTTGAGATCGGCGACGGCCTGATGCAGCTGCCGCATGGTCGCCAGGCGGACGTACGGCTCCGACTCGGCCTCCATCGCTCGCACCCCCGGGACCTCGACAGCAACTCCAGGTTTCATATCGACGTACTTGTTGCAGTGTCACGGCCACTGAATCACAGTGAGCTGTGCACCCGGTACACAGGGTCAGCAGAAAATGGACTCTGTGACTCAAGTCACAACAGATGACCGGGGGGTGCCGGTGACTCACGGCGACGACGATCGTTCCGCGGTCACCGGGAGGGACGGATTCCCGTTGTGTGCGCCCGCGCACGCCCCCTCTTCCTCCGATTCGCCTGTTGCCCCTCCCGGGGTCCTAGGACCTGCCTGGTCCCCTGGCCCGATGCGACCGCCCGGGCCCCGCCGTTAGCGTCGGGGTGTGCTCCAGACGAAGCCCCCCACCCCGCGCCCCGAGACCGTCCCTCATGCTGAGGGAGTGAGCAACGACGAGTTCCGTGCCGCCCTCGCGCGGCTGGCCGCCGGGGTGGTGCTGGTCACCGCCCAGGAGCCGCCCCTCGACGAGGACGGCCGGGGCGAGGACGTGGGCATGACGGCGACCGCCTTCATGTCCGTGTCCCTGGAACCGCCCCTGGTGATGGTGAGCCTGCGCAACGGCTCCCGGATGGACGATCTGCTGGAGGAGCAGCCGCTGTGGGCGGTCTCCGTCCTGGCCGCGAGCCAGCGGCACATCGCGGGCCGGTTCGCCATGAAGGGCCGGATCAGCGACCGGCTGCTGTTCGAGGACGTCGCGTACGTACGGGGCGAGGTGACGCGGGCTCCGCTGATCGGCGGGGCGCTGGCGACCCTGGAGTGCCGGACCGAGCAACGCGTGGTGGCCGGGGACCACACCCTGGTGATCGGGAGGGTGCTCACGGCGGAGCTGCCGAGCCCGGAGGGCGACCCGCTGACGTACTTCAAGGGCCGCTACCGCCAACTGGGCTGACGCCTCGTTCCGGGTCGGCCCGCCACCTCCCGGGAGGCCCGTCTCCCGCCCGCCCGGGAGGCGCACCCGTGGCCTCCGGCTACCAGTCGCGGCCGGAGCGCCCGCGCTTGGTGTCGCCGCGCTGCTTCTTCTCGCGCAGCCTGCGCTCGTTGATCCCGCGCGGGATCTTCCGCTTGATCCGGGGCTTGGGCGGCGGCGCCGTGGCCTCGGCGAGGAGTGCGGCGAGCCGCACGGCGGCCGTCTCGCGGTTGCGCCACTGGGAGCGGTGCTCGGAGGCCCGTACGGAGACCACCCCGCCCACCAGCCGGCCCGCGAGCCGCTCCAGCGCCCGGGCCTTCCACACCTCGGGGAGCGCGTCGGTCGCGGCCAGGTCGAAGCGCAGCTCCACCTGGGAGTCGCTGGTGTTGACGTGCTGACCGCCGGGCCCTGAGGACCGCGAGAAACGCCACATGAGCTCGGCCTCCGGGAGGGAGACCGAGCCGCGGATGACATAGGGCCCGGACATGACACCCATGGTCCCTCCCCCGCACCCCGCCCGTCACCTTCTTTTGCCCTGCCCCGGGCCCCCGCGTCCGGAGGAACTTCGTAAAGAAAGTAAAGCGAGCAGGAACCTCGTGGTCTCCTGCTTGCGTTATGACGGGTGACGGTAGCTTTCGTGATGGCACGAAGCCCGCACACGACGAGGAAAGGGACTTCCCATGGCAGTAAGCCTGTCCAAGGGCGGCAACGTCTCGCTCACCAAGGAGGCACCGGGCCTTACCGCCGTCACGGTCGGCCTCGGCTGGGACGTCCGTACCACCACCGGCACCGACTTCGACCTCGACGCCTCGGCGATCGCGGTCAACCCGACGGGGAAGGTCGTCTCGGACGGCCACTTCGTCTTCTTCAACAACAAGTCGACGCCGGACCAGACCATCGTGCACACCGGTGACAACGTCACGGGTGAGGGCGAGGGCGACGACGAGCAGATCAACGTCAACCTGGCGGGCCTGCCGGCCGACGTGGACAAGATCGTCTTCCCGGTCTCCATCTACGACGCCGAGACCCGCAGCCAGAACTTCGGCCAGGTCCGCAACGCGTTCATCCGCATCCTCAACCAGGCCGGCGGCGCCGAGATCGCCCGCTACGACCTGAGCGAGGACGCCGCCACCGAGACCGCCATGGTCTTCGGCGAGCTCTACCGCAACGGCGCCGAGTGGAAGTTCCGCGCGGTCGGCCAGGGGTACGCCTCCGGCCTGCGCGGCATCGCCCAGGACTTCGGCGTCAACCTCTGACGTCTCGCCCGAGCGCACAACAGTTTGACCGGAGCCCCCGGCCGCGATCGCGGCCGGGGGCTCCGGCGTGGGTGAGCCACCGTCAAGCCGCCCGCCTCGCACCGCTGAAACCCGCCACTTCGCCGAATACCGGACAGTACGGCACCCCATTCGTACAAGAACTGGTCAAAAACTTGTGAGGCATTTGTCGGCACACCGTCAATTTCGCTCATTCGGTGGCACGCTCTCCGCTCGTAGTCCCCCCACAGGACGACCGACGGAGAACACACATGAACCTCCACACCACCCCCCACAACTCCCGCGCCCCGCGCACCACGCGGCGACTCGCAGCACTCGCGGCCACGGCCGCGATGGTCGTCGCCGGTGTCCAGGCCGGAACCGCCGTCGCCACACCCGACGACGACGCCCGCTCCACCGCGGCGNGAAAGGTGATCTACGCGGGCGGCGAGAACCCGGTTCTCGCCTGGGAGACCGTCAAGAAGGGCGTCCAGAAGGACGGCACGCCCAGCCGCGTCCACACCATCACCGATGCCACCACGGGCAAGAAGCTGCACAGCTACGAGGCGATCGAGACCGGCACCGGCAACAGCCAGTACAGCGGCGAGGTCGAGATCACCACGACGAAGACCGACGCGGGCTTCGAGCTGACCGACGGCGAGCGCGGCGGCCACAAGACGTACGACCTGAACCAGGGCTCGTCCGGCACCGGCGACCTCGTCACGGACGACGACGACACCTGGGGCGACGGCACCGGCGGCGACCGGCAGACCGCCGCCGTCGACGCCCCTCACCTCGATCGACGTCGCGGCCCACGAGATGACCCACGGCCTCACCTCCGCCACCGCCAACCTGGACTACGCGGGCGAGTCCGGCGGCCTCAACGAGGCGACCAGCGACATCCTCGGCGCCTCGGTGGAGTTCTTCGCCGACAACGCCTCGGACGCGGGCGACTACCTCATCGGCGAGAAGATCGACATCAACGGCGACGGCACCCCGCTGCGCTACATGGACAAGCCCTCCAAGGACGGCAACTCCGCCGACTTCTGGGACGAGAACCTCGGCGACCTGGACGTCCACCACTCCTCGACCTGGACGGGCATCGGGCGGGAGAAGGCGTACCAGATCTGGTACAAGGCGCTCTCGGTCTACATGACCTCCACCACCGACTACGCGGGCGCGCGCGTCGCGACCGAGAAGGCGGCGACCGACCTGTTCGGGGCGGACAGCGAAGAGCTGAAGGCGGTCTCGGCCACCTGGACCGGGGTCAACGTCAAGTAACCCTCCACGTCAGGCACGCGGAAGCCGGTCAGCCCTCCCGGGCGGGCCGGCTTCCGCCGTACAGCCAGGCGTCCCACAGCCCGGTGAGGTCCCGGCCGGTCTCCTCCTCCACGTACGCCGTGAAGTCGCCGGTGGAGGCGTTGGCGTGCCGGTACTTCGCGGTCCAGCCCCGCAGCAGCGCGAAGAACGCCTTGTCGTCGTCCATGGCGAGCCGGATCCGGTGCACGACCATGGCCCCGCGCCCGTAGACCGGCGGGTCGGAGAGGTCGAGGGCGGCGGGCGGATCGGCGGGCGGGAACGCCCAGTTGGCATCGTCGTCGTACGCCTCGTCGAAGCTCTCCCCGACCGGCACGCCGTCGTGGTCGGCGGCCCAGAGCCACTCCGCGTAGGTGGCGAAGCCCTCGTTGAGCCACATGTCCCGCCAGGTCTTCGGGGTGACGGAGTTCCCGAACCACTGGTGGGCCAGCTCGTGGACGAGGAGACCCGTGTCGGGCGGACCGGGGAAGACGGGCCGGTTCTGGGTCTCCAGGGCGTACGTCGAGTCGCCCGTGCGCTCCACGATCGCCCCGGCGGAGATGAAGGGGTACGGCCCGAACCTGGCCCGCGACCACGCCAGCACCTCGGGGATCTGTGCCAGCACGTCCTCGCTCGCCGCCGCCGACTGCGGGTCCACGGCGGTGAACAGGCGGATGCCGTCGGGGGTGCGCGCCTGCTCGGTGGTGAACCGGCCGACGGCCACGGTCGCCAGATAGCTCGCCATCGGCTCGGTGGTCCGCCAGTGGTAGGCGGTGCGGCCGTCCTCCGTCCGCCGGGCGACCAGCTGCCCGTTGGAGATCGCCTTCAGCGGATCGGGGACGGTGACCTCGATGTCGTACGCGGCCTTGTCGCTCGGGTGGTGGTTGCCGGGGAACCAGGCCATGGAGCCGGTCGGCTCGCCGAGTGCGACCGAGCCGTCCGCCGTCCGCAGCCAGCCCTCCTCCTCGCCGTCGGCGTCGGTGACGGCCTGCGGGGAGCCGGAGTAGCGCACGACGGTGGTGAACGTGCGCCCCCTGCGCATCCGGTCGTCCACCGAGGCGTCGGGGCGGATCGTCAGCTCCTTGCCCGCCCGGTTCACGGCGGCGGGCTCCCCCTCGACGGTGGCGCTCTCCACGTCGAGCCCGGCGAGGTCGAGGTGGAAGGCGCTCAGGTGCTGGGTGGTGCGGGCGGTGATGGTGGCCGTGCCGCGCAGATCGCCGGCGGCGGGGTCGACGTCGAGCTTCAGGCCGTAGTGGGTGACGTCGTAGCCGCCGTTGCCGAGCCCGGGGAAGTACGGGTCGCGCACGCCGACCGCGCCCGGGGTCCCCTCGACACCGCCGGTGCAGCCCGAGCCCAGGAGGGCGAGGGCCAGGGCGAGCAGGAGGGGGGCGGAGGCCGGGGTGCGGTGGTTCACCGGTCGATTTTAGGCGGTTTCCTCCGCCGGAAGGAGCCGCCCGCCTCGGGGGAGGAGCGGGCGGCTCCTGGCTCAGAGGACGGCGATACCGAGGGGCCGGTTGCCTGACGTCAGGCGGACGGGCTCGCTCTCCTCGTCGTCCAGGTCGACGACCGTGATCCCGTTCCAGTGGCCGTCGCGGGTGAAACCGCCGGTGACGTACGCCGTGCCGCCGTCCGCCGACACCGCCACGTCCTCGTGCGGGCCCTCCAGCGGAACGACCCGCTCCGAGCCGTCGGGGGCGCGGACGGTGAGCGAGGGGTCCTCGTCGTCCGAGCCGATCGGGCCGGTGCCGACCACGAGGAGGGTGCCGTCGGGGGCGAGGGTCGCGCCGTGCTGGTGGGTGTTCGCGGTCATCCGCTCGATCGTCACCTTCCCTGTGCGCGGGTCCAGTACGGCCAGCCGCTCCCCCTCGAAGGGCAGCAGCAGCTTGCCGTCGGCGGGGCGCACGACGGCGTAGTGCGGCTTCAGCCAGGAGCCGAGCCCGCCCTCCGTGCCGTACGGGGCGACCTCCATACGCCGGGTCTTCAGCGTGTCCGCGTCGACCGCCGTCACGTCGAAGGAGTCGTGATCGGTGGCGTACACCTCGCGGCCGTCCGGCGAGACGTCCACGTCGAAGGGGCGCATGCCGACCGGCGCGGTGCCGATGACCTCGCGGGTCGCGGTGTCGATGACCTCGACCGTGCCGTCCTCGCCGGGCACGTTGACCCCGACGTAGACGCGGCTGCCGTCCGCGGCCAGGGCGATGCCCATGCCGCCGCCCCGGTACTCGCCGGTGGTGACGGGGCCGGACTCCGTCGCATACGGGACGAGCGCGATCCGGGTCCGCTGCTCGGTGTCGACGACGGCGACGCCCTCGGCGGTGGCGACCCAGGCCCGCCCGTCCTCGCCGACGACGAGTCCGTAGGGGGCGGTGCCGACCTTCACGGAGGCGATGGGCGCCCCGCCCTCCCCGGAACCGTCGCGGCCGGGGTCGACGAAGGTCACGGTGTCGCTGCCGAAATCGGCGACGAGGAGGGTGCCGTCGGGGGTGCGGCCCTCGGGGGTGCGGGAGGGGT
>NZ_QWFA01000290.1 GCF_003501885.1 Streptomyces globisporus
GGTGGGGGACGTCCCTGGGGACGCGGCCCCGGGCGCGGGCGGGGGTTCCGATACGACCCGGGCGCCCCGCCCCCGTACGCTCTCGCGGGCCGAGAACCCCAGGTCGGTCAGGGAAGCCCCGGGGAACATGTGCAGGAAGACGCGTTCGTAGGCGTAGTTGGGGCAGCGGATCTCCCCGGACTCCACGCGTCCGATGTACCGGGCGTCACACGCGACCTGCTCCCCGATCTCCCGGGCCGCTCTGCGGACGGCCGCCGCGAACTCCCCGGCGGAGCGCTGTCCGCGCAGCTGACGGAAGGCGAGGTTGGGAACTGCCCCTGTCGACGCCATGTCCGGCCCCTCTCTGGTGCAGCCGGGGGTCGTGCCACCCGGCGTTGCCGGGCCTCCCCGGTCTCCCCGGCCTCCCCGGAGTCCCGGTGTCCCGGCGGAGCATGAACGTACCTGCTGTGACGAGACGCACACACAGCGTTTCGTTGCGAAAGCGGGCATACCGCCCGTGATCCGCCATGAACTGCCACCCTTTGCGGCGGTGTGGGCCCGTAGCCCTTGACGCACCCACGGCGTTGGTCCATGTGGAGACGGAGTGTGGCTCCGTTCGGCGATGAGAGGAGGGGTTCCCTTGTTGCACCTCGGCAGGGAGACCGGCTCACGGACGACCGCGACGACCCCCGCCCCGGCGGACCCGCCGCCCCTGGACCTCGTCACGGTTCCGGCCCGGCAGGGCCTGGAAGCCGTCGACATCCTCCGTCGCGGCGGCGACCAGGAGGCCGTCGGCCCGGTCCTGCACGACGGGGCCTGCGACACCCTCGGCTTCCTCGTACCGCCGGGCACCGCCGACGCCTGGGACGTACCCGGCAGCGCCTGTACGCGGACCGACGGCCGCGGGCTGCGCATCCCCGCCGAGCCGCCGGTCTCCGGATCCGGCTGGCTGCTCCCGCCCGCCGAGGACGCCCCGGTCACCGACCCGGCCGTGCTGCGCGCCGCCCTCGACCAGGCGGCCCGGCTGATCGAGGCGGCCGACAGCTGTCGCTGAGCCCATAATGGCCGGACGGGCGGAACACTCCGCACACCTCCGCCAGGCCGGCGACCCCGGGCCCCCACCAGCAAGGACCAGCGAACGTGGTACGTCGAGGAACACCGGACCGGGCCAAGGGGAAGGCCGCCGGCGGTGATGCCAAGGCGAAGGGCCGCCAGGAACGCCAGGGCTCCGGGCGTGGCGCGGGCCGAGGTGAGCGGGAAGCCGTCTCCCGGCCGGTCGGCGGCGGCGTCGCCGAACTCCGGCCCGACCGCGAGCGCCCGCACGGCTGGACGCTCCTGATCGACGGAGCCCCGCAGTCCCACGTCGACCTCGACGACCCCACGCACCTCTCGTTCGCCTACCAGCGCCGCCTCGGCCACATCATCGACCTCGCCGCACCCCCGCTCCAGCCGCTGCACGTCCTGCACCTGGGCGGCGGCGCGTTCACCCTCGCCCGGTACACCGCCGCGACCCGCCCCCGATCCACCCAGCAGATCGTCGAACTCGACGCGCCCCTCACGCAGTTCGTCCGCGACCACCTCCCGCTGGGCCCCCAGGCCCGCGTCCGGGTCCGGGCGGCCGACGCCCGCGAAGGGCTCGGCAAATACCCCGACGCCTGGGCCGACCTGGTCATCGCGGACGTGTTCAGCGGGGCGCGCACCCCCGCCCACCTCACCTCCGCCGAATTCCTCGGCGAGGTACGCCGGGTGCTGAAACCCGAGGGGCGCTACGCCGCCAACCTCGCCGACGGCCCCCCGCTCGCCCATCTGCGCGGCCAGGTCGCCACCGCCGCCACCGTCTTCCCCGAACTGGCCCTGGCCGCCGACCCGGTGGTGTGGCGGGGCCGCCGCTTCGGCAACGCGGTCCTGCTCGCCTCGGCCATGCCGCTCCCGGTCGCGGAGTTCACCCGGCGGGTGGCGAGCGATCCGCACCCCGGCCGCGTCGAACACGGTCGTGCGCTCACCGACTTCACCGGCGGCGCGGCCGTCGTCACCGACGCGGCCGCCAAGCCGTCGCCCGCGCCCCCGCCGTCGGTCTTCGAGAACCCCTGATCAGGCCGCCACGGCTTACGGTTCGACGATCTGCACCGTCGGCGGCGTCCCGTTCCAGGTGCAGAACACCGAGTACGTCGTACCGTCCTCGCCGCCCCCGTCGCTGAAGTCCACCCGGATCCAGGCGTCGTTCGTCCACACCTGCATCGACCAGCCCGGCTCCGGCGTCGCCGAGACGAGCTTCGCCGAATCCGCGCCCAGCTCGAACACCACCCGGCCGCCATCGGTCCGGTAGCTCTTCACCTGCCCCGAAGCCTTCGCCGGAGCCGACCGCGCGGGCGGCTTCGCCGGGGTCGCCGACGGTGTACGCGAGGGGCGCGGGGCCGACACCGAGGGGCGCGCGTCACCGGTGCTCGGCGAGGCGGAGGCGGAGGGGGAGGGCGACGTCCGGTGCGTCGAGGAGACGAGCGGCTCCTCGGTGCTCTGCCCGATGCGCTGCGGCGCCCTCGCGCCCACCGAGATCGGTACGGCCCGGGGAGGGTCGTACGCCGTCCCCGTCATGACCGTGTGCACACCCCACCACGAGAGCGTGACCGCCGCGCCGGTGGCGAGCGACCACGCCAGCGCGTGTACGAGTCCTCGTTGCATCCGGCACATCCTGCACCACCCGGCCCGCTCCTGGAACCGCACAGTCCGCTCCGGATCCCCCGGAGGGCCCGCCCCGGGCCGCCTCGAATCCGCCCGTACCGGTGGGGCAGACGCCCTTCTCCGGCCTTTGCGGAGGATTCCGACGGGGCCGGGACCGGGCCCCTCGCCATGGCGTACGGTGCCGCCCATGGCAAGTGTGCTCGTGGTCGAGGACGACCAGTTCGTACGTTCCGCCCTCATCCGGCACCTCAGTGAGGCCTCCCACACGGTACGGAGCGTGGGCACCGCGCTCGAAGCGCTGCGCGAGGTCGCGCACTTCCGCTTCGACGTGGTCGTCCTCGACCTCGGGCTGCCCGATCTGGACGGCGCGGAGGCGCTGAAGATGCTGCGGTCCATCACCGACGTGCCCGTCATCATCGCCACCGCCCGGGACGACGAGAGCGAGATCGTCCGGCTGCTCAACGACGGTGCCGACGACTACCTGACGAAACCGTTCTCCGTCGAGCACCTCTCCGCCCGGATGGCCGCCGTGCTCCGCCGCTCGCGCGCCGCCGGGGGCGAGGCGCCGCCGCCCCGGGTCATCCGCGTCGGCGGGCTCTCCATCGACCCGCTGCGCCGCAGCGCCGAGCTGGACGGTGCCGAACTCGACCTCACCCGGCGCGAGTTCGACCTGCTCACCTTCCTGGCCGGGCGGCCGGGCGTGGTCGTCGCCCGCAAGGAGCTGCTGGCCGAGGTCTGGCAGCAGTCCTACGGCGACGACCAGACCATCGACGTCCATCTGTCCTGGCTGCGCCGCAAGCTCGGCGAGACCGCCGCCCGCCCGCGCTATCTGCACACCCTGCGAGGCGTCGGCGTCAAGCTCCAGCCGCCCGCCGACGCACCGGTCACGGAGCCGCCCGCATGAGATGGGCCCTGGTCAAGGTCTGCCTGGCGGTCACCGCGATGGTCGTCATCGCCTTCGCCGTACCGCTCGGACTCGTCATCCGGGAGATGGCCAGCGACCGGGCCTTCTCCGACGCCGAACGCCAGGCCGGGACCATCGCCCCGACCCTCTCCATCACCACCGACCGCGAGGAGCTGACCCGGGCCGTCCTGTCCACCGAACCGGGCGACCGCGGCCACCTCGCCGTCCACGTCCCGGCCCCCGAGAAGGCGGCGGGCGGAACCGGGGGCGAGGGGCTGGACATCGGCACCCGGCGCGCCACCCCCAAGGACGTGGAGACCGTGCGCAAGGCCGGGCGGGCCTCCATCACCGAGGTCACCGGCGGGTTCGCGCTCCTCCAGCCGACCGCGCTGAGCACCGGGGAGATCGCCGTCGTCGAGGTGTTCGTCCCCGAGGGCGAGGTCTCCAACGGGGTCGCCACAGCCTGGCTGATGCTGGCGGGCGTCGGCGTCGCATTGATCGTCGGCTCGGTCGCGGTCGCCGACCGGCTCGGCGTACGGATGGTGCAGCCCGCCCAGCGCCTCGCCGGAGCCGCCCAGGACCTGGGGGAGGGGCGCCTCGGCACCCGGGTCCCCGAGGAGGGACCCACCGAACTGCGTTCCGCCGCCGTCGCGTTCAACTCCATGGCCGACCAGGTCGTCCAGCTCCTGGCCAACGAGCGCGAGTTGGCCGCCGACCTCTCGCACCGGCTGCGCACCCCGCTCACCGTGCTCCGGCTGAACGCCGCGTCCCTCGGCGAGGGGCCGGCGGCCGAGCAGACCCGGGCGGCCGTCCAGCAGTTGGAGCACGAGGTCGACACGATCATCCGCACCGCCCGCGAGCAGCGCCCGCAGACCCAGGGCGGGCAGTCGGAGGCGGGCTGCGACGCCTCCGAGGTGATCCGCGAACGCATGGGCTTCTGGTCGGCGCTCGCCGAGGACGAGGGCCGCGAGGTGCGCCTCGCGGGAGTCGGCCGTACGGTACGCATCCCCGTCTCCCGGACCGAACTGGCCGCCGCCCTGGACGCGTTGCTCGGCAACGTCTTCCGTCACACCCCGGAGGGCACCGCCTTCGCCGTCGACGTCCACCACAGCGGTGACGCGGTCATCGTGCTCGTCTCCGACGCCGGCCCGGGGATCGACGACCCGAAGGCGGCCCTCGCCCGGGGCGCCAGCGGGCGCACCGGGGCGAGCGGCTCCGTCGGCTCCACCGGCCTCGGCCTGGACATCGTGCGCCGGGTCGCCGAGTCCACCGGCGGCGATCTGCGCATCGGCCGGTCCGTCCTCGGCGGTACCGAGGTCCGGATCTGGATCGGCCTGCACGGCGACCGCCCCGAGCGCGGCCGGCGCGGCCACGGCCGCCGGGTCGGCCGCCGGATCGGGTGGCGGGGGCGGAAGGGGGCCCGGACCACGACCGGCCCGGGGGCCCAGCATTAACCCGCTCCGATGCGTTCCTTAAGCGGAACCTAAGAACGCCGTCCTCTGTCTGTAACGTCCTCTTCGCCCGTTCCGCAGGCGATAGCGTGCTCGTGAAGCAACCCCGGGAGTCGTCGAGCCCCCACCTCCCCCCGGGGCCCCCACGTCGG
>NZ_QWFA01000291.1 GCF_003501885.1 Streptomyces globisporus
CGTCGAGCCCCCCCCCCCCCCCGGGGCCCCCACGTCGGCCCCCGCCGCCACCGTTCGCCCCGGTGGCGGCGGGGACACCGGCTCCCGTGTCACCCGGCCTGCGCCCGCCACTCCTCCGCGTAAGCGTCGAAGATCGCCCGCAGATGGTGGCCGATCTTCAGGTAGTCCAGGTCGTCCAGGTTGGCCAGCGACACCCGCACCGACCACTCCGGGCCGTCGAAGCCACCGCCGTTGAGCAGGACCACCGAGGTCTGCTCGGCCAGCCGGAACAGCGGGTCGACCGGCTCGTAGTTCTGCTCCAGGAAGTCGGCGAACGGCTTCCCGTGGGCCCGCTCCGCCTCGGCCAGCAGGTCCAGTTCGATGTAGTACGCCGCCCGCTTCGGATCCTCCGAGATCTTCATGTGCGCGCCCTCCAGCAGGAGTTCGAGCCGCTGCCGCACGATCGCCCGGATCCGGTGCTTGTACGCCTGCCCCTCATCCAGCATGTCGAAGAGCGAGAACAGCGCCATCATCACCTGCTGCGGCAGCGAGAGCCCCGCCGTGTGGTTCAGCGCCACCTGCCGGGAGTCCGCCACCAGCCGGTCGATGAACCGCATCTTCTCGGGCTCCAAGGTCAGCGATCCGTAACGCCTGTTGAGCCGTTCCTTCTGCTCCCGGTCCTGCTCCGCCAGCATCGCGTCGATCACGTTGTCGTCGTGCAGCGCGATCACCCCGAGCCGCCAGCCGGTCGCCCCGTAGTGCTTGGAGTAGGAGTAGACGAGGAGGGTGTTGCGGGGCAGGTCGGCCGCGAGCGAGCGGAAGCCCTCCACGAAGGTCCCGTACACATCGTCCGTCACGATGATCAGGTTCGGGTTCCGTTCGCCGACGACGGACACGATCTGCTCGGAGACCCTGGTGGAGAGCGCCAGCGAGGGCGGGTTGCTCGGGTTGACGCAGCAGACCAGCTTGATGGAGGGGTCCGCGAGCTTGGCGACCTCCTCCTCCGGGTAGCGCCACTGCCGCACCCCGGTCTCGGTGAACAGGCTCGCCTCCACGTGCACCACGTCGAAGTCGTACGTGTCCAGCTCGGGGATCTCCAGGTACGGGGTGAACACCGGCACCATCAGGGCGATCCGGTCGCCCTTCTTCAGGACTCCGTTCTTCATCAGCGAGTCGAAGATGTAGCACATCGCCGCCGTGCCGCCCTCGGTCGCGAACAGGCTGAGCGTCTGCCCCTCGGGCGGCCGGTGGTCGAACATCTCGTCCGCGACATAGCCGCGCACGATCTCCTCGGTGTGGCGCAGGATCCGGTCCGGCACCGGGTAGTTGTCCCCGATCGAGGAGTCCGCCAGCTCGTGCAGGAACGCCTCGCGGTCGAAGCCGAACCGCTTCACCGCCAGGTCCACGCTCGCCTTCAGCAGCTCGATGCCCGGCAGCTCCGGGTGCGTACGGACGAAGTGGTCGAAGCGCTCCGCACACCCCGCCTCCTCCGGCATGCCGCCCAGGTTGTCGGCCGTCCACACCCGCCGGCACTCCGAGATCGCGAAGTAGCCGAGCGCGTGGTACGCCTCGCGGGGGCCGGTGGCGACCCAGTTGGGGTTGCCGCGACCGGCGTTGAGCATGGCCCGGGTCGTCTTCCCCTTCTGGCCCGGCCGGTCGCTCTGCGCGTCCGTCGCGATCCGGATGAACGTGTCCTTCAGCTCGAAGGGGGAGAGCTGGGCGTAGGACCGGATCTCGTCGCGGCTGAGGCGGGTCTTCGGCATGGTGGTGTCCGTTCCGTACGGGTCCGGGGCGCGAAGGGAGGTCACGTCATGCCCCCAGGACGCCGACCAGGATGGGCCCGGTCAGCGGCAGCAGGAAGTTGGAGAGCGTGTACGTGATCGTGTAGCCGAGAAGCGGGACGGAGCTCTGGGCCACCTGGGTGATGGAGGTGATCGCCGGGGTCGAGCACTGCTGGCCGGCGATGGCGCCGATCAGGAGCGGCTTCTCGATCTTCAGCAGCTTGGTCCCGACGATCAGCGAGATCGTTGCCGGGACCAGCACCATGGCGATGCCCGCGAACGGCAGGAGCGCCCCGTACTCCTTCAGCAGCGGCCAGGCCTGCGGGCCCGCCGCCAGTCCCGTACAGGCGATGAAGACGGCCAGGCCCATGTCCTTGAGCGTGGTCGCGGCCTGCGGCGGGAACGCTCCGAAGGTCTGGCTGCGGGAGCGGAACCAGCCGAAGACCAGACCCGAGATCAGGCAGCCGCCGCCGGTGCCGAGCGACATCGGGACGTCCCCGAGCTTGACGACGATCTGGCCGAGCAGCGAGCCCGCCACGATGCCGAAGCCGAGGTAGACGAAGTCGGTGGCGTCGTTCTTCACGACCGCGCCGAGCTTGCCGACGAGCCGGTTCAGCCCGCCCCGGGCGCCGACCAGGGTGAGGACGTCGCCCCGGGCGAGGACCGTCTCCCCGCTGGCGGGCAGATGCTGGTCGTTGCGGAGCACATCGGTGATGTACACGCCGTCCTTGCGGAACTCCGGGTGCCGCCTTTCCAGCCGGTCGATGGTCGCGCCGATGGTCTCCTTCTCGGTGACGGCGACCTGGTTGGTGGCCAGCGGGGTGTCGAGCCCCGGCACGGCCGGGGTCTCCGGGCCGATCTCCCGGCCCGCGTCGATGATCGCCGCCCGCTCCCCGACCACCTGCACCAGATCGCTGAGCGTCAGCTCCAGACCGGGGGAGGGCGTCAGCAGCCTGCTGCCGCGCTTGACGCCCTCGACGGTGATCCGGCCGCCCATGGCGCTCTGGAGGTCACCGACGGTCCGGCCGTCGGCCCGCGTCACCAGATACGTACGGCCCACCATGGCGGGCAGCGCCTCGCGCTCGTCGGACTCCAGACCGGCCTGCCCGCCGCGCATCTTCTCCCACAGCTCGCGCGAGGCGTCCGCCAGGTTGATGCGCAGCAGCATCGGCATGATCTGGCTGGTGAACAGCACGATCGTGATCAGGCCGAAGAGATAGCAGACCGTGTAGGCGGTGGCCACGTGCCCCTGGTACTGGGTGATCTGCTCGGAGGTCAGGTCGCTGAGCTTCCCGATCGCCTCGGAGGCCGTGCCCACGACGGCGGACTCGGTGGCCGCCCCGGCCAGGATCCCGGAGGCCGTGCCCACGTCCAGGTCGAAGGCCTTGGCGAGCCCGAAGGCGATCCCGAGGACACAGACCAGCTCGATCAGGCAGAGCGTGAAGAAGCGCAGGCTCTTGCGGTTCAGGTTGGCGAAGAACTGCGGCCCGGCCAGGTAGCCGAGCGAGAAGATGAACAGCGCGAAGAAGACCGTCTTGACGTCGTCGTCGACGCTCACGTGCCGGGTGCCGATCAGCAGCGACACGATCAGGGTGCCGCAGATACCGCCGAGCGTGATCGGGCCGAAGCGGAGTTTGCCGACGAGATAGCCGGCCGCGAGGCAGAAGAAGAGGGCAAGTTCGGGATTGTCGCGCAGGACGCCCATCCCGCCTCACTCACCGGTGCTGGTGTCGGCGACCAGGATGATCAGAAGGCGCATAAGGGAAAAATTAACAGGGGCGGTGTGCGTCGGCACCTCACCCGGCCCGGACCACCCCCGTTCACCTTCCGACGGGAGGGCCGCCCCGGACCCCCTTCGTGACGCCCCGGACATCCCTCGGCAACGAAATCGTCTTCAACTCTTGACACCTACCCCCTGGAGGCAGGAACCTTCCGGCAACGATGCATGGGAGCGCTCCCATGCGCCATTGCCGGATTCCCGGAACAAGGAGCAGTGGAATGCGCATCACCCGCAGCGTTGCCGGTCGACGCCACAGAACCGCCCTCTTGGCCACCACGGGCCTCACGGCCACGGCCCTCCTGCTCACCGGATGCGGTGGCTCGTCCGACTCGGACAAGGGAGCCGACGCGAACGGCAACATCACCCTGACCGTCGCCGACTTCGGGCAGTTCGGTTACAAGGAGGCCGGGCTCTTCGAGAAGTACCACGAGCTGAATCCGAAGATCACGGTCAAGGAGGACACCACCGCCGAGGAGAAGAACTACTATCCCAAGCTCCTCCAGCAGCTGAACTCCGGCAGCGGCCTCGCTGACGTCCAGGGCATCGAGGTCGGCCGGATCAAGGAGATCGTCGACACCAAGGCGGACTCCTTCGCCGACCTCTCCAAGGTCATCGGCGTGGACGAGTGGGTGTCCTGGAAGGCGAAGCAGGCCACGGCCCCCAGCGGCGCGGTCATCGGCGCGGGCACCGACATCGGCCCCATGTCCCTCTGCTACAACCGCGAACTCTTCGAGAAGGCCGGGCTGCCCACCGAGCGCGACGAGGTGGCGAAGCTGACCGAGGGCGGCTGGGAGGCCTACCTCGCCCTCGGCGAGCAGTACAAGAAGAAGGCCCCCTCCGGCACGTACTTCATGGACTCCGCGAGCGCCATGTTCAACGCCGTGGTCAGCTCCAGCCCCGAGCAGTACTACGACGCGAGCGGCAAGCCGATCTACAAGGACAGCGCGAGCGTCGAGAAGGGCTGGCAGCTCGCCTCCCAGGCCGCGTCCAAGAAGCTGACGCAGGGCCTGGCCCAGTTCGAGGACCAGTGGCAGGCGGCCCTGCGCAAGAGCACGGTGGCCACCGTCGTCTGCCCCGCCTGGATGGCCGGCCAGATCTCCACGTACGCCGGTGACGCCAACAAGGGCAAGTGGGACATCACCAGCGCCCCCGGCGGCACCTCCGCCAACTGGGGCGGCTCCTTCCTCGCCGTTCCCAAGTCCGGCAGACACGTCGACGAGGCCGCCAAGCTCGTCAAGTGGCTGACCGCCCCCGAGCAGCAGGCCGCCGTCTTCAAGGCGATCGGCGTCTTCCCGTCCAACCAGGGCGCCTACGAGCTGCCCGACGTGAAGAACGCGACCCTGCCGTACTTCAACAACGCCCCCATCGGCCAGATCTACGCCGACGGCGCGAAGTCCATCCCCGAGGCGGTCCTCGGCCCGAAGGACGGCGTGATCAAGGACTCCATCTCCACCCAGATCAACAACATGGAGCAGCGCGGCACCAGCCCCGACGACGCCTGGGACGCGGCCGTCCGGACGATCGACAAGGCCATCGGCTGACCCCGATCCGCCCTCCCGGGGCGGGCGGCAGCTGCCCCGCCCCGGGAGGGCGGATCGGGGTCAGCCG
>NZ_QWFA01000292.1 GCF_003501885.1 Streptomyces globisporus
CCGCCCGGCCGCGGCCCCGCTGCCCCGGCAGTCCCGGACCCCGCCGCTGGCCCGGCCCGCCCAGGTGGCGCCGGGCTCGCCGGGGCCCGCCCCGGTACCGGGCAACGCCCTGCTGGTCGCCGAACTCCCGGTCCCGCGCCGGGAGTCCGGAGCGCCGTACACGGTGAACGACCAGCTGATGGTGGCCACCGCCCTGACGGTGGCCGACTGGAACCGGGCGCAGGGCGCGCCGGGGGCGGACCGCCGGCCGCTGAGGATCACCATGCCGGTCGACGACCGCACCCGGGGGCCGGAGATGCCGATAGGCAACGGCACCCGGCTGGTGGAGGTCGGCTTCACCGCGGCCGAGCTGGCGCCGGGGACGGACGTGGCGGCGCTGCTGCGGACGACCGCCGAGCGGACCCGGGCGCTCAAGGCTCAGCCGCGCCCTCAACTGGGGCACGGCGCGGGGCTTTTGACGGTGCCGTTGGTGCCGGTGGCGGCCCGTGCCGTCCTCACCCGCGGGCTGCGGGTGGCGGCCGGTCCGTGGACCTCGACGACGCTGCTGAGCAACATCGGGCGGATTCCGTACCCGTTGGACTTCGGTGACGCGGGCCGGGCCACCGCCGTGTGGTTCTCCGCGCCCGCCCGGATGCCCCGGGGCCTCACCTTCACCACGGCGTCCACGGGCGGCCGGCTGCATCTGGCGCTGCGCTGGTCGCGCACCCTGCTGGGTGAACGCGACGGTGCGACGCTGCTGGACCTGTTCACCCGCCACCTGGCCGCGACGTCCTCGGAGGCCACATGACCAGCACCACGTCCCCCTCCCCCGGGCTGCGGGACTTCTACGAGAACCCGTCCGTCCCGGTCGCCTCCGGCGACGGGCGCACCCTGCGGCAGGCCCGGCTGCTGGCCGACGCGCTGGACGCGCCGGGGCAGGTGATCCTCGACATCGGGTGCGGTGACGGTACGGCGGCGGCCACGGCGGCCCCGTTCCTCGCCGGGCACCGGCTGATCGGGGTCGACTGGTCGCAGGACGCGCTGCGCAGGGCCCGGCCCCGGATGGGCCATGTGGTGCGCGGCGAGTTGGAGCACGGCGGGCTGCCGCTGGCCGACGGGTGCGCGGACGCGGTGCTGTTCAGCGAGATCCTGGAGCATCTGGTCGACCCGGACCAGGCGTTGGACGAGCTGCGGCGGGTGCTGCGGCCGGGCGGCCATCTGATGCTGTCCACCCCGAATCTGGCGGCCTGGTACAACCGGGCGCTGCTGCTCGCCGGGGTGCAGCCGGTGTTCTCGGAGGTCAGCCTGCGCGGGATCCACGGCCGTCCGGGCTCGGAGGTGGTGGGGCATCTGCGGCTGTACACCGCCCGGGCGCTCCGCTCGTTCCTGACGGCGTCCGGCTTCACCGACGTGACGATCAAGGGCGCCCCCTTCCACGGAGTGCCGCGTCCGCTGCGCCTGCTGGACCGGGCGGCGTGTGCGGTGCCCGGGGCGTCCTCCATCCTGCTGGCCCACGCGCGGCGGAGGTAGCCGCATGTGGTGGGGTGTCGGCGCGGCGCTCGTCGCCAACGCGCTGTACAGCGTGGGATTCGTGGTGGAGAAGCGGGCCCTCGGTTCGCTGCCCGCGCTGTCGGCGGGCCGCCCGCTCCAGGTGATCCGGGTGCTGGCGACGAGTCCGCTGTGGATCGTCGGCGCGCTGGCGCTGGCGGCCGGGTTCGGGGCGCAGCTGGTCGTCTACCGCGCGCTGCCGATCGCGGCGGCGCAGGGCATCTTCGTCTCCGGACTGGTGCTGCTCCTGCTGCTGTCGTCGGCGGTGCTGGGCGAGGAGTCGACGGGCCGCGAACGCTATGCGCTGGGCGGGGTCCTGCTCGCGCTGCTGATGGTGGTGGCCTCGGTCCGCGAGGGCGAGGACGTGGTGAGCGGCGGGGCCCCGTGGACGCTGGTGCTGCTGGTCTGCGTGCCGGCGCTGGCGGCGGGCGTCTGGCTGTACGTACGGGTCGAGAGCCGGGCGGCCAAACGGCACCGGGTCCCGACGAGCGGCATCGGGTACGGCGTGGCGGTGGGCCTGCTCTACGGGGTCAGCTCACTGGCGATCAAGGGCACATCCAGCCGCCTGACCAGCACCGATCTGGGCGAGGCCGCGCTGTCGCTGCTCGGGTCCCCGTACCCGTATCTGCTGCTGTTCACCGCGGTGGCCGGTCTCGTGATGTCACAGGCGGCGCTCCAGCGCTGCCGGGCGTCCCTCAACGTGCCGGTGTGCACCACGGTGACCTGCCTGTTCACCGCGGTCCTCGGGACGCTCGCGTTCGGCGAGAGCCTGCCCGAGGATCCGCTGCTGCTGGCCCTGCGGGTGGGCGGCACGGCGCTCGCCCTGTCCGTCCTGCTGGCCATGCCGCGGCACGATCCGCAGCCCGCCACACCGTCCTGACCCCGGACACGCCCCCCGTGTCCGCCACCCCTTCCGCAACTCCCCCGACACCGAGGAGCCACCGATGACCCCCGACGACCCCCTGCTGACCATCCTGGCCTGCCCGCTCGACAAGGGCCCGCTCTCCCTGCTGCCCGAGGAGAAGACGCTGTACAACCCCAGACTGCGCCTGAGTTACCCGATCGTGGAGGGCATCCCGCAGCTTCTGCCCTCGTCCGGCCGGAAGGTCGCGGCGGAGGACCACGAGCGGCTGCTCACCCGGCTCAAGGCCTCGGCCACGTGACCACGCTCGCCGCGGCGGTGGCGTCCCGGCTGCCCGAGGGCCTCGTCGCCTCCGCCGCCGTCGCCCTGTACCCGCGCTTCGAGCCCGAGCTGCGGCGGCTGGCCGACTTCTGCCCGGCGGACGGCGTCGCCCTCGACATCGGGGGCTGGTACGGCCCCTGGTCGCGGCGGCTGGCCGCCCGCTGCACCGAGGTGGTCACCGTCGAGCCCGTGCCGCATCTGGCGGAGCGGCTGCGCCGGACGCTGCCGTCGAACGCCCGGGTGGTCCAGGGCGCGGCGACGGACCGGGAGGGCACGGCCCGACTGTGGTTCCCGGAGGGCGACCGGGGCGACCGGGGGGTGTCCTCGCTCGCCCGCCGTGACATCCACGCGCACAGCCTGGAGGTGCCGTCGATCACCGTCGACGGTCTCGGGCTGCGCGGGGTCGGCTTCGTGAAGATGGACGTGGACGGCGGCGAACAGGCGGCGCTGCTCGGCGCGGCGGAACTGCTGCGCCGGGACCGGCCGGCTCTGCTCATCGAGCTGGAGAGCCGGCTCGGCCCGATCGCGCCGGCCGTCGAGCTGCTGACCGGCCAGGGTTACGCGGGCTGGCTGCTGGCGGGCCGGCGGTGGATCCCGCTGGACGGGTTCGATCTGGTGGCCCATCAGGCGCGGACCGAGCATCTGGTGCACCAGGGTCTCCTGCGCCGGGCCTTCGTCCCGCGCCGGGACCGGTACATCAACTCGGTGCTCTTCCTGCCGGACGGGCGGACACCGGGCGCGTCCTGAGGACGGCGGCCCCCGCGTATCCTCGGCCGGGGGCATGCCGAACGGAGGATGGCGTACGTGGCGGGCAGCAGCGCAGGGCGGAACGAGGCGGAGCCGGGCGATCCGGGAGGTGAGCGGGCGACGGCTCCGGGCAGCCCCGCGTCCGATGCGGACGCCCGGCCCGAGCGTACGTCGCTCAGCGCCCGGGCGCGGGACGCGGTCCGGCAGCGGATCGTCGACCGCCGCTATCCGCAGGGCGCCCGGCTCGTGGAGCGCGAGGTCGCCGAGGAGCTGCGGATGTCCCGCGTCCCGGTCCGCGAGGCGCTGCGCGCTCTGGTCGGCGAAGGGCTCCTGGAGCTGCTGCCGCACAGCGGGGTCCGGGTGCGGCGGCTGGAGCGGGCCGATGTGGAGCACCTGTACGAGGTGTGGGAGCCGCTCGCGGTCCAGGCCTCCCGGCTCGCGGCACGACGGGTGGCGGGGTCCGCCCCGGTGGAGCCGCCGGGCGTCACCGCGCTGCGGACCTCCCTCGACCGGGCGGAGGAGGCGGCGTCCGACGACGAGGGCACGCGTGAGGTCGCGGCCCACACCGCCTTCCACGAGGACATCGTGGCCCTGAGCGGCAACCCGATGCTGGCCCGCACCATGGAGCAGCTGAGCGGACAGCTCCAGCTGCTGTTCGGGATGCGCGAGGAGCCGCAGCACATGCGGGCCCAGCACGCGGTCATGTTCCGGTACATCGCGGCGGGTGACGAGGAGTCGGCCGCGGCGAGCACGCTGCTGCACGTGCGGGACAGCCGGGCCGTGGCCCTGCGGTCCCTGTTCGACGACGTCTGACTATTTGTATACCAATCACTCCCACCCCTCGAGGGCCTCGCCAGGTCAGAGCGTACTTCCTGCACGTTTCCTGCACGCCCAGGGAGCGGAATCACTCCTTCCCGGAATCACGACAGTTCTGGTATACAAAATGCTCCCGCTCGCTTCCGCGACCCAAGGAGCCCTCCCATGTGCGTCGAGAACAACCCGCCCCCTTCCGGCCGGCTGACCAGGCGGGGTGTGCTCGCCGGCGCCGCGGCCCTCGCCGGAACCTCGGCCGTGCCAGCGGGAACAGCCCCGGCCGCGTCCGCGGGGGTGCTCTGCCACAGCTACAGCGAGAAGGGCTGCGACGCGGTCACGGCGGGCATCCGCTCCCTGGAGCACGGGGCGTTCGTCGGCGAGCGCACGTTGCACGAAATGCGCCGCAGGGGTACGTACTTCACGCCGACGCTCACCGCGATCGCCGGGCTCGCCGAGTCCTCGGACCCGGTTCTGGCCGAGCGCGGCCGCACCTTCTCCCGGTCCTGAAGCGGGCGGTCCTGGCCGCGCACGAGCTGGGCGTCCCCCTCGCGGCGGGCACGGACTCCTCGGGCGGAGCGGTCGACCCGATCGGCCGCGAGGTGGAGCTGATGCACGCGGCCGGGCTCTCCGCCCTGGACGCGATCCGCACGGCGACCACGGGCGCCGCGAAGCTCCTCGGCCTCGACTCCACGGCCGGCCGGCCGGCGCGTGGCTTCGCGGGCGACGTCCTCGTCCAGGACGGCGCCGCTGGCGGACCTCGGCGTGCTGAGCCGCCCCTCGCGCGTGGTCCGGGCAGGGTTCGCGGTACCGGCGGACGCCTGACCGGGCCTCCCCTCTCCTCGCCCCCCCCGCTTCTCCCCTCTTCTTCTC
>NZ_QWFA01000293.1 GCF_003501885.1 Streptomyces globisporus
CGGCCAGCTTGCGGATATCGGCGTCGACCATGATCCGGGCCAGCTCCCGGGACTTCACCTCGGGCTTCCACCCCAGCAGCTCCTCGGCCTTGGAGGCGTCGCCGATCAGCGCGTCGACCTCGCTGGGGCGTTCGTACTTCGGGTCGTAGCGCACGTGCTCGCGCCAGTCGAGGCCCGCGTGCTCGAAGGCGTACTCCAGGAAGTCCCGGACGCTGACGCCCTCGCCGGTGGCTATCACGAAGTCGTCGGGGGTGTCGCACTGGAGCATCCGCCACATGGCGTCCACGTACTCCGGCGCATACCCCCAGTCCCGGACCGCGTCCAGGTTGCCCAGGTGCAACCGGTCCTGGAGCCCCGCCTTGATCCGGGCGACACCCCGGGTGATCTTCCGGGTCACGAAGGTCTCGCCCCGGCGCGGCGACTCGTGGTTGAAGAGGATCCCGTTCACCGCGAACATGTCGTACGCCTCGCGGTAGTTGACCGTGGCCCAGTAGGAGTAGACCTTCGCCACGCTGTACGGGCTGCGCGGGTGGAACGGGGTCCTCTCGTTCTGCGGGGGCGGGCTGGCGCCGAACATCTCGGAGGACGACGCCTGGTAGATCCGAGTCTGGATACCGGCCCGGTGACGTCACCGGTGTACAACGGGGCGTCGAAGGACACCCGCACATGCGACTGCGCGCCCAGGTTGTAGACCTCGTCGGGCTGGATGTCGCGCAGCAGGTTCACCAGCGCCACACCGTCGGACAGGTCCGCGTGATGCAGGACGAAGGAGCGCTCCGGCTCCTCGGGACCCTGGTAGATGTGGTCTATCCGCTCGGTGTTGAAGCTTGAGGAACGGCGTATGAGCCCGTGCACCGTGTATCCCTTGTCGAGCAACAACTCGGCCAGATACGAACCGTCCTGGCCTGTCACCCCGGTGATGAGCGCGGTCTTCGCCACGATTCCCCCTTCTCTGCTGATCGCCTCGGCGGCGATGTTCACCGATATTCCGGAATTGGAGCGTTATGCGGCAAAGTGTCACCGCAGTCCTTTTCTGCTGGCACAATCCGAGCCATGACGACCGAACTCCCCGTCCCGTCCCAGGAATCCGCCCGTTCCCTACTGCGGCCCGGCTCCCGCATATTCGTCGCGGGACACCGCGGCCTGGTCGGCTCGGCAGTGGCCCGCCGCCTCGCCGACGACGGCCACGAGGTGCTCACCCGCGGCCGCGACCTCCTCGACCTGCGCGACGCCGCGCGGACCGAGACGTATCTGAAGGAGGTCCGCCCGGACGCCGTGGTGCTGGCCGCCGCCAAGGTGGGCGGGATCATGGCCAACAGCACGTATCCGGTGCAGTTCCTGGAGGACAACCTGCGCATCCAGCTCAGCGTGATCGCGGGCGCGCACGCGGCCGGGACCGAGCGGCTGCTCTTCCTCGGCTCGTCGTGCATCTACCCCCGGCTCGCGCCCCAGCCGATCCGCGAGGAGTCGCTGCTCACCGGGGAGCTGGAGCCCACCAACGAGGCGTACGCCCTCGCCAAGATCGCCGGAATCGTCCAGACCCAGTCCTACCGGCGGCAGTACGGCGACTCCTACATCAGCGCCATGCCCACCAATCTCTACGGGCCCGGCGACAACTTCGACCTGGAGACCTCGCACGTCCTGCCCGCGCTGATCCGCCGCTTCCACGAGGCGCGCAGGGACGGGGCCCCCGAGGTGACCCTGTGGGGGTCCGGCTCGCCGCGCCGTGAGTTCCTCCATGTCGACGACCTCGCCGCCGCCTGCGTGAGCCTGCTGGAGGCCTACGACGGCGACGAACCCGTCAACATCGGCTGCGGCGAGGACCTCACCATCCGCGAACTGGCGGAGACCGTACGGGATGTTACGGGTTACGAGGGGCGCATCGCCTGGGACACCTCGAAGCCCGACGGGACCCCCCGCAAGCTGCTCGACGTCACCCGCCTGAACGCCCTCGGCTTCACGCCGAAGATCCCGCTGCGCGACGGCATCGCCCGCACCTACGCCTGGTGGCTCGGGCAGCTCCCGCCCGGGCAGTGACCGCCCGCCGCCGGGAGAGGTCTCCCGGCGGCGCACCGGTGGTGCTCCTCGCATCTGTCCGCCCGCCGCCATTCAGTACGCCCCGCGGCCGTCGGTGACGGCGCGCACGGTGCGGGCGAGGAGCCCCAAGTCGGCGGCGACCGACCAGTTGTCCACGTACCAGAGGTCGAGCGAGACGGTCTCCTGCCAGCTGAGATCGGAGCGCCCGCTCACCTGCCACAGACCCGTGAGCCCCGGCTTCACGGTGAGCCGGCGGTGCTCCCGCTCGTCGTAGCGGGACGCCTCCTCCGGCAGCGGCGGCCGCGGCCCCACCAGCGACATATGGCCCAGCAACACGTTGACCAGCTGCGGGAGTTCGTCGATCGACGTACGCCGCAACATCCGGCCGACCGGAGTCACCCGGGGGTCGCTGCGCATCTTGAACAGCGGCCCGTCGACCTCGTTGACCACGGCGAGCTGCGCCTTGAGCTGCTCCGCGTCCGCCACCATCGTGCGGAACTTCCACATGGTGAACGGCCGGTTGTGCTGCCCCTGCCGGACCTGCCGGTGGAAGACCGGCCCCCGGGAGGACAGCCGTACGCTCAAAGCGACCGCCAGCAACAGCGGTGCCAGGGCCAGCAGTCCGAACAGGGCGCCCGTACGGTCCAGCACGTCCTTGGCCACCGCCTGCGGCCCCCCGCGCAGCGGCGGCGCGATGTGCAGCAGGGTGAGCCCGGCCGCGGTGACGGGGCGCACCCGCTCGGCCGCCACACCGGACAGCTCGGAGAGCACGGACAGGGCGACGCCCCGGTCGTGGAGCCCCCAGCCGAGGCGCCGCAGCCGGTCGCCGGTCAACTGGGGCCCCGGAGCCACCAGCACCAGGTCCGCCGCATGGGCGTAGACCCCGCCGAGCACCGTCGGCACATCGTCGTCGGCCGGGCAGGACGCGAGGCGTCCCGGGACCTGCACCCCCTCCAGCTCCAGCCGGTCGGCGCCCACCGGAATGGCGGCGACCAGGCTGTAGTCGTGGTCCGTACGGGAGGTGAGCAGCCCGGCCGCCCGGTCCACGCCCGCCGCCTCACCGACCAGCAGCACCCTGCGGACCCGACCGGCCCGCCGGGCGGAACGCGGCCACCGGTGCAGCCCGGCCACCGCGGCGGCGATCAGCAGTCCCGGCGCGACGGCGACGACCGCCGTGGCCGGGTCCACCGGGCTGCCCGCCGCCGTGTGCAGCACGGCCAGCAGGCCGATGAGTACGAGCCAGTCACCGACCGCGCCGGCCGCGCAGGCCGCACCGCCGGGCTCGGCCCGCAGCCGGTCGGTGTACCGCCCCCGGGCGCCGCGCAGCCCGAGCCACAGCAGCCCCGCGACCGCGGCGGCCGCCACCGGTCGGGGCTGGTCCCCCGCGCTCAGCAGCAGCCAGGCCGGACCGGCCAGGCCCAGCAGGTCGGTCAGTGCGGCGAGGACCGGGCCGCGCGTGGGTGTCCGCCGGGCCGGCACCGGCCCGGCCGGGTCGCGCTGAGCCGTCGGGGCCCGCCAGAGTTGCTCCAGGGCCGCCGTGCGATTCCGGGACGCGGCGGTGCGGGGGCGCGGTGCGCCCCGCAGCCCCACCGGTCCGGATAGGTCGGTATCAGGTATTTCGACATGCCCCATGAGCCCCCCAGCCACAGTTGCACCCCCACAAACGGGACGCATCCGCCGATCCCATGGACTGACGGATGCGCCCTCGCTCGGTGCACGATATCCACACACGTGCCATTTCGCTGGAGTTCTCGTGAAGTTCAGACGCCTCGGTTCAGACACCCCCGATCGACCGGAACCGTCCGATGTCGCCTGGTGGGCAAGGATATTGATGGAGTGACAGCCGGGTAAGCGCTTGTGTCGCATGTCCCTCGCGACCCCTGAGGGGGCGAGGCCTGCGAGGACGTCAGAGTGCGCCCTCCGTGCGCCTCCCGGCGCGCCGGTGGACCAGCAGCCCGGCGCCAACAAGCCCTGCGGCCACGAGAGTTACCGACATCACAGGGGCCCCGGAGCCGCCGATCGGCCCGTACGGAGAGGGGTCAGCCTTCGTCGGCCGACGGCAGGGCCTGCTCGGTCCAGATGGTCTTCCCGGTCGGCGTGTACCGGGTGCCCCACCGCTGGACGAGCTGCGCGACGATGAACAGGCCGCGCCCGCCCTCGTCGTCCTCCGCGCTGTGCCGCAGGTGGGGGGAGGTGTGCCCGGTGTCCGCGACCTCGCACACCAGGGTGCGGTCCCGGATGAGGCGGAGCCCCAGCGGCCCGCCCGCGTACCGGACCGCGTTGGTGACCAGCTCGCTGACGACGAGCTGGGTCGCGAACACCAGCTCCTCCAGGCCCCAGGCCTCCAACTGCCCGGTGGCCAGCTCGCGGGCGCGGCCCACCGACACCGGCTCCGCCCTCAGCTCCCAGTCGGCGACCCGCTCCGCGTCGAGCTCGCGGGTGCGGACCAGGAGCAGGGCCGTGTCGTCGGCGCTCGTGCCGCCGGGCACCAGCTCGGACACCGCCCGGTCGCACAGCTCCTCCAGCGACGCGGAACGGTCCGCGAGCACCCGGCCCAGCGTGTCGAGGCCGTGGCCGATGTCGTGGTCCCGGGCCTCGACCAGGCCGTCGGTGAACAGGGCCAGCAGGCTGCCCACCGGCAGCTCGAACTCCATCGACTCGAACGGCAGGCCGCCGAGGCCCAGCGGCGGCCCGGCGGGCAGGTCCGGGAACGACACCCGGCCGTCGGGGTCGACGATCGCCGGCGGCAGATGCCCGGCCCGGGCCATGACGCAGCGTCGGGAGACCGGGTCGTAGACCGCGTACAGACAGGTCGCCCCGGTGGTCACGTCGTACGTCTCGACGGCCCCGCCGTACGCGTCCGGCGGCTCCTCCGCGGGCTGCCCCACCAGGTCGTCCAGCCGGGTCAGCAGCTCGTCGGGGGCCATGTCGAGCTGCGCGAAGGCCCGTACGGAGGTGCGGAGCCGTCCCATGGTGGCGGCCGCCTGGAGGCCGTGCCCCACCACATCCCCCACCACCAGGCCGACCCGGGTCCCGGACAGCGGGATCACGTCGAACCAGTCCCCGCCGACGCCGGTCACATCGTCGGCGGGCAGATAGCGGTAGGCGGTCCGGACCGCGGACTGCGGCGGCAGGTGGTGCGGCAGCAACTGCCGCTGGAGGGCGAGGGAGGCGGTGCGCTCGCGGGTGTAGCGGCGCGCGTTGTCGATGCAGACCGCGGCGCGGGCCGCCAGCTCGTCGGCGAGGGAGACCTCGCCGTTGTCGAACGTGGTCGCCCGGTCGGGGGCGGGCGGCCGGCCCGAGGCGTCGGGCGCGACGCCCCGGTCGAAGGTGACGAGCCCGAGGATGCCGCCCCCGGCCCGCAGGGGGACGACGAGAGTGCCCTCGTCGAGCACGAGCCCGCCGGAGGACAGGCTGCGGTGCTGGGGGGAGCCGGGCGGATAGACGACCGGCGGATACGGGTGCCGGTCGTCACCGCAGAAGCCCGGGGGCCCGGTCACCCCGCGCGGCGCGGCCTTCGGGCCTGCGGAATCCAGCAGTCCGGGGCCCGGGAGGCCGGGGCCGGGCAGGGCGGGGTCCGGTCGGTCCGGATCCGGGAGGGGCGGGTCCGGGG
>NZ_QWFA01000294.1 GCF_003501885.1 Streptomyces globisporus
CCACCCCCCGCCGCAAAAAGCCCCGCGGCGCCCGGTTCGCCGGTCTGGACGTCGATGACGAGGTGGCCGCTTGCGCCCCCTCGCCGCTGCCCGGCCCACCCGAACCCGAACACTCCGGCGCACCGGCCCCACGCGGCGCCCGCTTCGGCGGCGCGGCGGCGGAGGTCCACGAAAGCCCCGGGGGCCATACAGGCTGGGGCCGGGGGCGCGTCGGGCGGGACCGGGGCACGGACGGGTCCGCGGATCCGGTCGTTCCGGATCCGGGCGCCGGGCAGGCCGTCGCCGCGGCCGTGGCCCAGCTGGTGCGGCTGCGCGCCGAGGGCCGCAGCGGCGAGGCGCACGTCGTGCTCTGCGAGGTCGTGGCCTGGCCCGCGCCCCGGCTGCCGCTGCTCGCCCTCGCCCTGCACCGCGCCGGCCTGGCCGCCGACTGGACGACCCTGCTCTGGGAGGCGTCCTCGCTCCCGCCCGCCGGGTTCGCCGCCGCGGCGGGTGCGCTGGCCGCAGCCGGGCGGGAGGCGGACTGTGGGCTGCTCCTGCGCCAGGGGGTGGCCCGGCCCGCCGCCGAGGTGGCCCACGCGGCGCTCGCCCTGGACGGTGCGAGCCGTGCGGACCGGGCGCGGGACCTGCTCGGCGCCTTCGTCCGCGTACACACTCCGCAGGAAGCCGCCGAGCTGGCCCTGTCCGGCGGGACCCGGTTGCTGCCGCTCCTCCTGGCGGCGGCCCGCGAGGTGTCGGGGGAGGCGGAGTGGGACCTGGTCCACGCGCTGCGGGTGGCGGGCGTGCCGGGGGTCTGAGCAACGGAACACCACCGAGGATCCCCCGCGTGTCCGATGTGGACCGGTCGGGTGCGAAACATGATCGACTCCGCCGGTTCACGGCGATGGTCTTGCCCCGCCGGACGGAGGGGCTTACGTTCTCCATCCATGCACCGATCTACGTGCGTAGAGAACGCGTGCAGGCTCTCTGACGCCGCGTCGAAGGAGCAGCTCATGTCCCACGTCGTACGCGCCGCACTCGTCCAGGCGACCTGGACCGGCGACACCGAATCGATGATTGCCAAGCACGAGGAGCACGCGCGCGAGGCCGCCCGGCAGGGGGCGAAGATCATCGGTTTCCAGGAGGTGTTCAACGCCCCTTACTTCTGCCAGGTCCAGGAGCCCGAGCACTACCGCTGGGCCGAGCCGGTCCCCGACGGGCCGACCGTGCAGCGCATGCAGGACCTGGCCCGCGAGACCGGCATGGTCATCGTCGTCCCGGTCTTCGAGATCGAGCAGTCCGGCTTCTACTACAACACCGCGGCCGTGATCGACGCCGACGGCTCCTACCTCGGCAAGTACCGCAAGCACCACATCCCGCAGGTCAGGGGATTCTGGGAGAAGTACTACTTCAAGCCCGGAAACGCCGGCTGGCCGGTCTTCGACACCGCCGTCGGCAAGGTCGGCGTCTACATCTGCTACGACCGGCACTTCCCCGAGGGCTGGCGGCAACTCGGACTCGGCGGAGCCCAGTTGGTGTACAACCCGTCGGCCACGTCGCGCGGACTCTCCAGCCACCTCTGGCAGTTGGAACAGCCGGCCTCCGCCGTCGCCAACGAGTACTTCGTCGCCGCGATCAACCGCGTCGGCCGCGAGGAGTACGGCGACAACGACTTCTACGGCACGAGCTACTTCGTCGACCCGCGCGGCCGGTTCGTCGGGGAGGTCGCCAGCGACAAGGAGGAGGAACTCGTCGTCCGCGACCTGGACTTCGACCTGATCGAGGAGGTCCGCACCCAGTGGGCCTTCTACCGGGACCGACGGCCCGACGCCTACGACGGGCTGGTGGAGCCGTGAGCGGACTGTACGAGCGCCATCTCGCCGTCAGCCCCGAGTGGCTGGCCCTCTACTACCGCCACCCCATCGAGCTCACCCACGGCGAGGGCCGCCACGTCTGGGACGCCGACGGCAGCCGCTACCTCGACTTCTTCGGCGGCATCCTCACCACCATGACCGCCCACGCCCTGCCCGAGGTGACCAAGGCGGTCGCCGAGCAGGCCGGGCGGATCATCCACTCCTCCACGCTCTACCTCAACCGCCCCATGGTGGAGATGGCTGAGCGGGTCGCCACCCTCTCCGGCATCCCCGACGCCCGGGTCTTCTTCACCACCTCCGGCACCGAGGCCAACGACACGGCCCTCCTGCTCGCCACCGCGTACCGCAGGTCCAACCAGATCCTCGCGATGCGCAACAGCTACCACGGACGGTCGTTCTCCACCGTCTCGATCACCGGCAACCAGGCCTGGTCGCCCACGAGTCTGTCCCCGCTCCAGACGCTGTACGTCCACGGTGGCGTCCGTACCCGGGGGCCGTACGCCGAGTTGAGCGACGAGGCGTTCATCCGGGCCTGCGTCGCCGATCTGGAGGACCTCCTCGGGCACACTCGCAACCCGGCGGCCCTGATCGCCGAACCCATCCAGGGCGTCGGCGGGTTCACCTCCCCGCCCGACGGGCTGTTCGCCGCGTTCCGCGAAGTCCTGGACCAGCACGGGGTGCTGTGGATCTCCGACGAGGTGCAGACCGGCTGGGGCCGCACCGGCGAGCACTTCTGGGGCTGGCAGGCGCACGCCGAGAACGGGCCGCCGGACATCCTCACCTTCGCCAAGGGCATCGGCAACGGCATGTCGGTGGGGGGAGTGGTGGCCCGCGCCGAGGTGATGAACTGCCTGGACGCCAACTCCATCTCCACGTTCGGCGGTTCACCGATCACCATGGCCGCCTCGCTGGCCAACCTCTCGTATCTCCTGGAACACGACCTCCAGGGCAACGCCCGGCGCGTCGGCGGACTCCTCATCGAACGGCTGCGGTCCATCGCCGCCGCTTCCCCCGCCGTACGCGAAGTGCGCGGCCGGGGCCTGATGATCGGCATCGAGCTGGTGAGGCCCGGCACCGACGAGGCGGACCCGGAGGCCGCCGCGGCCGTCCTCGAAGCGGCCCGCGCCGGCGGGCTCCTCATCGGCAAGGGCGGCGGCCACAACACCAGCGTGCTCCGCATCGCCCCGCCGCTGACCCTGACCGTCGCCGAGGCCGAGGAAGGCGCGGCGATCCTCGCGGACGCCCTGCACGCGGCGGGCTGACCCCCGCCCCGGCCCGTACGTACTCGAACCGCGCGGGGCCGCCCCGGCGCCGGTGCCCACCGGGCCGGTGCGGGGCTCCCCGAGTTGAGGAGATCCCATGAGTCGCACCGTCATCCACGGTGGCCTGGTCATCACCGCGTCCGACGAGATCCACGCCGATGTGCTCGTCGAGGGCGGCCGTATCGTCGCGCTCGCCGCCCACGGGACCGACGCCGCCGAGAGCTGGAGCGCCGACCGGCGGATCGACGCGACGGGCAAGTACGTCATCCCGGGCGGCGTCGACGGGCACACCCACATGGAGATGCCGTTCGGCGGAACGTACGCCGCCGACACCTTCGAGACCGGCACCCGCGCCGCCGCCTGGGGCGGCACGACCACCATCGTCGACTTCGCCATCCAGAGCGTGGGCAAGTCCCTGCGCGAAGGGCTCGACGCCTGGTACGCCAAGGCCGACGGCAACTGCGCCATCGACTACGCCTTCCACATGATCCTCGCGGACGTGAACCCGTCCTCGCTCAAGGAGATGGACCGCCTCGTCTCCGAAGGCGTCACCTCCTTCAAGCTGTTCATGGCCTACCCCGGTGTCTTCTACAGCGACGACGGCCAGATCCTGCGCGCCATGCAACAGGCCTCCGGCAACGGCGGGTTGATCATGATGCACGCCGAGAACGGCATCGCCATCGACGTCCTGGTCGAGCAGGCCCTCGCCGCCGGGCACACCGACCCCCGCTACCACGGCGACGTCCGCAAGGTCGCCCTGGAGGCCGAGGCCACCCACCGCGCGGTCCAGCTCGCCCGGGTCGCCGGATCCCCGCTGTACGTCGTCCACGTCTCCGCCGACGAGGCCGTGGAGGAGATCGCCGCCGCTCGCCACAAGGGCCTCCCCGTCTTCGGCGAGACCTGCCCGCAGTACCTGTTCCTCTCCACCGACAACCTCGCCGAGCCCGACTTCGAGGGCGCCAAATACGTCTGCTCCACCCCGCTGCGCCCCAAGGAGCACCAGGAGACCCTGTGGCGGGGCCTGCGGAACAACGAACTCCAGGTCGTCTCCACCGACCACTGCCCGTTCTGCTTCTCCGGGCAGAAGGAGATGGGCCGAGGCGACTTCTCCAAGATCCCCAACGGCATGCCGGGCGTCGAGCACCGTATGGACCTGCTGCACCAGGCCGTCGTGGACGGGCACATCACCCGCCGCCGCTGGATCGAGATCGCCTGTGCCTCCCCGGCCCGGATGTTCGGCCTCTACCCCAAGAAGGGCACCATCGCCCCGGGCGCCGACGCCGACATCGTCATCTACGACCCGGAAGCCGAACAGACCCTCTCCGCCGAGACCCACCACATGAACGTCGACTACTCGGCGTACGAGGGCAAACGCATCACCGGCCAGGTCGAGACCGTGCTCTCGCGCGGCGAAGTCGTGATCGACGGGCGGAAGTTCACCGGCCGCGCCGGCCACGGCATCTACACCCCCCGCGCCACCTGTCAGTACCTCGACTAGGAGATCCCGCCATGGACTTCGGCCTCGTCCTCCAGACGGACCCGCCCGCCTCCGCCGTCGTCGGCCTGATGCGGCGCGCCGAGCGCAACGGGTTCCGCTACGGCTGGACCTTCGACTCGGCGGTGCTCTGGCAGGAGCCGTTCGTCATCTACAGCCGCATCCTGGAGCACACGGAGAAGCTGACCGTGGGCCCGATGGTGACCAACCCGGGCACCCGCACCTGGGAGGTCACCGCCTCCACCTTCGCCACCCTGAACGACATGTACGGCAACCGCACCGTCTGCGGCATCGGGCGCGGCGACTCCGCGATGCGCGTCGCGGGCCGCCGGCCCAACACCCTGGCCCGCCTCGGCGAGTCCATCGACGTCATCCGGGACCTCGCCGAGGGCCGGGAGGCGACGGTCGACGGGCAGCCGGTGCAGATCCCCTGGGTGAAGGACGGGCGGCTGCCCGTGTGGATGGGCCCGTGTGGATGGCCGCGCCGCTGGTTCGGCGGGATGGTCGGCAACCACGTCGCGGACCTGGTCGCCCGCTACGGCGAACACTCCGGGATGGTGCCGGACGAGCTGACCGCGTACATCGCAGGACGCTCCGGCTACGACTACAGCCACCACGGCCGCACCGGAAACCCGGACACCGCCTTCGTCCCCGACGAGATCGTCGACCGGTTCTGCCTCCTCGGCCCCGCCGAGGCGCACATCGAGAAGCTGCGCCACCTGAAGGACCTCGGCGTCGACCAGTTCGCCGTCTACAACATGCACGACGCCCGCGAGGCGACCATCGACGCCTACGGGGCCGAGATCATCCCCGCCCTGACCGACTGAACCTCGTCTCCGCCCCCCCGCTGCCCGTCCGCACGCGCCCCGCCCGCAT
>NZ_QWFA01000295.1 GCF_003501885.1 Streptomyces globisporus
CGCGATACCCGCCGAACTCCCCGACACCGCCGAACCCACCCTGGCCGCACGCCTGTTACCCGCCACCCCACGCCCCCTGCCCTGCCCGGAACCCCGGGCCACATCATCGCCCTGTCCGGGCGGCGCGTCTGTGATCCGTCCGGTCCGGTACCGGCCCGTGACACAACATCACGCCTGAAACTCGGTGAGTCGGAGTCCGGAGACTAGGGCACAGTCACCAGAACCGGCGGAAATCGGCGACGAGGGGAGCAGCCGACTAGCGCGGCGACTGGCCTGCGACTTCGCCTGGCGAACGACGGGCCGATGAGGGTCTGAAAAAGAATGTGTCCGAGGGTGTCCGAACGGCTTCGTTCCCTCGTAGAACAAGGTGTGCGGCGCAATCGCACCGCACACCCGCCTCCCGGCTCTCCTGCCGGGGTCGGGCAAATGAATGGGGAAGCCGTGAACTCCACGACGTCTCTGTGCGCGACGTGTTGCCTGCTCGGGACCTTCCCCGAGCAGACCACCGTCGTGCAGCAATGCAAGGGAGCCGCCGGCTCCGCCATCGGCTCTTACGACACGCTCGGTGTGATCTGCACGCTCGACGCAGAGTTCACCAGGTTCGTGGCGGAGACCGAAACCACGCTCTACCGGCACGCCTACCGCCTGTGCGGCAACCATGCACAGGCGCAGGATCTGGTGCAGTCGGGTTACCTCAAGACCTGGACCAGTTGGCTGGCCCACGGACCCAAGGACCCGGATCATTAGAGGGCTCTGGCTTACATCACTATCAGGCACGTGTACTACGACTCCTTGAAGAAGAAGTCGAACGGGTACGTGCCAACCGACCTCGCCGATTACGACGTGGCCGGTGACGATGTGATCGACGAAGAGCTCATCTGCCAGAAGGGGTGCCAAGCGCCGCCGAACCGCTCGAACGACAAGCTCATCCCTTGATGAACTCGATGATTTGCGGGGCGATCTTCTTTGGAGCCATGACGACGGCGCCATGGTTGAGTCCGGGCAGAGTGCGGTGGTCGGCCTGCGGCAGGATCTCGGTGACGGCGAGGGCGGCGCGCTGGAATGCGGCTGGACTCTTGCCACCGGTCAGCACGCGGGTGGGTAGGGCCACCCCTTTCCACTCCTCGGCATCGAGCGGCTTGCCTTGCTGGGTATCGCCCATGACCGCGATGTCATAGGGGAGAGTGCTGGCCAACTTGGTGAGGTTTGCCCACATCTTCGGCATGAGCTTCATGAAGAACACGGCGGTGCCGGGCATGCCCTGCACCCTGGTCATGAAGTACTTGACCGCGTCGCTGTGCCGGCCCTCCGCAAGCAACGCGGTGATCTGCTGCGCGAGGTCCTTAGGCGGTCCGTCGTCGCCTTCGCCGACTACGAACGGCGGCTCGTACAGAGCCAGGCGGTCGACGTTGACTCCGGCCGCGGCCGCGCGCAGGGCGAGGACCGCCCCGGAGGACGAGCCGAACAGCGACGCCGAACCGCCGACGTGTTCGACCAACGCGGCGATGTCTTCAATCTCGCGGTCGGGGGCGTAAGTAGCGGCGTCCCCGCTGGCACCGCGTCCGCGCCGGTCGTAGTTGATCACAGTGAAGTGGTGGGCGAGGAGAGTCGCGAGTTTGGCTGTGTCCGAGCGGTCTGCCAGTGCCGAGGCAACCAGGACGACGGCCGGCCCGCGGCCCGACTGCTCGAATGCGATCTCGGTGCCGTCGGCGGAGGTGACTCGGGCCTCGGCTCCGGACGACTGCTCTCGCGCTGTTGCCATGTTTGTCTCTCCAGTTCACGTAAGGGCCGTACTGCTGTGGTGTGCGTTGCTGCCAATAGGACCCCCGCAGTGCAGGAAACTCATCGGTGCGCCAGGCTTTCGGTGCCGAAGTCCTCGTATCTCGGAGAGGACGAACTTCCTCACGCAGAATCGAGGGCATGGGGCGGCAGCGGCAACTGGGATGATCCAGTTGTGACTGGTGTGATTACGGCATCGCAGCCGTCCTGGATAGCCCCGGTCACCGGGCTGAGCCAGCGTTCCTTCGGCAAGCTGGTGACGGTTCTGCGGCGCGAGGGTGCGGACGCCGTCGGTAGAGGGCGGCCGTGGAGCCTGCCTCTGGAGGACCGGACGCTGCTGGTCGCGGCTTACTGGCGAACAAACTTGACGATGCGGCAACTCGCACTGCTCTTCGGTGTGTCGAAGTCCGCAGCAGACCGGATCATCGACCATCTCGGGCCGATGATCGCGCTCCGGCCACGCAGGTCTTTCGACAGGGGCACCGTACTGATCGTGGACGGGGCACTCGTGCCCACCAGAGACCACACCATCGCCGAGCGGTCCAAGAACTATCGGTACTCCACCAACCACCAGGTTGTCATCGACGCTGACACTCGCCACGTCGTCTTGGTGGGCCGCCCAGTACCCGGCAACCGCAATGACTGCAAGGCATGGGAGGACTCAGGGGCCAAGGCTGCCGTTGGCACGACCATCACCATCGCCGACGGCGGCTATCCGGGCACCGGACTCGTGATGCCTCACCGGCGCCGCAAAGCCGAGGAGCTGCCCGACTGGAAGGAGGCCCACAACAAATCCCACAAGCAGGTCCGCGCCCGGGTCGAGCACGTCTTCGCCCGCATGAAGAACTGGAAGATCCTCCGTGACTGCCGCCTCAAAGGCGATGGTGTCCACCACGCCATGCTCGGCATCGCCCGGCTGCACAACCTCAACCTCTCCGGCTAGATAAGCGGCCGGATTGATCGCCTCCCACGTTCCCGTCCGTCAGAGATCATTTACGGGACAGCCCTTAGGCATCAAGGGAGGCAAGGTGGCGATCAAGATCCCCTCATCACTCGCTGTGGACGAGGTGGAGTCCATCGCACTCGCCGCACTGCAGGATCCGGCCCTTCGAGTGGTCGTGGCCCTGTCTGGCATCCACGCGCTGCCCGCCCGCCAGATTCGCTCAATGCTGGTCGAGCACGTGGACCTGCCGGGACGGCGACTTGACCCCGAGGGCTTGAATCGTCCCCTTGACGACTACACCGCCGAGGCGATCACCGAGTACCTCGCCTATCGCCACCGGCAATGGCCCAACAGCACCAACTCACATCTGCTGATCACCAGGAACACCGCCACCACCGCGACGGCTGTGAGCACGTTCTGGATGGACAAGTTGGTCAAGAGATTGCCCGTAGGCATCGACCAACTGAGGCAGGACCGCATCCTCGAAGAAGCCCTTGCCAACGGCGCCGACCCCCTCCACCTCGCCCACGTCTTCTCCCTCGGGGCCAAGGCCAGCCTCCGCTACACCAGCGCAGTGGCTGAATCGGAAGCGGAGCAGGAACTGAACACCCGCTGATCTTGAGTTTTACTCCGCAGGGAGCCGTCGCCGACCCTCCGGGGTGAAGGTGAAGGTCTGGCGGAAGGGCCCTGTTCCGAAGCGCACTGCAAGCAGGAGGGGTTCCTGGTGCTCAGATGGCCATGATTGCTCGGCTCCCGGAGCACTGCCGTTCCAGAGATCGAAGGACACCATCGGTTCCTCCGCGTTCTCCGTCAGGTAGCCGAGGGTCTTGCCGTAGTAGGGGTTGTTGCCGCCGAACAGCATGGACGGGGTACCGAACTCGTCGACGACGTCCGACCACACACGGTCCTCACCCGCCCACTGACGGACCGAACCCTGCAGGACTGAGTATTCCTCAGGGTCCAGTACACGGTCAGGCTTGAGCCAGCCACGGTGGTGCGCGAACTCGGCATACACCGAGGCAATGACGTACTCGTGACATCGCTCCGGGATCAGGTCACGGAACATGCCCGCGAGGCCGGTGCTGGACCCGGCGCCGCGATCGTTCCACATGCGCCGCTGGTCGGCCAATGCCTCGGGCTGGCACTCGACGAACAGCAAGTGATCCATCAGCATGCGGAAGGCCAGTTCCTTTCCGTACATTCCGGGACGGCGCAAGGCCAGGTTCAACTGGTCGACGAGATACGCACGTATCTCGTCAGAGGCTGCAAGCGATCTGGAAGTAGGCACACCACAGTTTCGCGCAAAGTGCCGCCGGATCGCGATCATGGACCGGCCACTCTCCACCTGTGCCGGCTCCAGGCCCTTCGCCCACTCCCATTCACTGTCGCAACCCGTCCCTTCAAGACGGCAGAACCGCCTTCGAGCCCCTGAGTTTGCGCGACGGAGCCTTCAGATTTTCTGAACCCACGGAAGATCGGGTTCGACGCCTTCTACTGCCGGCCCGGCGTCGAGGGCGCCCATGAGAAGGGCGGCGTCGAGCACGAGGGCGGACGGTTCCGCCGCTCGCACCTGGTCCCGGTCCCCGAGGTCGACACGCTCGCGGAACTGAACGAGAAGATCGAGCAAATCGAGATGGCCGAGGACGTCCGGCACATCGACAACCGTCCCACCTCGGTCGGGTTCGACTTCGACTACGAGGCGCCGTTGCTGGCCCCCCTGCCGTTCGAGGAGTTCGACATCGGGCTGACGCTGACGCCGAAGGTCGACAAGACCTCCCGGATCACCGTCCGGCAGAACAAGTACTCCGTCCCGGCCCGCTTCATCGGCACGAACGTCCGGGTCTCGCTGCGGGCGGACGAGGTCTGGGTCTTCGAGCGCAACAAGCTCGTGGTCCGCCATCCGCGGCTCGCGGGCCGCTACGGCTTCCGCGATCTGCTGGACCACTACCTGGAGATCCTGCGGCACAAGCCCGGCGCCCTGGAGCACTCCACCGCCTGGCAAGCGGTTGATCGGCTGCCGTGGGAGCGGCCACTCACGACCGCGACCGCGTCATCCAGGAATGGGAAGCCGTCCGCGACGCAGCCGTAGCCACCGCACAGGCCCAGGAAGCCCAGGAAACGGCCCCAGCGCGGTTCTGAGCGCCGATCCCCCGCCCCGACGTAACCCGGTCACCTGGGGCGGGGATTGGCGCTCAGCGGCCCGTACAGCCGATCATCGACCTCGGGCGGGCTTGTACGGCGGCTAACGCTGGGAGGGGGGTTTGTTGGTGTGCGGTGGGGCGGCTGG
>NZ_QWFA01000296.1 GCF_003501885.1 Streptomyces globisporus
GCTCCTGCCACCCCGCCCCCGTCCGCCACTCCGCCCGCCACCGAGCCTCCGCAGCACACCGGGACAGCGCTGGAACTGCTCGTCCACGGCGTCGGCGGCGCCACCCCGCAGGAGATGCTGGGCGACCCACGTACCGTCCGGGTCACCGGGGACACGACCGCCGCCGTGTACCGGCGCAGCGAGGACGCCGACGGCGAGAAGCACCCCGAGCGCTACCGGGACGAGCCCGTCGCCGAGGCGTACTGCTGGTCCGGCCTCACCTCCGGTAACGGCTCCCGTGCGCTGTGGCTGCTGCTCCTGCCGTTCATGGTGGTCAACCTGGCCCACTGGATGCGTCCCGCCGCCACCGGCCGCACCCGCTCGGTCCGGCTGTACGGCGTCCTGGTGCGGCTCGTGGCGCTCAGCCTCACCGTGCTGCTCACGGCGGCCGCCTGCGAAGTCGCCCTCGACCTGCTGGCCTGGCAGTGCGCGGGAGCCGACGCCTGCGCCGAACGCCGTTCCTGGCTCGGCTTCCTGTCGGAGCGTCAGGGTGGCTGGTGGTCCCAGCCCGGCCGCCGCCTCGCCCTGGCGGCGCTCGTCCCCACGGCCCTGGTGGGGCTGCTGTGGTACCTGTCCAACCGGACCTGGAGCGCGTACGAGTCCCAACGCCCGCTGGACGGAGAGGACTTCGACGAGGACGACCCCTTCGGGGCGGCGGCGGCCCACGGCCCGGACGCACCCGGCCCGGACGCCGACGGGAGCCCGCGCAAGGCCGTTCCGGTCCGCCCCGCGCTCGGCAGGCCCGGCTTCTGGTACGGCCGGCGGCTCGTCGCCCGGCTCCGCGCCGCCCACACGGCGGCCGGGTTCCTGACCGTCGCCGCGGCCGTCGCCGGCGCCGCCGCACGACACGACCGGGGCGCCGAAGGACCGGTGCCCCGGTTCATCGGCGCGGCCGTCGAGGGCGGCATCGTCCTGTGCGCGCTCGTCGTCGTCTGGGTCGTCTGCCGCCGGGGCCGCAGCGAACGCACCCGCGACACCCGCCTGGACGGCGCCCTGATCAGCTGTCTGCCCGGCTCCGCGCTGGCCCTGCTCGGCCTCGCCGTCCTGTACGCGTCCTGGTCGCGCCCCTCCTGGCAGTCCTCGGGCACCCTGCCCGGCGAGGCCACCTTCCGGTTCCTCGCCCTCGGCCAGGGCATCCTCGTCATCGCCCTCGCCGTGGTCGCCCGGGGCCTCTACCGGCGAACCCCCGAACCCCGCACCGTCCTGTACGGGCTCGGCGGCCCCGCGGTCGCGATGCTCGCCTGCGCCCTCGGCGGTGTGATGACCGGCGGGGTGGCCCAGCGCGTCGCCGACTGGCTGGACGGCCCCGGCACCCCGGGCATGGGCCGCAGCTCCGACATCGCCGGACCGCCGGTACTGCTCAGCTGGCAGGCCTCCGTCATCCCGGTGCTCCTGCTCCTCCTGCTCGTCCCCGTGCTGGTGCTGGTCGTCCGCACCGCGCGCACCGCCCGCCGCCTGGGCCCGGTCATCGAGGCGGAGTACGCCCCCGAACCGCCCGACGAGGGGCGCACCCGCCGCATCGCCCGGATCCGCGCAACCGCCGCCCTCACCGACTCCGCGCCCTGGATCCTCGGCGTCGTCTCCACCGCCACCCTGCTGCTCGGGGCGGGCGCGATCGCCGGATCCTGGTACAGCGACCAGGTGCCGGGCCGGGCCGCCGACGGAAGCGGGCCGCTCCTCGAATCGTTCGCCGACGCCGCCCAGTCCACCGGCTCCTGGCTGATCGGCTTCGGCTTCATACTCTTCGTCGCCGGCGGCCGCCGCGCCTACAAGGACGCATCGGCCCGCCGGACCATCGGCATCCTCTGGGACGTGGGCACCTTCTGGCCCCGCGCCGCCCATCCCTTCGCGCCCCCGTGCTACGCCGAGCGCGCAGTCCCCGACCTCGCCTCCCGGATGTCCGCCTGGACGTCGACCACACCCCGGGGCCGGCTCGTCATCTCCGGCCACTCCCAGGGCAGCGTGCTCGCCGCCTCAGCCGTCTGGCAACTGCCCGACGCCACCCGTCCGCGGGTCGCCCTGCTCACCTACGGCTCGCCCCTGGAGCGGCTGTACGGGCGGTGGTTCCCGGCCTACTTCGGCTCCGAGCCGCTGCTCGGGCTGCACCGCTCGGTGCACTGCTGGCGCAATCTGTGGCGGGCCACCGACCCGATCGGCGGCCCCGTCCGCATCGGCGCCGACCCCGACCCGGGCGTCGACCGGGGCCCGCTGAAGGACCCGCTGGCCTACGGGCGGACCACGAAGCTCCCGCTGCCCGAACCGATCCTCGGACACTCCGACTACCAGGCGGACCCGGCCTTCGCCGACGCGCGCGCCGACCTCCTGGAGGAGCTGGGCCCGCGCGTCCCCCGGCAGGCGGAGGCGCGGACTCAGAAGGGCACGTCGGGGAGGTCCTCCGGGTAGAGCAGGGTCAGGTCGTCCGTGCTCGGCTCGGCGAGCTGGGCGACCCGGCCCGCGTGCCGCTCCACCATCGACTCGAAGGTCTGGCGGGCGGTGCGGCCGTTGCCGAAGGCGGGGCCCTTGGGGAGCGCCGTGAAGTGCTTCAGGAGCGCCTCCCCGGTCCCCGCCGCCAGGCTGTACTCATGCTCCTCGGCCTGCTGCTCGACGATCCGCAGCAGCTCCTCGGGGAGGTAGTCCTGGAAGGTGATGGTCCTGGAGAACCGCGATGCCACCCCGGGGTTGACGGTGAGGAACCGCTCCATCTCATGGGTGTAGCCCGCGACGATCACGACCACCGCGTCCCGGTGGTCCTCCATCAGCTTCACCAGGGTGTCGATGGCCTCCCGCCCGAAGTCACGGCCGGAGTCCTCGGGGGAGAGGGCGTACGCCTCGTCGACGAACAGCACCCCGCCGCGCGCCCGGTCGAACGCCTCCTGGGTCCGGATCGCCGTCGAGCCGATGTGCTCGCCGACCAGGTCGACCCGGGACACCTCGACCAGATGACCGCGCTCCAGCACGCCGAGCGAGGCCAGGATCTCCCCGTACAGCCGGGCGACCGTGGTCTTGCCCGTACCGGGAGAGCCGGTGAAGACGAGGTGGCGGCGGACGGACGCGGCCTTCAGACCGGCCTCCGCTCGGCGCCGGCCCACCTCGATCATGTCCGTGAGCGCCCGCACCTCCCGCTTGACGCTGTCCAGGCCCACCAGCGCGTCCAGTTCACCGAGGACTGCCGAGGAGTCCCGGGCCGGCTCCGCCGGGGCGACCGGCTCGGGGACGGGCTCGATGGCGCGCTGCCCGGGCAGCGCGCCCAGCAGACCCGGCGTCGACTGCGTGGCCGTCAGCACCGGGGGAGGCGGGGCCGGAGCCGTCCGCAGACCGCTCTCGTCGCTCGTGCAGTCCCGGGCCACCGGCCCGGCCGTGGAACCGCCGTCCCCCTCGGGGAACTCGTAACCGCCCCGCGCGCACCGCTCGGTACGGCACCGGGTCAGGGTCGTGCGGCAGCCCTCCATGACGTGGAAGCCGTACCCCTCACTGCCCGTCACCCGGCAGCCGTCGAAGGTGCCCCGGCCCTCGGCCGAGACGTAGAACCCGGCCTCGGCGGGTGAGGTGACCGTGCAGCGCTCGATGGTGGGGTCCGCGCCCTTGGTGACGATGACCCCGGTCTGCGCAGCGTCGATGGTGCAGTTGTTCAGCGTGCCGCCACTGCCGTGGTCACGGAACCAGGCGCCCGTGGACGCCTCCCGGATCCGGCAGTCGTCGAGCTGCGCGGTCGCCCCGTCGCTCACCGACACGGCGGTGTTGCGGATCTGGGAGAGGTCGCTGTCCACCACATCGGCGCGCGACCCCCGGTCGAGGACGAACAGGGCGTCGGGCACGTCGTGCACCCGGCAGGCGTCCAGTATCACCGTCGCGCCGTCACTGACCCAGACCGCCGGATAGTCGCCCGTACTGTCGTGGATCTCGCACTGGTTGGCGTCGACCCGGGTCCCCGGGTCCCAGACCGAGAGCCCGTTGCGGCCGAACCGGCGGACCGTGGAACGGGTCAGCGTGAGCACCGAACGCGACCGCAGGTCGACGGCGTTCTCCGGGATGTCGTGGATGTCGCAGTCGGCGAGCGTCAGCACCGCGTCGGTGTCCAGCGTGACGCCGTCCGCCGAGGTGCGGTGCACGGTGCAGTCGGTGAGGTGGGCCGAGCCGCGGGCGGTGACCTGGATGCCGCTGCCCTTGATCTCGTACACCTCGCAGCCGAACGCCTCCAGGCCGCTGCCGTCGCCGGTGACGCCGATGCCCGCCCCGGACGCGTGGTGGATCCGGCAGCGGTCCAGACGCGGGTGGCCTCCGTCGCGGACCGACACCCCGGACTGGCCCGCCGAGACGATCTCGCACTCCTCGAACACCCCGCCCGCGCCGTCCAGTACGGCGATGCCGACCCCGGCCGGGTTGTCGACCGTGCAGCGCCGCACGCTGGGCCGGGCCGCGCCGCGTACCTCGATGCCCGCGGCGGACCGGGTCACGATCCGCAGGTCCGTCAGCTCCGCCGTGCCGTCCTCGACCAGCAGCGCCGGGGCCGCCGAGTCCTGGCCCTCGATGTGCAGCCCCTGGACGACCGCGGAGGCGCGCACGGTCAGCGGTACGCCGTCGAGCGGCGCGATCCGCACGGAGCCGGCCGAGCCCTCGGGGCCGCGTAGCGTCACCGCACGCGGGACGACGAGGTTCTCCCGGTAGGTCCCGGGTGCGACGGTGAGGACGTCGCCCTCGGCCGCCGCTTCCAGGGCCGCGGAGAGGGAGGCGTACTCGCCGGTGCGGCGGCGCCATCGCGATGTGCCGGTGTGCGTCACCTGGACCGTGCCCTGTGCCATGGCGTTGCTGTGCCCCCACCTCGTGCTGTGCGCTGCCTCGGGCCCGTCCGTCGCCGGGGAGGCGGACGGGGTCGGACCACCGTAGCGCGCGTGAGGGCCGGGAGTTGACGAGTCGGCCCCGCGGGGCCGTGCCGCCAACGCCCGGCCCGCGGGGCCGTGCGGCCGACGGCCGCGTCCGGCCGGCGGAGGCCGTGGTCAGCCGCCCGTTCCGGCCCGGCCCCAGTCCGCGCCGGCCGCGGCCCACTCCCGGTCGAGACGCGCGTACCGCTGCCGCAGCATGTGCCCTACGACCACCCTGCGGCCCGCCTCGACACATCCGGCGGCGAGCAGGAACGTACCGATGCCGGCCAGCACCGCATGGGACCGGGCGGCGCGCCCGTCCATCGGCGGGGGAACGGGAAGGCCCGCCGCGTCCGTCCAGATCCGCAGCGAGGACCCCGGGGAGCCGGGCCCCGACTCGGTGGCCACCTCTCCGGTGCGCGGGCTGCCGTCCGGGGCCTGCCAGGACGCCACCACCCACCTGCGCGCGGCACGCTCGGCGCCCCCCTCGGGATCGCCCGCGTACCGCTCGCGCCCCGGCGCCCGGCCCACCACGACCGCGTCGACGGAGTGGCGCTCCTGGTGCTGGGCGCGAACCGACCGCCGGAGGGCGTCATCGGCGAGGGAACCGCCGGCCCAGCCCGCGGCCGGGGCCCCGACCACGAGGAGCACCAGCGCTCCGAGCGCGACCCAGGCCTCGCGGCGGTCGGTGGCGCGGCGCAGCGGATTGTCCCGCCCGCGCAACAGCCCCCGCAGCAGTGCCCACTGCCCCCTCACCCCGTGCC
>NZ_QWFA01000297.1 GCF_003501885.1 Streptomyces globisporus
GCCCCGACGTGTTCCCCGCCCCCTCCCCGTACAACCCGCAAAGCCCGTGCAGCCCGTTCAGCAGAAAGGCAGGTCCGCGATGACCAGGGTGCTTGTGGTCGACGACGAGCCGCAGATCGTCCGCGCCCTCGTGATCAACCTGAAGGCCCGCCAGTACGAGGTCGACGCCGCGCCCGACGGGGCGACCGCCCTCCAGCTCGCCGCCGCCCGCCACCCCGACGTCGTCCTCCTCGACCTGGGGCTGCCCGACATGGACGGGGTCGAGGTGATCAGGGGGCTGCGCGGCTGGACCCGGGTCCCGATCCTCGTCCTCTCCGCGCGTCAGACGTCCGACGAGAAGGTGGAGGCGCTGGACGCCGGGGCCGACGACTACGTCACCAAACCGTTCGGCATGGACGAGCTGCTGGCCCGGCTGCGCGCCTCCGTACGCCGGGCGGAACCGGTCGGCCAGGAGGGCGGCACCGAGGACATCGCCCTCGTCGAGACCGCCGGCTTCACCGTCGACCTGGCGGCGAAGAAGGTGCACCGGGCCGGCCGCGACGTACGCCTCACCCCCACCGAATGGCATCTGCTGGAGGTCCTCGTCCGCAACGCCGGCCGCCTGGTCAGCCAGAAGCAGCTCCTCCAGGAGGTCTGGGGCCCTTCCTACGGCACCGAGACCAACTATCTGCGCGTCTACATGGCCCAGCTGCGCCGCAAGCTGGAGGCGGACCCCTCGCACCCCCGTCACTTCGTCACCGAACCGGGCATGGGGTACCGGTTCGAGCGCGACTGACCCCGTACGGGCTCACCGTTTCGAGTGATCATCGCGGCCCCACGTGTACCGCCCGCAGGACCGGTACCCTTCGGGTATGAGTGCTGTTTCCCGATCCGAGAAAGCCGGGAAGGCTGGGAAGGCGGCGAAGCCTTCCGGGCGCTTCCGCCGTATGCTCGACCGGCTCTCCAGTTCCCAGGAGGACCTGGAGTCCCAGGAGCTGCGGGAGGACGCGCAGGCCACCGGGTGCACCCGGATCTCCGAGTGCTCCGACCGGCAGATCGTGAAGGTGGCTGGTACGTTGCGGACCGTCACCCTCCGCCCCCGGGCCGGAGTGCCCGCCCTGGAGGCGGAGCTCTTCGACGGCACCGAGCCGCTGGACGTGGTCTGGCTCGGCCGCCGCTCCATCGTCGGCATAGAGCCCGGCCGCAGGATCATCGCCTCGGGGCGGGTCGCCATGAGCCACGGCCGCCGGGTGCTGTTCAACCCCACATACGAACTCCGACCGCTCGGCAAGGAGTAGCCGGTGACGTCCCTCGACAAGCCGACGTCCGACACGGACCAGTCCCACCGCACCGACCCGCAGCACACGGGCGGGAGGCACGCCGCCCAGCAGGACGCGGAGTCGAAGGCCGTCACCGAGGCCGCGCTCTTCGAGGCCTTCGGCGGGGTGCGCGGCATGGTGGAGACAGTCCTCCCCGGGCTGCTCTTCGTCACGATCTTCACCATCAACAAGAACCTGAACGCCTCGGCCATCGCGGCCCTGGCGGTGTCCCTGGCCCTCGTCGTCGTCCGGCTGATCCGCCGGGACACCGTCAAGCACGCCTTCAGCGGCGTATTCGGGGTGGCCTTCGGCGTCCTCTTCGCGAAGATGACGGGCGAGGCCAAGGACTTCTATCTGCCGGGCATGCTCTACACCCTGGGCCTGTCGGTCGCCTACATCGCCACCGCCGCCGCCGGCGTTCCCCTGATCGGCCTGATCCTCGGCCCGGTCTTCAAGGAGAACCTCTCCTGGCGGACCCGTAACCCGGGCCGGAAGAAGGCGTACACCAGGGCCAGCTACGCCTGGGGCTTCATCCTGCTGGCCAAGTGCGCGATCCTCTTCCCGCTCTACTGGTGGGCCGACACCACCCAGTTCGGCTGGGTGCTCATCGCGCTGAAGATCCCGCCGTTCCTGCTCGCGGTCTACCTGACCTGGATCTTCCTCGCGAAGGCGCCTCCGCCCATCGACGTTTTCGCCGAGATGGAGGCCGAGGAACAGGCCGAGAAGGAGCGCAAGGCCGCGGCGGCCGCCCTCCGCGACCCGGAGGCCTGACCCCCGCACCGCTGCACCGAAAGGGGCCGGAACCGCTCAGCGGTTCCGGCCCCTTTCGCATGGTGGCCCGCTCAGCCGTCCTCAGGACTCCGCCGGACCGACAGCAGATCCTCCAACTGCTCCTCGCGCGCCTGGGCGGCCACGAACAGCAGCTCGTCCCCGGCCTCCAGGGACTCCTCGGGGCTCGGCGTCAGCACCCGCGTACCCCGGATGATCGTCACCAGCGAGGTGTCCGCGGGCCAGGCCACATCCCCGACGCGGATGCCGGCCAGCGCAGACTCCGGCGGCAGGGTCAGCTCCACCAGGTTGGCGTCGCCGTGGCTGAAGCGCAGCAGCCGGACCAGATCACCGACGCTCACCGCCTCCTCGACCAGGGCCGACATCAGCCGCGGCGTCGAGACGGCGACGTCCACGCCCCAGGACTCGTTGAACAGCCACTCGTTCTTCGGGTTGTTCACCCGGGCCACCACGCGCGGCACGCCGTACTCGGTCTTGGCGAGCAGCGAGACGACCAGGTTCACCTTGTCGTCCCCGGTCGCGGCGATCACCACGTTGCACCGCTGCAGTGCCGCCTCGTCCAGCGACGTGATCTCACAGGCGTCCGCGAGCAGCCACTCGGCCATCGGGACCCGCTCCACCGAGATGGCGGTCGGCGCCTTGTCGATCAGCAGTACCTCGTGCCCGTTCTCCAGCAACTCGGCGGCGATGGAACGACCCACCGCACCCGCCCCGGCAATCGACACACGCATCAGTGACCGTCCTCCTCGGGACCCTGGGCGAAGGCCTCTTCGACCTGGGCGATCTCGTCCGTACGCATCATCACGTGGACCAGGTCGCCTTCCTGGAGAACGGTCTGCGAGGTCGGCAGTATGGCCTCGCCCAACCGGGTGAGGAAGGCCACCCGGACCCCCGTCTCCTCCTGGAGCGTGCTGATCTTGTGGCCGATCCAGGACGGCGTCGTGTGCACCTCGGCGAGCTGCACACCCCCGCTCGGATCGCGCCACAGCGGCTCCGCGCCCGACGGCAGCAGCCGCCGCAGCATCTGGTCCGCCGTCCAGCGCACCGTCGCCACGGTGGGGATGCCGAGGCGCTGGTAGACCTCGGCGCGCCGGGGGTCGTAGATGCGCGCGGCGACGTTCTCGATGGAGAACATCTCGCGGGCCACCCGGGCCGCGATGATGTTGGAGTTGTCGCCGCTGCTGACCGCGGCGAACGCCCCGGCGTCCTCGATCCCCGCCTCGCGGAGGGTGTCCTGGTCGAAACCGACCCCGGTGACCCGGCGACCGCCGAATCCGGACCCCAGGCGACGGAACGCCGTCGGGTCCTGGTCGATCACCGCGACGGTGTGCCCCTGCTGTTCCAGGGTCTGTGCGAGAGCGGCACCGACGCGCCCGCAGCCCATGATGACGATGTGCACTGTGCGCCTACCCCGCCGTCCTGGTCATCCAGCTGACCTGCGAAAACACGCTGCTCACACTTCTCTCTCGGCTTGCTGGGCAAACAAAGCGGCACACACCCGCAGTGTGGCCGGGAGTCGAGCTTATGCGCCGGGGAAGCCCCTGCCTCATCCGAGGCTCCGTATCGTCGCGCACTCCGGTAAAGGGAAAGCAAAACAGGGGGAACGGGCGCAAGGATCGCGTTAAAGAATGCAGCGGCGTTCTCCTCCGACCGCAGGAGATTGCGGGGCCACGTCGAAAGGGCGTGCTTTCCGGCCACGGGCTCCGCTTACGATCCTCAGCGTGTCCAAACTGACCGACCTGCCCAAACGGATCCTGATCGGCCGCGCGCTGCGCAGCGACAAGCTCGGGGAGACCCTGCTCCCCAAGCGCATCGCGCTGCCCGTCTTCGCGTCCGACCCGTTGTCCTCGGTGGCGTACGCACCCGGAGAAGTCCTCCTCGTACTGTCCATCGCGGGGGTGTCGGCGTACCACTTCAGCCCCTGGATCGCCGTCGCGGTCGTCGTCCTCATGTTCACGGTCGTCGCCTCCTACCGGCAGAACGTCCGCGCCTACCCGAGCGGCGGCGGCGACTACGAGGTCGCGACCACCAACCTCGGCCCCAAGGCAGGACTGACCGTCGCCAGCGCCCTGCTCGTCGACTACGTCCTCACCGTCGCCGTGTCGATCTCCTCCGGAGTCGAGAACCTCGGCTCCGCGATCCCGTTCGTCATCGAGCACAAGACGTTCTGCGCCATAGGCGCCATCGTCCTGCTCACCTTGATGAACCTGCGCGGAGTGAAGGAGTCCGGGAGACTCTTCGCCATTCCCACCTATCTCTTCGTGACCGGCGTCTTCCTCATGATCCTGTGGGGCGCTTTCCGCGGACTGATCCTCGGCGACACGATGCACGCCCCTACCTCCGACCTGGTGATCAAGCCCGAGCACGAGGGACTGGCGGGGTTCGCGCTCGTCTTCCTCCTCCTGCGGGCCTTCTCCTCCGGCTGCGCGGCCCTCACCGGTGTCGAGGCGATCAGCAACGGGGTGCCCGCGTTCCGGAAGCCGAAGAGCCGCAACGCCGCGACCACCCTCGCCCTGATGGGCCTGCTCGCCGTCACCATGTTCTGCGGCATCATCGGCCTGGCTCTGGCCACCGACGTCAAGATGGCCGAGAACCCGGCGGTCGACCTGATCCGCGACGGCGCCCCGGTCGGCGCGGACTTCACCCAGGACCCGGTCATCGCCCAGGTCGCCGAGGCGGTCTTCGGCCACGGCTCCTTCCTCTTCCTGGTCCTCGCGGCCGCCACCGCCCTGGTCCTGTTCCTCGCAGCGAACACCGCGTACAACGGCTTCCCGCTGCTCGGCTCGATCCTCGCCCAGGACCGCTATCTGCCGCGCCAGCTCCACACCCGCGGCGACCGCCTCGCCTTCTCCAACGGCATCGTGCTGCTGGCGGGCGCCGCGATCCTGCTCGTCTGGATCTACGGCGCCGACTCCACGCACCTGATCCAGCTCTACATCGTCGGGGTGTTCGTCTCCTTCACCCTCAGCCAGGCCGGCATGGTGCGGCACTGGAACCGGCTGCTCGCCGACGAACGGGACCAGGCCAGGCGCCGCCACATGATCCGCTCCCGCGCCATCAACGCCTTCGGCGCCTTCTTCTGCGGCGTCGTCCTGGTGATCGTCCTCGCCACCAAGTTCACCCACGGCGCCTGGGTGGCCCTGCTCGGCATGGTCATCTTCTACGGCACGATGACCGCGATCCGGAAGCACTACGACCGGGTCTCCGCCGAGATCGCCGCCGACGAGACCCCCGCCGACGAGAGCGTTCGCCCCTCCCGCGTTCACGCGATCGTCCTCGTCTCCAAGCTCCACCGCCCCACGCTGCGCGCCCTCGCCTACGCCCAGCTCATCCGCGCCGACCAGCTGGAGGCGCTCTCCATCAGCGTCGACCCGGACGAGACGAAGGCCCTGCGCGAGGACTGGGAGCGGCGTGCCATCAACGTCCCCCTCAAGATCCTCGACTCGCCCTACCGCGAGGTGACCCGCCCGGTCATCGAGTACGTGAAGGGCCTGCGCCGCCAGAGCCCGCGCGACGTGGTCAGCGTCTATATCCCCGAGTACGTGGTCGGGCACTGGTACGAGCACCTGCTGCACAACCAGAGCGCCCTGCGACTGAAGGGCCGGCTGCTCTTCACGCCCGGGGTCATGGTGACCTCCGTCCCGTACCAGCTCCAGTCCTCGGAGGCGGCGAAGAAGCGGGCCCGCAAGCGCGCGGACTGGAGCGCTCCGGGTTCGGTGCGCCGGGGCCCGGTGGAGCGGGGTAACCGCAAGGGGTGAGGGGAGGGGGGAGAGGGA
>NZ_QWFA01000298.1 GCF_003501885.1 Streptomyces globisporus
CCACGCCGTGCACGCCACCGGCGTTGCGGACGGGGCCGCCGAGGATGGCCGCCGCGTAGTGGACGAGCGGGACCTCGGCGACGAGGGTGGAGACGGCGGTGGCGTGCACGGCGTGGGTGTGGACCACGGCGGCGGCGTCGGTGGAGCGGTAGACCGCCAGGTGGAGGGGGAGTTCGCTGGTCGGCCCGAGCTCTCCGAGGACCTGGCGTCCTTCCAGGTCGACCCCGACCGCGTCCTCGGGTCCGAGCCGGTCGTAGGGCACCCCGCTGGGCGTCACCAGGACGAGGTCGCCGACGCGGGCGGAGACGTTGCCGGAGGTGCCGACGACGAGGCCGTCCGCCGCGCTCCGGCGGGCCGTGTCGATGACGTCCCGCCAGGCCTGGCGGACGGATTCCGGCTGGTGCTCGCTCATGGGGGCGAGCGTAGGGGGTAGGCGCGCAACCGGAACGACACACGGGGAGTGACGGGGATCTCTTCCGGGTGCCGAACGGCCGTTCAAAATGTTCGTCAACGGGCGGCAAAGGGCAGCCCACGCCGCGCCCCACCGGCCTCGCACAATCCCACCCGCACACAAGCGGAAGCATCGGACTCCGCTTGGGGTCACCGCAGCGCCCTGCCCAGTTCATCTTCCGTTCACCCAGGTTGCCTACGGTCCACGAGCCACTGACGTCGAACGATTGCCTGGGTAAATGGAACACATCACGCTGCTGCTTGCGATTGTGGTCGTAACAGCTCTCGTGTTCGATTTCACGAACGGTTTCCACGACACCGCCAATGCGATGGCGACCACCATCTCGACCGGCGCGATGAAGCCCAAGACAGCGGTGGCCATGTCCGCCGTTCTCAACCTGATCGGCGCGTTCCTGTCGGTGGAGGTCGCCAAAACGATCTCCGGCGGGATCGTCAACGAAGACGGCATCAGAACAGAAGTCATCTTCGCGGCGCTCGTCGGCGCCATCCTGTGGAATCTCCTGACCTGGCTGCTGGGCCTGCCCTCCAGCTCCTCCCACGCCCTGTTCGGCGGTCTGATCGGCGCCGCGGTCATGTCGGCCGGCTGGTCCTCGATCAACGGCGGCACCGTCGTCACCAAGGTGCTGCTCCCCGCGATCGCCGCCCCGCTCGTCGCCGGTATCGCCGCGATGCTGGCCACCCGGCTGACGTACCGGATCAACCGGAACGTCACCGACCCGAACCAGCTGAAGTCGACCGCCAAGGGCTACCGGGCCGGGCAGATCGCCTCCGCCGGTCTCGTCTCGCTCGCCCACGGCACCAACGACGCCCAGAAGACGATGGGCATCATCACCCTCGCCCTGGTCACCAGCGGTGTCCTGGCCCCCGGCTCCAACCCGCCCATGTGGGTCATCGTCTCCGCCGGTGTCGCCATCGCGCTCGGCACCTACCTCGGTGGCTGGCGCATCATCCGCACCATGGGCAAGGGCCTGACCGACCTCCAGCCGCCGCAGGGCTTCGCCGCCCAGACCAGCGCGGCGACCGTCATCCTGGCCTCCTCGCACCTCGGCTTCTCGCTCTCCACCACGCAGTCCTGCTCCGGCGCCGTGATGGGCTCGGGCCTCGGCCGCAAGGGGGGTGTGGTCCGCTGGTCCACCGCCACCCGGATGTTCGTCGCCTGGGGTCTGACCCTGCCGGCCGCGGGTCTGGTCGGCGCGGGCGCCGAGTTCCTGACCAAGCAGGGTCCCTGGGGCATCGCCGTCACGGCGGTCATCCTGGTGGGCGGGTCGTTCGCCATCTGGCTGGCCTCGCGTCGCCAGCCCGTCGATCACACCAACGTCAACGACACGGACGGCGACGAGCCCCAGGGCGTCGTCACCACGGCCATCGCCGCGGTCCAGCCGCCGCCCGTCGGGGGCCCGGCCTCCGACCTCACGACGACCATCCCGGCCCCGGCCTCGGCGCCCGACGACCCGGCCCGGCCGCCGGCCAAGGTGTAAGGACAGATCCGCATGAAAATCGACTGGGCAGCTCTCGCCTCCGTCTTCGGTGTCAGCCTCGTGGTCACCGTCGCGCTGGTCGGCCTCTTCACCCTGGGCATCGTCGCCCTCTCCAAGCAGTCCGCCACGGCCGGAGGCAGCGCCTCCGGCGGGTCGGTCGCGCTGGCGCGCACCGGCGCGTACGCCTGCTTCGCGCTGTGCGTCGCGGCGGTCTCGTACGGGATCTATCTGATCGTCGCCTGACCCCGCACCCCGCACTCCTTCGGGCCGGACACACCCTCGTGTGTCCGGCCCGATGTGCGTCCGCCCACAGTGGACCCCCGCAGGTCAACAGCGAGTTGACGGTTGTTCTCGGGGCGTGGTGGACTGCCGGAGCCATTTACGGCGACAGCAGAGGAAGCCGGTGTGAATCCGGCGCGGTCCCGCCACTGTCACCGGGGAGCACTCCCCCACACCGGACGTCACGGCTCGCGGTACGCGGGCTGGAAGGCCGGGGGAACTGCGGATCCGGGAGCCAGGAGACTCTCGTCGTCGGTCACGTCGAACCAGGGCGCGGACCCTGAGTGAGGACCTACGCCATGCCCGGCCGCCGTGCGCCGTTCCCTGCGCCGCTTCCTGTGCCCCTCCGTGCCGGAACGCCTCTTTCCACGACGGGCTGAGCCGTGCGTGCCGATCGCATCTTCGCGTACGGCGCCACGGCCGGGATGGTCGCCGACGCGCTGCTCGGCGATCCCCGCCGTGGCCACCCCGTCGCCGGATTCGGCCGCGCCGCGGCGCGGGTCGAGTCCCTGTTGTGGCGTGACGACCGTGGCCGGGGCGCACTGCACACCCTGGTGTGCGCCGGAGGCGCCGTGGGGGCCGCGGCGCTGACCGCCCGCGCCGTACGGGGGCGCCCGGCGCTCGCCGTCGCGCTCACCGCCGCCACCGCCTGGTCCGTCGTCGGCGGTACGTCGCTGGGCCGCGAGGCCCGCGCCATCGGGGGCGCGCTGGCCACCGGGGACCTGGAGGTGGCCCGGGAGCGGCTGCCGCATCTGTGCGGGCGCGATCCGCACTCGCTGGACGGGCCGGGGATCGCCCGCGCGGTCGTGGAGTCGGTCGCCGAGAACACCTCGGACGCCGTCGTCGGCGCGCTGGTGTGGGGAGCGATCGGCGGAGTGCCGGGGCTTGTCGGGTTCCGGGCGGTGAACACGCTGGACGCGATGGTCGGCCACAAGTCGCCCCGCCACCGCCGCTACGGCTGGGCCTCGGCCCGCCTGGACGACGTGGCGGGATGGCCGGGCGCCCGGCTGACGGCCGCGCTGGCCGTGGTCGGCGGCGGGCGGCCCGCGGAGGCCGTACGCGCCTGGAAGGCGGACGCGCACCGCCACCCGAGCCCGAACGCGGGGCCGGTGGAGGCCGCGTTCGCGGGAGCGCTCGGCGTACGGCTGGGCGGCACACTCGCGTACGCCGGGCGCGTCGAGCACCGGCCGGTACTGAACGGGGCCGCTGGGCGGGACGTGCGGGGCGCGGACATCGAGCGCGCGGTTCAGCTGTCGCGCCGGGTGAGCGCGCTGGCCCTGGGGGTGTGTGTGGCGGGCCGGCTGATCGCCGGCCGCGTGGTCGCGGGACGGTCGTCGACAGGACAGAAGCGGGGGCGGGCATGAGGGGCGGCGGGCTGCTGGTCGCGGGAACGACCTCGGACGCGGGCAAGAGCGTCGTCACGGCGGGCATCTGCCGCTGGCTGGTGCGCCGGGGCGTGAAGGTCGCGCCGTTCAAGGCGCAGAACATGTCCCTCAACTCCTTCGTCACCCGCGAGGGCGCGGAGATCGGACGCGCCCAGGCGATGCAGGCCCAGGCCGCCCGGGTGGAGCCGACGGCCCTGATGAACCCGGTGCTGCTGAAGCCCGGCAGCGACCGGTCCAGCCAGGTCGTCCTGATGGGGAAACCCGTCGGCGAGATGAGCGCCCGCGGGTACCACGGGGGCCGTCAGGAGGCACTGCTCGGCACGGTGACCAGCTGCCTGGAGGAGCTGCGGTCGACGTACGACGCGGTGATCTGCGAGGGGGCCGGGTCGCCGGCCGAGATCAACCTCCGGCGCACCGACATCGTGAACATGGGGATCGCGCGGGCCGCCCGCTTCCCCGTGCTGGTCGTCGGGGACATCGACCGGGGCGGGGTCTTCGCCTCGTTCTTCGGGACGACGGCGCTGCTGAGCGCGGAGGACCAGTCGCTGGTGGCGGGCTACCTGGTGAACAAGTTCCGGGGCGACGTCTCGCTGCTGGAGCCGGGGCTCGACATGCTGCACGGGCTGACCGGGCGGCGGACGTACGGGGTGCTGCCGTACGCACACGGGCTCGGCATCGACGAGGAGGACGGCCTGCGGGTCTCCCTGCGGGGTGCGGTCCGCGAGTCGGTCGTCGCGCCACCGCACGGGGAGGACGTGTTGCGGGTCGCGGTCTGCGCGGTGCCGTTGATGTCCAACTTCACGGATGTGGACGCGCTGGCCGCCGAACCGGGCGTCGTCGTGCGGTTCGTGGACCGGGCGGAGGAGCTGGCCGACGCGGACCTGGTGATCGTGCCGGGGACGCGCGGCACGGTGAAGGCGCTGGCCTGGCTGCGTGAGCGCGGGCTCGCGGACGCGCTGGTGCGGCGGGCGGCGGAGGGCCGGCCGGTGCTGGGGATCTGCGGCGGGTTCCAGGTGCTCGGTGAGCGGATCGAGGACGAGGTGGAGTCGCGGGCGGGGGTCGTGGACGGGCTGGGGGTCCTTCCCGTACGGATTCGCTTCGACCGGGACAAGACGCTGGCGCGGCCGGTCGGTTCGGCGCTGGGCGAGCCGGTGGAGGGGTACGAGATCCACCACGGGGTGGCCGACGTACGGGGCGGGGAGCCGTTCCTGGACGGGTGCCGGGT
>NZ_QWFA01000299.1 GCF_003501885.1 Streptomyces globisporus
CTCCGGCCGCCCGTACCATCGAGCAGCGTGAAGCTGACAATTCTTGGCGGTGGCGGATTCCGGGTGCCTCTCGTGTACGGGGCCCTCCTCGGCGATCACGCCGAGGGCCGCGTGTCCCGGGTCACGCTGTACGACACCGATACCGACCGGCTCACCGCCGTCGCCCGCGTCCTCGAGGAACAGGGCCGGGACATCCCCGACGCCCCCGCCGTCGTCGCCACCACGGAACTCGACGAGGCGCTGCGCGGCGCCGACTTCGTCTTCTCCGCCATCCGGGTCGGCGGGCTCGCCGGCCGCGCCGCCGACGAACGGGTGGCCCTCGACGAAGGCGTGCTCGGCCAGGAGACCGTCGGCGCCGGAGGCATCGCGTACGGGCTGCGGACCGTGCCCGTCGCCCTCGACCTCGCCCGGCGCATCGCCCGGCTCGCCCCGCGGGCGTGGGTCATCAACTTCACCAACCCGGCGGGCCTGGTCACCGAGGCCATGTCCCGGCATCTGGGCGACCGGGTCATCGGGATCTGCGACTCGCCGGTCGGGCTCGGGCGGCGCATCGCCCGTGTCCTGGGCGCCGACCCGGACCGGGCCTGGATCGACTACGCCGGGCTCAACCACCTCGGGTGGGTGCGGGGGCTGTACGTCGACGGGCGCGACGAACTGCCCAGGCTGCTCGCCGACCCGAAGCTGCTCGACTCCTTCGAGGAGGGCCGCCTCTTCGGCGCGGAACTCCTCCGGTCGCTGGGCGCGATCCCCAACGAGTACCTGCACTACTACTACGTCAACCGTGAGGCCGTACGCGCCTACCAGGAGGCGGAGCAGACCCGGGGAGCGTTCCTCCAGGACCAGCAGGAGGGCTTCTACGCCCGGATGCGCGAACCCGGAACGCCCGCCTGGGACACCTGGGACCGTACCCGTGCCGAACGCGAGGCGACGTACATGGCGGAGAACCGCGAGGTCGCCGGGGCGGGGGAGCGGGAGGAGAGCGACCTGGAGGCCGGCGGCTACGAACAGGTCGCGCTCGCTCTCATGCGGGCCGTCGCCCGCAACGAACGTACCTCGCTGATCCTCAACGTCCGCAACCGCACCACCCTGTCGGTCCTGGACGCGGACGCCGTCGTCGAGGTGCCCTGCCTCGTCGACGCCAACGGGGCGCGCCCGGTGACCGTCTCGCCGCTGCCGTATCACGCGGTCGGCCTCGTCACCGCCGTGAAGGCCGTGGAGCGGGCGGTGCTGGAGGCGGCGGAGAGCGGGTCCCGCGCGGCGGCCGTCCAGGCCTTCGCCCTGCACCCGCTGGTGGACTCCGTGACGGTGGCCCGGCGGCTGCTCGACCGGTACACCGAGGTCCACCCCGGGCTCGCCTACCTCGACCGGTCCTGACCCGGCCGGGAACACGACCGAACGAGACGGGCCCGACCTGACCGGGCCCGGCTCGTTCGGTCGTGGGCTCTGCGCCCGGTCAGCCGGACGCCACGACGCTCCGCGGACCGGGGGCGGCCCAGCTCGGGGCCACCCCCGTCACCTGGCAGACCATCAGGAACAGCGGAATGGGCGGGGTGTACGGGGTAAGGGCGTCCGGTGAGTGGATCAGCCGGGGGCGCCCGCCGGGCACGGCCGCGTCACGTGCGTACGTCACCTGCTCGGGCCAGTCCAGGTCCAGGTCGGAGCCGGCCGGGACGATCCACCACCAGCGGTCCGCGTCGGCGAAGACGCAGCCGGTGCGCGGCAGATGGGACATGAGGCGGAAGCCGTGGCGTGCGGGCACCCCGACCGCGTCGCAGCCCAGGGTCGCCGACATCGAGGGCGGCAGCGCCAGTCGCACCCGGTCGCCGCGGGCCTCTTCGGGCGTGCCGCCCCGGTGTGCCGAGCGCAGCCGGGACAGCGCGCTCCTCAACACGGCCGGTCCGTGCCGGACAGCTGCTCGGCGCCGTGCGGCAGCTCCGCCCAGACGATGCGCCCGGAGGCGTCCCCCGCGTCGTGCGACCCCCAGGCGCTGCTCATCGCGTCGACGAGGAGCAGACCGCGGCCGTGCTCGTCGTCGGAGGAGGGGCGCAGCCTCGGGCCGCAGGGCTGGTGCCCCTGGTCCTGCACGGCTATCCGCAGCCGTCTGCCGAACCGGCTCAGCTCGCAGACCACCCGGGTGCTCGCGGTGTGCACGATCGCGTTGGTCACCAGCTCGGAGACGATGAGGACGGCTGCGTCACCGACGTCCCGGCCCAGCTGCCAGGCGTCCAGCCGCGTTCGCGTCAGCTCCCGGGCACCGGCCACCGACTCGGGGTGCGCCGGCAGCGCGAAGCAGTAACGGAGCGCCTCCGTCCCGGGGCTGAGGTCCGCGAGCCGGGGGATGAGCGCACTGCCAGGTGCCACGACCGATTCCTCACAGTGGGGGCTGCGTCACGCTTCGTTCCCCGGGTGCTCGGGGGCGGGCATGACTGAGCGAACTGGTTCGGGAGTCAACTCTCCCCCTGACGATGACACTTGGCAAGGGGCACTCTGAAATTTCCAGAGTGACTGTGTCGTTGGGAGCGCACGCATGGCACACTGCTCGCAAAACAGCGCATGGGGAGGTCTGAAGTGAGCGAACCGCGGTCCGCCCCGACCGTGGGCCAGGTCGTTCTCGGCAAGCGCCTGCAGGATCTGCGCGAGCGTGTCGGTCTGACCCGTGACCAGGCGGCGAAGGTCCTCAGGGTCGCCCCCGCGACGATACGCAGAATGGAGACGGCCGAGGTCGGCCTGAAGATCCCCTACGTCCAGCTGCTGCTGAAGGCGTACGGCGTCGCCGACCAGGAGGCCGAGGCCTTCGTCGACCTGGCGGAGGAGGCGAACAGGCCGGGCTGGTGGCAGCGTTTTCACGACGTGCTGCCCGACTGGTTCAGCATGTACGTCAGCCTGGAGGGCGCCGCGAGCCTGCTGCGCATGTACGAGCCGCACTTCGTGCCCGGCCTGCTCCAGACCGAGGACTACGCCCGCTCCGTGATGCGGACCGGGGCGGTCGGCCAGACGCGGCCCGAGGACATCGAGCGCCATGTGGCGCTGCGGATGGAGCGGCAGTCGCTGCTGGCCAAGGAGGACGCCCCCCGACTCTGGGTGATCATGGACGAGACCGTCCTGCGGCGGCCCGTCGAGAGCGCGCAGGTGATGCGCGGGCAGATCGACAAGCTGCTCGAAGCGACCGAGCTTCCCCATGTCACCCTGCAGATCGCGCAGTTCGCCTCCGGCCACCATCCGGGAACCTACGGTCCCTTCGTCCTGTTCCGGTTCGCCGTCCCCGAACTCCCCGACATGGTCTACAGCGAGTACCTGACCGGTGCCGTCTACTTCGACGCCCGACCCGAGGTGGCCTCCTACCTCGAAGTCATGGACCGCATGGCGGCTCAGGCCGCAACTGCACAACGCACGAAGGAAATCCTCCGGGACTTCCGCAAGGAGCTGTGATGAACCACATATACAACGGCATGCCGGCCGGTGACCTCGGCTCCGAAGGCTGGTACAAGCCGTGGAGCGGCGGGAACGGCGGGAACTGCATCGAGGCGATGAAGCTCGCCGACGGGCGGGTCGCCGTACGCCAGTCCGCCGACCCCGACGGTCCGGCTCTCATCTACTCCAACGGCGAGATCGCCGCGTTCATCCAGGGCGCCAAGGCCGGCCAGGCCGACTTCCTGCTCACCTGACAGACCACCCCTCCTCTCCACGGACCTCTGACCACGGAGCGCGCCAATGACCGGGCAAGAACCCCACTCCATCGAGATCGACACCAGCAAGCCGCATCCGGCCCGCATGTACGACTGGTTCCTCGGCGGCAAGGACAACTACCCGGTCGACGAACAGATGGCGCGCCAGCTGCTCACCCTGGACGCGCGGGGCCGTGACATGGCGCGGGTCAACCGGGCGTTCATGCACCGGGCGACCCGCTGGCTCGCCGAGCACGGCGTCCGCCAGTTCCTGGACATCGGCACCGGCATACCCACCGAGCCGAACCTCCACCAGATCGCCCAGCAGGCCGCCCCCGACGCGCGCGTCGTCTACTGCGACAACGACCCGATCGTGCTGGCCCACGCGGCGGCCCTGCTCCGCTCGACGCCCGAGGGGGCCACCGAGTACATCCAGGCGGACGCCCGCAAACCGGAGACGATCCTGGCCGAGGCCGGCAAGGTGCTGGACTTCGAGCAGCCGATAGCCCTCTCCCTGCTGGCCCTGCTGCACTTCATCGACGACGAGGACGGCGCGGCCGCCCTGGTCGACAAGCTGGTCGACCAGTTGCCCTCCGGCAGCTATCTGGTGCTCTCGCACACCACAGGCGACTTCAATCCGGAGGGCGCGGCGCAGGCCCGGGCCATGTACAAGGCGCGCGGCATGACGCTGCGCCCCCGCAGCCGCGCCGAACTGACGGCGTTCTTCGACGGCCTCGAACTGGTCGAACCCGGAGTCTCCCTCTCGGCCGACTGGCATCCCGAACTCGGCGAGGTCATCGACGTCGCCGGCGACGAGCCGATCCCCGGCTACGCGGGCGTCGCGCGCAAGCCCTGACGTACATCCCGTCACCGTCGGCCCGGGCACGGGGCGGGCCGACGGCGGTGCGGCACGACGTGTGGGCGGGCCCCGGCCACCACGCGTCACAATGGACCCATGTCACGACGAACCTCCCGACCCCGGGGGACCGCCGCCCCGAGGATCACCCCCGCCTCCCCGTGCCCCTGCGGCCTGCCCGC
>NZ_QWFA01000003.1 GCF_003501885.1 Streptomyces globisporus
GGGCGGAGGCGGGCGCGGGCTGGGTGCGGCGTACGGATTCCAGGACGGCGGCGGCGAAGGGCAGCGACTCGTGCACCGGCCCGTAGCCCAGGCCGAACAGCACGGCGGCCGGATCCTGGTCGGCGGCCCGGGTGACCGGAGCCGCCACGGGCACCCCGTCGGCGCTTCCGGAGCCGTCGGGGCCGTGCAGATCGCCCAGACTGCCGCCGGTGCGGTGGTCGACCGGGGCCGCAGCACGGGGCAGCAGCCGCAGATAACCGTCGAGCGCCTCGGGCGAGCGCCATACGATTCCGGCCAACTCGCTCACCTTGAAGGTCTGGTCGCCGGCCTTCCACTTGGCGCTGGAGGCCCCGGTCCAGGACCACCGGAAGGAGATCCGCTCCCCGTCGAAGNCAGCGTCACCGACGACAGCGCCGCATACGGGATGCGGCGTTCCCGCAGGCTCTGGAAGAGCTTCGGTGTGCGGATGCCCCGTTCGAAGCGGATGAGCACGGAGTCGGTGTCGAACTCCCAGGTGGCATGAATTCCGGCCAGCACATCACCCATGTGCCTCATCGTATGCGGCACAGTCCCGCACGTCCCCCCTCGAAGTACGTCCCAATTTTTCGGCCCGGTACGGTCCTCTACGCGCGTCAGCCGTCCCGCTCGCCGGAAATACCGCTGTGGCATGCGCTGTCGGCGCTCGCGCAGCTGACCGATCCGTACGCTCCGACGCCGATCGCGGCGAAGTTGTCGAGGCTCTCGGTCCCCGGTTCGAAGTAGCCGCTGTGCCCGGCGGCCCCGGCCGCCGAGACGATCCGCGCACCGAACGCCGGGTCGACCGGATCGGCCCCGTGACCGATCCCGCCGAACTCCATGTGCGGTACGTCCCCGATCCAGTCGTCCCCGTCCCGCGTCGCCCAGATCCGGGCGCCGGTCTCCAGCTGCCCGGCGTTGGCGGCCCGCATACCGGGACTGCCCGCGACCGCGATGTCGGCCACCCGGTCGGGGGCCCGGTGCGCGGCCACCCCGCACACCACGGAGCCGTAGCTGTGGCAGAACAGCGAGACCTTCGAGGTGCCGGGCAGCGCGCCGACCATCGCGTTCAGCCGCACCGCGCCGTCCGCCGCGAGCCCGCCCAGCGCCGCGTCCATGCCGAGTCCGGCCGGGGCGGTGTAGTCGGCCCACGCGATGACCGCCGTACGGGTGCCCGGGGAGGCCGAGCGCTCCGCCCCGTACAGGGACTTGGCCATCCCGACGGGGGCCGCGTACCTGCGCTTGCTGCGCTCCAGGGTCAACAGATGGGTGTCGACGCCCGGGACCACGACGGAGACCCGGGCGGCCCGGTCGAGATCGCCGAAGACCTCGGCCGCCCGGCCCTTCCCGGACGGGTCGAAGGCCAGGATCTGCCGATCGCCCTTGAGCAACGAACGGAACCGGTCGAGGCGGGCCCGCGCCTCGTCGCGCCCGTCCGGTGACAGCCTCGCGTCGTGCGCCCGCACCTTCTCCACGGCCACGGCCTGTCCGAGCGCCACCCGGTTGGCGTGGTAGCGCAGGGTGACCGGCGCGCCGTTCAGGTTCCCCACCACGGAGGGGTACCTGCCCGCGAGCGCGAACCGCTGCCCCGAGGTGAGGGTGGCGAAGAAGTGGGCCAGCCGATAGGCGGGGGCGTCGGCCTCCGGCAGTGCATGACCCGCTATCCGGTCCCGCGCCCAGGCGGCGAGCGCCAGCTCACGCGGGCCGCCGGCCTGCTGATCGCGTACGGCGCTCCAGCCCGTCGTCGCCAGCATCACGAACACCACCGCTACGGCGAGCAGCGCGCGCCATACGGTCAAGGTGGGGGAGGTGTCGAAGGAAGTCACTGCGCCACACCCTAGGAGACGCGCGCCGACGACCGTGATTCGGGTGAGGTACATCACCCGTCCGCGAAGGGTTCACCCCGGATTTCTCACGGAGGGTCACAGCGGTCCCGTGGCTGAGCTACCTCGCGTGCCAGTCGCGGGCGAGGGCCGGGACGAGCTGGTCGAGATACTCCTCGGTCAGATCGCGCAGCGCCTCCACGCTCGGATCGCCCCCCCGCCCCCACAGCTGGCCGGTCACCCGCATCACCCCGGAGAACGCGGCGACGGCCACCCGCGGCCGGGGGTCCCGCTCCACGTCCAGCCCCTCGCGCTCCGCGATCAGCCGGGCGATCTGGTTCTCCAGGGCGATGCCGCGCCGCATGTGGGCGGCGAGCAGGGAGGGGGTCGACTCGATCATCTGGTAGGTCCGCATATGGAGGTCGACGGTGATGACCTCCTCGATCGCCTCGCCGATGCTGTTCCACGCGCACAGCACCGCCCGGCGCATGGCCTCGAAGGGCGCTTCGTGCGCGGGGCGCCGGCGCAGCTCCTCGATGAAGCGGGACTCCACCATCTCCTGCACGGCGAAGGTGGCGTCCTCCTTGCTCGCGAAGTAGCGGAAGAAGGTGCGCTGGGAGACCTCCACGGCGTCGACGATCTCGTCGACGGTGGTGCGTTCGTACCCCTGGGTGGTGAACAGTTCCAGGGCGGCGCGCAACAAGGCGTCGCGGGTGCGCTGTTTCTTGCGTTCACGCAGTCCGGGTCGGGGCTCGACTGTCTGCCCGTCGGTCACGTACCGGTCCCTCTTTTCCCGTGTTTGTCCAGCTCAGCATACCTGCGAGCGACGTGTGAGCTACGTGACAGTTACTGACTTGTGAATTGGTTTGTCAACTGTCAGAGGCTGTCACTAGTCTCCCCGTTATGACTAGTCAGACCACCGTCGAGAAGGCGCCGCGGGAGCCCGAAGACAACGCAGGACCCGCTCCGGTCAAGGGGCTTCGCGGCCACCCCTGGCTGACCCTCTTCGCCGTCGCCATCGGCGTGATGATGGTCGCCCTCGACGGCACCATCGTCGCCATCGCGAACCCCGCCATCCAGAAGGACCTCGGCGCCACGCTCGCCGACGTCCAGTGGATCACCAACGGATATCTGCTCGCCCTCGCGGTGGCTCTCATCACCGCCGGCAAGCTGGGTGACCGCTTCGGCCACCGGCAGACCTTCCTCATCGGCATCGCGGGCTTCGCCGCCTCGTCCGCCGCCATCGGTTTCTCCAAGGAGATCGGCCTCGTCGTTCTCTTCCGCGTGCTCCAGGGCCTCTTCGGCGCCCTGCTGATGCCGGCCGCGCTCGGCCTGCTGCGCGCCACCTTCCCCGCCGAGAAGCTGAACATGGCGATCGGCATCTGGGGCATGGTGATCGGAGCCTCCACCGCGGGCGGCCCGATCGTCGGCGGTCTGCTCGTCGAGCACGTCAGCTGGCAGTCGGTCTTCTTCATCAACGTGCCGGTCGGCATCGTGGCGCTCGCCTTCGGTCTGGTGATCCTCAAGGACCACCGCGCCGCGAACGCGCCGCGCTCCTTCGACATCCCCGGCATCGTGCTGCTCTCGGGCGCGATGTTCGCCCTCATCTGGGGCATCATCAAGGCCGGTGAGTCCTGGGGCTGGGGCGACGGGCGGACCTGGGCCTGGCTGGCCTCCGCCGTCGCGCTCTTCGTCATCTTCGGCCTCTGGGAGACCAGGGTCCGCGAGCCGCTCGTCCCGCTGGGGATGTTCCGCTCCATCCCGTTGACGGCCGGCGTCGTGCTCATGACGCTGATGGCCTTCGCCTTCATGGGCGGCCTCTTCTTCGTGACGTTCTTCCTCCAGGGCGTCCACGGCCTCAGCCCGGTCGACAGCGGTCTGCGCCTGCTGCCGCTGACCGCGATGATGATCGTCGCCTCGCCGGTCGCCGGTCTGCTGATCACCAAATTCGGCCCGCGCGTCCCGCTGGTCGGCGGCATGGTCTGCACGGCCACCGCGATGTTCGGCATGACCACGCTCACCGAGTCCACCGGCACCTTCGCGATGTCGCTCTGGTTCGCCCTGCTCGGCTGCGGGCTCGCCCCGGTCATGGTCGGCGCCACCGAGGTCATCGTCGGCAACGCGCCCATGGAGCTGTCCGGTGTGGCCGGCGGTCTCCAGCAGGCCGCCATGCAGGTCGGCGGCGCGCTCGGCACCGCCGTCCTCGGCGCGGTCATGTCCTCCAAGGTCAGCGCCGACTTCGCGGACAACTGGGCGGGCGCGGGCCTGCCCGGCGCACCCGACCCGAAGCTGGAGGAGGCCGCCGAGTTCGGCATGGTCCCGACCGAGGCGCTCTCCAAGGCTCCCGGTATGACGCCGGACATCGTCGACCGCATCGGCGGGGTCATCCACGACACCTTCATGTCCGGCATGGGCCTGGCCTTCACCGTCGCGGGCAGCGTCGCGGTCGTCGCCGCCCTCGTCGCCACCCTCACCAAGCGCGGCGAGAACGCCGAGGCGGGCGCTGGGGTGGGTCACATCTGACACGCCCCGCACGACGGCATGGATCGTCAACACAGCGCAGGTCACAGCCCCGCCGAATCCTTTCGGCGGGGCTGTCGCCTATCAGGGTGGACCACCCCGGCCCCTCTTCCGCACCTCCGTCCGGTGACTCAGAGTGAGCGGCGGAAGCACGTCACCGACCAACCACGGGGGTTGATCCACCATGCGCACGAACCTCACGCGTACGGCCGTTCTCGCGGCCGCCCTGGCCGTCTCCGCACTCGTTCCCCAGGCCCTGGCCCACGACCGGACGGCCGCAGCCCCCGAGCGTTCCCCGGGAGCGGGAGTCGCCCTCGGCACCTGTGAGGCGGGCAGGCTCTGCCTCTGGAAGAAGCCCGACTTCACCGGGGCCCGCCAGACCTTCGAGCTCTCCGACACCGACATCGAGAGCTGCGTCCCGCTGCCGAAGGGCGGCGACGCCCAGTCCCTCGCCAACCGCACCGGGCGGCCCGTCACCACCTACCAGTCCGCCGAGTGCGCGGAGACCGGGGAGTTCGAGACGTACCCGGGCGGGGGCACCTGGACGCCCCGGTCCCCGTACCAGGTGCGCGCCTTCAAGATCTGGGAGAACTGAGCCCACCGGCCCCGAACACGCGAAGGGGCGGCGACGCGCCCGCGTCACCGCCCCTCCGCAGTGTTTCCCGCTTACGCGTCGCCGCCCGCCGCGCCCGGATCGGCCGCGGCCACGTCCAGGAGCTCGTAGCGGTCGACGGCCTTCTTCAGGGCCGACCGGTCGACCTTGCCCTCCTTGGCCAGCTCGGTCAGCACCGCCAGCACGATCGACTGCGCGTCGATGTGGAAGAACCGGCGGGCCGCGCCCCGGGTGTCGGCGAAGCCGAAGCCGTCCGCACCCAGCGACTGGTACGCGCCCGGCACCCAGCGCGCGATCTGGTCCGGCACCGAACGCATCCAGTCCGAGACCGCCACGAACGGACCCTGGGCCCCTTCGAGCTTCTTGGTCACGTACGGGACGCGCTGCTCCTCCTCCGGGTGCAGGAGGTTGTGGCGCTCCACGTCCACCGCATCGCGGCGCAGCTCGTTCCAGGAGGTCGCCGACCAGACGTCCGCCTTGACGTTCCACTCGTCCGCGAGGATCTTCTGCGCCTCCAGGGCCCAGGGGACCGCCACGCCGGACGCCATGATCTGGGCCGGGATCTCGCCCTTCTCGCCGGTGGAGAAGCGGTGGATGCCCTTGAGGATGCCCTCGACGTCCACGTTCTCGGGCTCGGCCGGGTGCTGGATCGGCTCGTTGTAGACGGTGAGGTAGTAGAAGACGTCCTCGTTCGCCTCGCCGTACATCCGGCGGAGCCCGTCCTGCATGATGTGCGCGATCTCGAACCCGAAGGCCGGGTCGTACGCGACACAGCCCGGGTTCGTCGAGGCGAGCAGCTGCGAGTGGCCGTCCGCGTGCTGGAGGCCCTCACCGGTCAGCGTGGTGCGGCCGGCGGTCGCACCCAGCACGAAGCCGCGCGAGAGCTGGTCGGCCATCTGCCAGAACTGGTCGCCGGTCCGCTGGAACCCGAACATCGAGTAGAAGACGTACACCGGGATCAGCGGCTCGCCGTGCGTGGCGTACGCCGAACCGGCCGCGATCAGCGAGGCCGTGCAGCCCGCCTCGGAGATGCCGTCGTGCAGCATCTGACCCGTGGGGGACTCCTTGTACGCGAGCAGCAGCTCCCGGTCGACCGCCTCGTACTGCTGACCCAGCGGGTTGTAGATCTTCGCACTCGGGAAGAACGCATCCATGCCGAAGGTGCGGTACTCGTCGGGGGCGATCAGCACGAACCGCTTGCCGATCTCCTTGTCCCGCATGAGGTCCTTCAGGATGCGGACGAACGCCATGGTGGTGGCGATCGACTGCGAACCCGAACCCTTCTTCGCGGCCGCGTACGTCTTGTCGGCGGGCTGCGGCAGCGGCTTCGCACGGACCACCCGGGTCGGGACGTATCCGCCCAGACCCTGGCGGCGGTCGTGCATGTACTGGATCTCCTCCGAGTCGCGGCCCGGGTGGTAGTAGGGCGGGTAGCCCTCGTCCAGCTGCTTGTCCGTGATCGGGATGTGCAGACGGTCCCGGAAGCGCTTGAGGTCCTCGACCGTGAGCTTCTTCATCTGGTGGGTCGCGTTGCGGCCCTCGAAGTTCGGCCCCAGCGTCCAGCCCTTGACCGTCTGCGCCAGGATGACCGTCGGCTGGCCCTTGTGCGCCTTGGCCGCCGCGTAGGCCGCGTAGACCTTGCGGTGGTCGTGACCGCCGCGGCCCAGGTGCAGGATCTGCTGGTCGGTCATGTCCTTGACCATGTCCCGCAGCCGCGGGTCGTCGCCGAAGAAGTGCTCGCGGATGTACGCGCCGGTCTCGGTCGCGTACGTCTGGAACTGGCCGTCCGGTGTGGTGTTCAGCTTGTTGACCAGGATGCCCGTGCGGTCCTGCGCCAGCAGCGGGTCCCAGGAACGGTCCCAGACCAGCTTGATGACGTTCCAGCCGGCGCCCCGGAACTGCGACTCCAGCTCCTGGATGATCTTGCCGTTGCCGCGCACCGGACCGTCGAGCCGCTGGAGGTTGCAGTTGACGACGAAGGTCAGGTTGTCCAGGCCCTCACGGGCCGCGATGGACAGCTGGCCCAGCGACTCCGGCTCGTCCATCTCGCCGTCGCCCAGATAGGCCCAGACGTGCGACTTGGACGTGTCGGCGATCCCGCGCGCCTCCATGTAGCGGTTCATCCGCGCCTGGTAGATCGCGCCGAGCGGGCCGAGGCCCATCGAGACGGTCGGGAACTCCCAGAAGTCCGGCATCAGCCGCGGGTGCGGGTAGCTGGACAGACCGTTCGGGGCCTTCGACTTCTCCTGGCGGAACGCGTCGAGCTGCGCCTCGCTCAGCCGGTCCAGCAGGAACGCGCGGGCGTAGATCCCCGGGGACGCGTGCCCCTGGAAGAAGATCTGGTCGCCGCCGTCGCCCTGGTCCTTGCCCCGGAAGAAGTGGTTGAAGCCCACGTCGTACAGCGAGGCGGAGGAGGCGAAGGTGGCGATGTGGCCGCCGACGCCGATCCCGGGACGCTGGGCCCGCGAGACCATCACGGCGGCGTTCCAGCGGGTCGCGTTGAGGACCTTGCGCTCGATCTCCTCGTCGCCGGGGAAGAACGGCTCGTCCTTCGTGGCGATCGTGTTCACGTAGTCCGTGCTGCGCATCTCCGGCACGGCGACGCGCTTCTCACGCGCGCGCTCGATGAGCCGGAGCATCAGATAGCGGGCCCGCTCACGGCCGCGCTCGTCGACGGCGGCGTCGAGGGAGTCGAGCCATTCCTTGGTCTCCTCGGGATCGAAATCCGGGACCTGGCTCGGAAGGCCGCCAATGATGATCGGGTTGCGATCGGATCCGGAAGCCACACTGTTCCTTCGCTGTTCGGTGGTGCTCTACGGGGCTGTTGCGGGGAACGTGCCCCCCTGACAGCTCTGCCAACTCTGTGTGCGCCGACTCCATCGTGCTACCGCGAGGGCCCGAACGTCATCTCTACCGAGGGGTAACCCCACGGTTCGAAGAACTCGTCCGCGGGGCAGGCGTGTGGGCGGGACGCGGCTGGGTACGGGCAAACCGCAACCTTACGCCCAAGGCGTCCAAGCGTTCCCAAAGGCTGTTCGACTCCTATTGGCGGAGCGAAACCGCATAAGCTGAGGAAGGACGTAAACGGATGGAGCGACCCGGGGCAGGCCCCGGGGAGCCGCCGGAGAGACATGCCGGAACTTGCGGTGACGTGGCAGGGAACGTCACCGTATAGGCGGTCTCGCACGCTGGGTACTTGCGCGATTCGCCGGGCCCGTGTGGACTACGGCCTACGCCCCGCGCACGCGCGTGGCTGCAGCATTTCCGAAGACATGATCAGGAGGCATCCCGTGAGCGCGACCGCGGACCACGCGGAGGAGCGGACCAACCCGGCAGCACGCCTGGGGTTCGAGCCCGGACAGGTGGTCCAGGAGATCGGCTACGACGACGACGTCGAGCTGGAGCTCCGTGAGGGCATTGAGGCCACTACCGGCCAGGAACTCGTCGACGAGGAGTACGACGACGTCGCAGACGTCGTCCTGCTCTGGTTCCGCGACGAGGACGGCGACCTTACGGACGCGCTGGTGGATGCCATCGGTCTGATCGAGGACGGCGGGATGGTCTGGCTGATGACGCCGAAGACCGGCCGTGACGGTTACGTCGAACCGAGCGACATCAATGAGGCCGCCCAGACGGCCGGGCTCGCCCAGACCAAGAGCATCAGCGCGGGCAAGGACTGGACGGGCAGCCGTCTGGCCACCCCCAAGGGGGCCAAGGCCAAGCGCTGAACCGCTCTTCGCACCACCCCGAGGCCCTCACGGGCGCATCCGCACCCGTGAGGGCCTTCGTATGGCCGCAGCCGGTCTGCGTAGGGTGGGAGTCACCCGGACGGACCCGGCCCGGGAAGCGGAGAAGCGGCGAAGGGATACGCGTTCCATGACGATCGAGGTCGGCAGCCAGGCCCCGGACTTCCAGCTCAAGGACAACCACGGCAGGACCGTGCGGCTGTCGGAGTTCCGCGGTGAGAAGAACGTGGTGCTGGTGTTCTACCCGTTCGCCTTCACCGGCGTCTGCACCGGCGAGCTCTGCGCGCTCCGCGACGAGCTGCCCCGCTTCGAGAACGAGGGCACCCAGCTCCTCGCCGTCTCCAACGACTCCATCCACACCTTGCGCGTCTTCGCCGAGCAGGAAGGTCTCGAGTACCCGCTGCTGTCCGACTTCTGGCCGCACGGGGAGACCTCGCGGGCGTACGGCGTCTTCGACGAGGACAAGGGCTGCGCGGTGCGCGGCACCTTCGTCATCGACAAGGAGGGCGTCGTCCGCTGGAGCGTCGTCAACGGCCTCCCGGACGCCCGCGACCTGAACGACTACGTCAAGGCGCTCGAAGCGCTCTGAGACGATCTCCTGGCGACGCCCGGTCAAAAGCCTGTTTTGGCCGGGAACCGGTCACTAGGATCCAATCGTTGATCCGATGCCAACGAACGACGGGGACGCTGGTGTCTGCCGGCCCCTGAGAAAACTACTGGAGGACTCGTGGGAGTCAGCCTCAGCAAGGGCGGCAACGTCTCGCTGACCAAGGCCGCGCCCAACCTGACCGCGGTCATCGTCGGTCTGGGCTGGGACGCCCGCACCACCACCGGGGGTGACTTCGACCTCGACGCCAGCGCCCTGCTGACGAACCCCGAGGGCAAGGTCGCCGCCGACGGCAATTTCGTCTTCTTCAACAACCTGAAGAGCCCCGACGGCTCCGTCGAGCACACCGGTGACAACACCACCGGTGAGGGCGAGGGCGACGACGAGGTCATCAAGGTGAACCTCGCCGGTGTCCCGGCCGACGTCGACAAGATCGTCTTCCCGGTCTCGATCTACGAGGCCGAGAGCCGTCAGCAGAGCTTCGGCCAGGTCCGCAACGCGTACATCCGCGTGGTCAACCAGGCCGACAACACCGAGCTCGCCCGCTACGACCTGAGCGAGGACGCCTCGACGGAGACCGCGATGGTCTTCGGCGAGCTCTACCGCAACGGCGCCGAGTGGAAGTTCCGCGCCATCGGCCAGGGGTACGCCTCCGGCCTGCGCGGCATCGCCCAGGACTTCGGCGTCAACGTCTGACGTTCTGGCGCCAGGGGGCGTCCGGCCGGTCCTGACCCGCCGGACGCCCCCGACCGGGCGCTTTCGACGCCCGACCCGGGCGTCGAAAGCGCCCGGCAGCGTTTTTTCACGACTCGGGGAGGACACACATGGGCGTCACGCTCGCCAAGGGAGGCAATGTCTCCCTCTCCAAGGTCGCACCCAACCTCACCCAGGTGCTGGTCGGGCTCGGCTGGGACGCACGCTCCACCACGGGCGCCGCTTTCGACCTCGACGCCAGCGCCCTGCTGTGCCAGTCGGGTCGGGTGCTCGGTGACGAGTGGTTCATCTTTTACAACAACCTCACGAGCCCCGACGGCTCCGTCGAGCACACCGGCGACAACCTCACCGGTGAGGGCGACGGCGACGACGAGTCCGTCATCGTCCGCCTCGACCAGGTCCCCGCCCACTGCGACAAGATCGTCTTTCCGGTCTCGATCCATGACGCGGACAACCGAGGCCAGGCGTTCGGCCAGGTCAGCAACGCCTTCATCCGCGTGGTCAACCAGGCCGACGGCCAGGAGCTGGCCCGCTACGACCTCAGCGAGGACGCCTCGACGGAGACCGCGATGATCTTCGGCGAGCTCTACCGGTACAACGGCGAGTGGAAATTCCGTGCAGTCGGCCAGGGGTATGCGTCTGGCCTGCGGGGCATCGCTCTAGACTTCGGCGTCAACGTTTCATAACGCCGCGCACGGCGCGGGGGGCCCCGACACACCGGGGGAGACCCTTTTAACAACACGATGGGGTAGCCAGTGGTACTGAAAACCTTCGGCTGGTCGTTCGCGGTCACCGCGCTCGGCCTGGTCGCAGCGATTTTCTACGGGGGGTGGCAGGCTTTCGGCATCGTCGCGATCCTGTCCGTCCTGGAGATCTCGCTGTCCTTCGACAACGCGGTGATCAACGCCGGAATCCTGAAGAAGATGAATGCCTTCTGGCAGAAGATCTTCCTCACCATCGGCATCCTCATCGCCGTCTTCGGTATGCGACTGGTGTTCCCCGTCGTGATCGTGGCCGTGAGCGCCAAGCTCGGACCGATCGAGGCCATCGACCTGTCCTTCAACGACCCGGACAGGTACAAGGAACTGGTGACGGACGCCCATCCGTCGATCGCCGCCTTCGGTGGCATGTTCCTGCTGATGATCTTCCTCGACTTCATCTTCGACGAGGACCGGGACATCCACTGGCTGCGCTGGATCGAGCGTCCGCTCGCCAAGCTCGGCAAGGTCGACATGCTGTCGGTCTGCGTCGCCCTGATCATCCTGATGATCACCGCCATGACCTTCGCGACCCAGGCCCACCAGCACGGCGGCGGGCACGTGGACAAGTCGGCGACGGTCATGCTCTCCGGTATCGCCGGTCTGATCACCTACCTGATCGTCGGCGGGCTCTCCGGCTTCTTCGAGGGCAAGCTCGAAGAGGAGGAGGAGCGTGAGCACGAGGCCGAGGAGGAGGCCAAGAAGAAGGGCAAGCCCGTCACCGGGGTCGCCCTCGCCGGAAAGGCCGCGTTCTTCCTCTTCCTCTACCTGGAAGTGCTGGACGCCTCGTTCTCCTTCGACGGCGTCATCGGCGCCTTCGCCATCACCAACGAGATCGTGCTGATGGCCCTCGGCCTCGGTATCGGCGCCATGTACGTCCGTTCGCTCACCGTCTACCTGGTGCGCGAGGGCACGCTCGACGACTACGTCTACCTGGAGCACGGCGCGCACTACGCGATCGGCGCGCTCTCGATCATCCTGCTGATCACCATCCAGCACGAGATCAACGAGCTCATCACCGGCTCGGTCGGCGTGATCCTGATCGCCCTCTCCTTCTGGTCCTCGGTCAAGCGCAACCGCGCGCTCGCCGCGGAATCCGGCGGCGGCGACGGCTCGGGCACGAAGGCGGAAGTGTCCTCCGGGGTGTGACCCGGTAGGGATTGAGGAACGCTCTCTGCGGGGCGGCCCACACGGCGACGGCTCTCCGGGAACTCCCGGACCCGGCCCGGTGGCCGCCCCGCAGTGATGTCCGGGGCGCGAACAGGTAGCGCGAACAGGCGACGCGAACAGGTGGGGGTAGGGATGGGATTCTTCGACGGCCTGTGGCCGGGGCGCGCGGCGCAGTTCGACTCGGGCAACGCGACGTCGAGCGCCGTCGTGCTGTCCAAACGGAACGCCACGATCTCGCTCAACAAGCAGGGCGCCCTGTCGGGCAACCTCCGGGTCAACCTCTCCTGGCGGATGCGGACCTCGGACATCGAGGGCCGCTCACGCCAGAGCGGCAGCCTGCGGCGCCCGCTCCAGCTCTTCAAACCCGAGGTGGTCCAGGCGCACACCCAGGGCGTCGTCAACGTCGACCTGGACCTCGGCTGCATGTACGAGCTGATGGACGGCACCAAGGGGGTCGTACAGCCCCTGGGCAGCCTGATCGGCGACCTCAACGGCCCGCCCTACGTCCGGCTCAGCGGCGACGACCGGTTCGGCGCGCCCTCGGGCGAGACGGTCTACGTCAACCTCGACCAGCGCGACAAGATCAAGCGGCTGCTGTTCTTCGTCTACATCTACGACCGGACGCCGGCGTTCGACCGTACGCACGCCAAGATCACGCTCTACCCGGGCCACGGCCCGCGCATCGAGATCGAGCTGGACGAACGCGCCCCGCAGGCCCGCTCCTGCGCGGTGTTCACCGTGGAGAACATCAAGGACGAGCTGATCGTGCGCCGCGAGGTGAAGTTCGTGTACGGATTCCAGTCCGAGCTGGACCGGCTGTACGGCTACGGCATGCAATGGGGGCGCGGCTACAAGTCCCGGACCTGATCCGGGGCCCGCTCCCGGAGCACGGCTCAGGACCGGACGAACTGCGGACCTTGTGGAGGCAGCGCGAAATGGGGGTCGGGCGCGTGTGCGGCGGCTGCCGCGGGCTGCGGATAGCCGTAGGCGGGTGGAGCGGCGGCGGGCTGCGGATAGCCGTACGCCGGCTGCTGGGCCCCGGCGGCGGCAGCGGGAGGCGCGACCGGGGGCGGATAGCCGTAGGAGGGCTGCTGATGCTGCACCGTGGCCTGCGCGTCGGGCCCGGCCCCGGTGGCCGCGGCCGGGACGGGTCCCGGCGGCGCGCTCGGAGGAGGCGGCACGGCGGCCGGGAGGGGGCCCGCGGCGTCCGGCTCCCGCGTCCCGTCGTACGCCCGGTCCTCGTCCGCCGCCTCCGACTCGTCCACCGAGATGCCGAAGGCGGTGGCCAGGCCGATCAGCCCGGTGGGATAGCCCTGGCCGACCGCACGGAACTTCCAGCCCTCGCCGCGGCGGTACAGCTCGCCGCAGATGATCGCCGTCTCTTCCCCGGTCTCCGGCCGCACATCGAACACCGCCAGCGGCTCGCCGTCGGCGAACGCGGCGTCGAACAGGAGTATGCGCAGGTCCGGGACCTGTTCGAAGGCGGCCCCGTCGGAGGAGGCCGCGATGACGACCTGGTCCACCGAGACGTCGAGCGCTCCGAGGTCCGCCTCGATCGTGTCCGTCAGCCCTTCCGGGACACTGCGCTTCGGCAGCCGCCGGACCAGGCCGGAGGGATGCCGGGGCTGGTTGTAGAAGACGAAGTCCTCGTCCGACCGCACCCGCCCGGACGCACCGAGGAGCAGGGCGGAGGCGTCCACGTCGGGAACCCCGGCGCCCGGGGTCCAGCGCAGCACGGCCCGGACGGCCGCGGCATCGACAGGGACGTTCGAGCCCTTCAGCATCGTGTGCGTCATGACCGTCATCCTGCCTGCTGGGGACCCGTGCGGACAACGCGGGGGGCGGCACGGCCGTGCCCGGCGGTGGCGCGGGCCGAGCGGGACCGTACCGCGAGAGGGGGCCGGACAAGGGGCGAGTAACCGGAAATTCATGTACATGGGGAACTGTTGACACCCGTCCGTACGTACTATTACCGGCCATGCGTTGTTCGGCCGGTCAGGCAGTTCGGGGGAAAATCATGCGTCACTTCGGGCACATATCGCCCGCTGCCCGCGAGGGCCTGTTTCACAGAGAGCCCAGCACCTTCACCGCGGAGTCCCCGGCGAGGATGCTCTCCGTCGCCCTGGGGGCCACGCTCTACTCCCCGGCCACCCGTCCGTCGCTCGCCGAGGACGTGCTGAAGCAGGCCGCGCGGGGTGTCGTCTCCATGGTGCTCTGTCTGGAGGACTCGATCGACGACGCCGAGGTGACCGACGCCGAAGCCAACCTGATCAGGCAGTTTGCCGCGCTGGCCGCCCGGGACACGGCGTCCGGACCCACTGCGGGCAGCGCGGGCGACGCCCAGGGCGCGGCCGGCGCGGACGTCCCGCTCCTCTTCATCCGCGTACGGGAACCGGCCCAGATCACCGACCTGGTGCGCCGCCTCGGCGACTCGGTCCGGATGTTGTCCGGTTTCGTACTTCCCAAATTCACCGAAGAGCGTGGCAGGCACTTCCTGGAGGCGCTTGCCGAGGCCGAGACGGCATGCGGCCGACGGCTCTTCGCCATGCCCGTCCTCGAATCCCCCGAGCTGCTCCATCTGGAGACGCGCGGCGACATCCTCCGCGGCATCGCCCGCAGCGTCGACAAATACCGGGACCGGGTCCTCGCCCTGCGGCTCGGCGTCACCGACTTCTGCTCGGCCTACGGACTGCGCCGCGCGCCCGACATGACGGCGTACGACGTCCATATCGTCGCCTCCGTGATCGCCGACGTGGTCAACGTGCTCGGCCGGGCCGACGGCACCGGCTTCACGATCACCGGACCGGTCTGGGAGTACTTCCGTCGCCAGGAGCGCATGTTCAAGCCCCAGCTGCGCCGCAGCCCCTTCCTGGAGGGCCGCGCCGAGGAGCTGCGCACGGCCCTTATCGAGCACGACATGGACGGACTGCTCCGGGAGATCGAACTCGACCGGGCCAACGGCCTGCTCGGCAAGACCTGCATCCACCCGTCGCACGTGGCGCCCGTCCACGCGCTGTCCGTGGTCAGCCACGAGGAGTTCACCGACGCTCAGGACATCCTGAGCCCCGAGCGCGGGGGCGGCGGGGTGCTGCGTTCGGCGTACACGAACAAGATGAACGAAGTGAAGCCCCACCGGGCCTGGGCCGAGCGCACGCTCCAGCGGGCCGAGGTCTTCGGGGTGGCGAGGGAAGACGTCGGCTTCGTGGACCTGCTGGCCGTCGGCCTGACGAACTGAGCGCGCGTCGATGAGCGAGCGCGCGACGAGAGAAGAGAACGTGGACGTGGTGTGGTCGGGCGACTGGGTGGCCGAGCGGCTCGGAGTCGCCCTCGAAGGCGACGGAGACCTGCGGGAGCTGCTGGGCCTGGCCCTGCGCCGCAACCCCAAGCGGGCGCACCTGCTCGTCTCCAACGTGCTGGGCAAGCATGTGCCCCAGCGGCCCTCCGTCGTGTACGGGGCGGGATACGGGCTCGGTGAGCGGGTCCGGGAGCTGCTCGGCGAGGAGGAGGCCCGCCGCGCGGTGGTCCTCGGATATGCGGAGACGGCCACCGGCCTCGGCCACGCCGTCGCGGACGGCCTGCGGGACGCCCCGTACCTGCACTCCACCCGGCGTCCGGTGGCGGGCGTCCGGCAGGCGGGCGGCTTCGAGGAGGCCCACTCGCACGCCACCTCGCACCTGCTGCTGCCGGAGGACCCCGAGCTGCTGGCCCAGGGAGCGGACGCCTCCACCCTGGTGCTGGTCGACGACGAGTTCTCCACCGGCAACACGGTGCTCAACACCATCCGCGCGCTGCACGAACTGCACCCGCGCGACCGGTACGTCATTGTCGCGCTGGTCGATATGCGCTCCCCGGCGGATCGCGACCGGCTGACCGCCTTCGCCGCCGAGATCGGCGCCCGCGTCGACCTGGTGACCCGCTCCACGGGCACGGTCACGCTCCCGGACGGCGTACTGGAACGCGGCCAGGCCCTCGTCGCGGCCCAGGAGGCGGAGGCGGCGCGGGAGGCGGAGGCGGCGCGGGAGGCGGAGGCGGCGCGGGAGGCGGGGGAGGCTTCCGCTTCCGCGCCGCCCTCCGTGCCGGCTCCCGTCCCCATCACCCGCGTCGACCTCGCCTGGCCCGCGGGCGTTCCCGACGGCGGCCGGCACGGCTTCACCCCGGCCCACCGGGCGGCGCTCGAAGCGGCGCTCCCGGGCATGGCGGAGCGGATCGCGGGCGCGCTGGGCGGCGGTGCCCGCCGGGGCCGGGTGCTCGTGCTCGGCTTCGAGGAGCTGATGTACGCGCCGCTGCGCCTGGGCACCGCGCTGGAGCAGGCGCTGGGCGCGGACGCCGAGGTCCGGTACTCCACCACCACCCGCTCGCCCGTCCTCGCCGTCGACGACCCCGGCTACGCGATACGCACCCGCCTCGTCTTCCCGGCCCACGACGCCCCCGCGGACGGCCCCGGCGACCGGTACGCGTACAACGTGGCGGGCGCCGGCTTCGACGCGGTGGTCGCCGTCGTCGACTCCACCGCCGACACCCCCGAACTGCACGCTCCCGAAGGGCTGTTGGCCCGCCTGGCGGCACACGCCGGCCAGGTAGTCCTCGCGGTCGTCCCCTCGTACACCCCCACACCTGTCCAGGAGCCCGCCGTGCTGCCCGAGCCCCTTCGAGGCCCCGACTTCTCCAGCTACGCGCCCGAGGACGTCGGCTGGCTGCTCCAGGACCTCTCGGACACCGAACTGGAGGCCCCCACGGAGGAGCGCGAGGAGGCGATCCAGAGCGGCGGCGCGCACTACGCGGAGTCGCTGCCCGTGGAGTACCAGCCGAGCACCGAATACCAGGCGCTGTTCTCCGCCGCGCTGGACGCCTCCGCCGCGCGCATCGCCCGCGCGGTCGGCACCGTCACCGAGACGGTCCTCGCCGAACGCGGCCCCCGCCCCGTGCTCGTCTCGCTCGCCCGGGCCGGAACGCCGGTCGGGGTGCTGATGCGCCGCTGGGCCCGGCATCGGCACGGCCTGGACCTGCCGCACTACGCCATCTCCATCGTCCGGGGCCGGGGCATCGACGCCACCGCCCTGCGCTGGCTGGCCGCCCATCACGACCCGGCCGACGTGGTGTTCGTCGACGGCTGGACGGGGAAGGGTGCGATCACCCGTGAACTGGCGGCAGCGATAGAGGAGTTCGAGGCCTCGGGCGGGCCCGCCGGCTTCGACCCGGAGATCGCGGTGCTCGCGGACCCGGGCGGTTGCGTGCGGACGTACGGCACCCGCGAGGACTTCCTCATCCCCTCGGCCTGCCTCAACTCCACGGTCTCCGGCCTCATTTCCCGTACGGTGCTCCGCGCCGACCTGGTCGGGCCGAACGACTTCCACGGCGGAAAGTTCTACCGGGAGCTGGCCGGCTCCGATGTCTCGGTCCGCTTCCTCGACACGATCGCCGCCCGCTTCGACGAGGTGGCGGGCCAGGTCGAGGACGAGGCCAAGGAGTTGCTCGCCGCCGACCGCGCCCCGACCTGGGAGGGCTGGGCGGCCGTCGAGCGGATCAGCGAGGAGTACGGCATCCACGACGTCAACCTGGTCAAGCCGGGCGTCGGTGAGACCACCCGGGTGCTGCTCCGCCGCGTCCCCTGGAAGATCCTCGCGAAGCGCGGCGCGGGCGCGGACCTGACCCACATCCGGCTGCTGGCCGAGCAGCGCGGCGTCCCGGTCGAGGAGGTCGACGACCTCCCGTACAGCTGTGTCGGTCTGATCCACCCCCGGTACACGCGCGGCGCGACGGGCGCGGACGGCAAGGCGGTGGCGGGCGGCAGCACGCCGGCGGCCGACGGCGAGGCGGTGAAGGGCGCATGAGCACCCCGACCACGGTGAACGGCTCCACCACCCTGGTGGCGAGCGACCTCGACCGTACGCTGATCTACTCGGCGGCCTCACTCGACCTGTCCATGCCGGACGCGGAGGCCCCCCGGCTCCTGTGCGTCGAGGTGTACGGCCACAAGCCCCTCTCGTACATGACGGAGACGGCCGCCGCGCTCCTCACCGAGGTGGCGGGCGCCACCGTCTTCGTGCCGACCACCACCCGCACCCGCGAGCAGTACGGGCGCATCCACCTCCCCGGCCCCGCCCCCCGGTACGCGATCTGCGCCAACGGCGGCCACATCCTGGTCGACGGCGTCTCCGACCGCGACTGGCAGCAGCAGGTGGAGTCCCGGATCGCGGCCGAGTGCGCGCCGCTCACCGAGATCCGCGCCCACCTCGCCACCACCGCCGACCCGGCCTGGCTGCTGAAGGAACGCGTCGCCGAGGACCTCTTCGCCTACCTCGTCGTCGAACGGTCCCTGCTGCCCGAGGAGTGGGTCAAGGAGCTGGCGGCCTGGGCCCGCCCGCGCGGCTGGACGGTCTCCCTCCAGGGCCGCAAGATCTACGCGGTCCCGGCGCCGCTCACCAAGAGCGCCGCGATGCACGAGGTCGTCCGCCGCACGGGAGCCACGCGCACGCTCGCCGCCGGGGACTCCCTCCTGGATGCCGACCTGCTGCTCGCCGCCGACCTCGGCTGGCGCCCCGGTCACGGCGAACTGGCCGACGAGGGCTGGCGGGCCCCGCACGTGGTGGCTCTGGAGGAGCGGGGCGGGGCGGCGGGGGAGGAGATCCTGCGCCGCTTCCTGGCGGCCGCCGCTGTGTGAGTTTCTCCTGCGCGCGGGCGCGCGTTGCGCGAGGCTGGGGGCATGACCAAGGGCAACGACACCACGATCACCGACGAGCTCTACCGGTACATGCTGGCCCACAACCCGCCGCTGGACCCGGTCCAGCGGGAGCTGGTGGACACCACGTACGCACAGTTCCCCGACCACGCGGGCATGGTGTCGGCCGAGGAGCAGGCCCCGCTGCTGGCCTTCCTCGTCCGGCTGGTGGAGGCCCGGCATGTGGTGGAGGTCGGCACGTTCACCGGCTTCAGCGCCCTGGCGATGGCCCAGGCGCTGCCCGCCGACGGCACGCTGATCGCCTGTGACATCTCGGAGGAGTGGACGGCGTACGGCAGGGACGCCTGGGAGAAGGCGGGCGTCGCGGACCGGATCGACCTGCGGATCGCCCCGGCCCTGGACACCCTGCGCTCGATGCCCGCCGAGCCGCACATCGACTTCGCCTACCTGGACGCGGACAAGGGCGGCTACATCGCGTACTGGGAGGAGCTGGTGCCCAGGATGCGGCAGGGCGGGGTCATCGCCACGGACAACGTGCTCTTCCACGGCGGGGTGACGGACCCGGAGGCGACGGGCCCGACGGCGGCGATCAAGGAGTTCAACGACCATGTGAGCGCGGACGCCCGGATGGACAGCGTGCTGCTGACGGTCGCGGACGGCCTGACGCTGTCCCGCAAGAGGTAGTGGCGGGCCGCTGCGGGGGCGGGTTCCGGAGGCTCAGCCGCAGCACCCGCCCCCGCAGCAGCCACCGCCTCCACCGGAGGGCGCGGGAGCGGACCCGGCAGCGCCGCCCACGGCCACGGCGGACAACAGCTTGACGGTGTCGTCGTGGCCCGCGGGGCAGGAGGCGGGGTCCGAGGACTGCGCCATGGGACGGCTGACTTCGAAGGTGTCTCCGCAGGTGCGGCAGCGGAATTCGTAACGGGGCATGGGCTCAGGCTAGAGCACACGTCTCAAGCGCCGCCGCCGCGTTCCTCGCGGATGTCGGAGACGACCCGGGCGGCGGTCTGCCGCACGGCCTCGGTCTCGGTCAGGAAGTGCCAGTAGTCGGGGTGGCGCCCTTCGAGCCCGGCGATGGCCCGCTCCAGCCGGGCGACGGAGTCGTCGAGCGGCCGTGCGTGCCGGGGATCGGGCGTGTGCCGGCCGGCCATGGCGAGGCGCTGGGCGTCCCGCACCGCGAACCGGGTCCGCTCGATCTCCTGCTGCGGGTCCTTCGCCACCGCGTTCAGCTGCTGCAACCGGTCCCCGGCCGCGGAGACCGCCTCGTCCACCGTGTTGAGCAGGGCGCGGACCGTGGACAGCCGGGACGTGGCGTCCGCCCAGCGCTGCTCCTCCCGCGCCTTCGCCGCCTCGGCGAGCTTGTCCTCCGCCTGCGTCACGTTGACGGCGGCCTGCTCCGGGACGGGCTGCAGATCCTGCCAGCAGGCGGCCGAGAAACGCCGCCGCAACTCGCTGAGCACCGGCTCCACCGAGCCCGCCCGGGTCGTCAGCGCCTGCGCCCGGGTCCGCAGGGACACCAGCCGCCGGTCGATCTCGGCGGCCCGCTCGGGCAGCCGCTCCGCCTCGGTGCGCACGGCCTCGGCGTCACGGAGGACCACATCGGCGCGCTGGAGGGTCTCCGGGACACCGTGCTGGCCCGCGCCCTGGTTCAGCTTGGTCAGCTCGGGGGCGAGCGCGGCGAGCCGGGCGGCGAGCTCGTCGGCCCGCAGCCCCGCGGCCCGCACCGTGTCGAGGGCGTTGCTCGCCGCGAGGAGCGCCTGCCGGGCCCGCTCGACGGCGGGGGCGAGCCGGGCGAGCTGGGTCTCCGCACTGCCCAGCAGCGGCCCGAGCCCCTGGGCGAAGCGGTCCAGCTCGCCCTTGACCCGCACGAGGTCGTCCTTGGCCCGGGTCAGCTCGGTGCGGGCCCGGGAGGCGACGGCGGGCTCCAGATCGTCCCGGTCCAGGTCATGGCTGTCGACGGCGGTGATGTAGGCGTGGCTGACCTCGTCGATGCGCCGGCCGAGCGCGGCGAAGTCCTCGGATGCCTTGCGACCGCGCGATGAGCTGTCCACGGCGTTGATGGTCTCGATGGAGATCCGCAGATCGCGCTGGGCGGTGTCCAGGTCGTAGAAGGCCTCGGCGGCGGCGTCCTTCGCGGCCTGCGCCTCGGCCCGCTGACTCTCCCCACCGCGTCCGCCGAACCACCGGCGTGTACCGCCTCCGGCGAAGGCGGCGGGCAGCGCGGCCAGCACGAGGGGCACGGGCAGCAACATCAGCGCCAGAAGGTCCCGGCCACTTCGAACGGCGGAACTCGCACCCGCTCCTGCCTCCGGCCGCGCGTTGGTCGCCGTCACATCCCTCTCCCGTGCCGATTCGCCCTGCCCGGTACATTCTCCCACCAGGTAAGGACGAACACACGGGTCGGTTAGTTCGCGCTTCGCACGGTGACTTCCCCGTTGTCGCTGTAGGCCTTCACCACATGGGCGCTGTCGTCGCCGCGCGGCACGTCCACGGAGACGTCCCCGTTGTCCGCGGAGGCGTCGACCTTGTACTTCTGCCCGCCCGACGGCAGATCGATGGTGATGCTCCCGTTGTCACTCACGGTGTCCACGAGGTCGGGCACGGAGGCGAAGCCCAGCCGGATCTCCCCGTTGTCGGCGCGGGCGATCACGGAGGGACCGGATATCCGCTCGGCCCGCACCTCCCCGTTGTCGCTTCTCAGCTTCAGCGTGCCGCTCGCGTCCCGGACCTTGATCTCGCCGTTGTCGGACGACAGATTCAGTGCGCTGGTGAAACCGGTGGCGCTGACCGTCCCGTTGTCCGAGGCGGCGGTCACCGCGACCCCGCGCGGCACCTTCACCCGGTGCCGGGAGTCGCAGCTGGCGATGCCCCCGCACGTCACCCGGAGCGTGAGGGTGTCGCCCTCCATCTTCCACACGGCGTCGGGCCCGCTGCCGAACATCGCCCACCCGTCGAACTGCCGCTCCACCTCGACCTGCTCCACATCGGCCGGCACGAGGTCCACGAGACCGTTCTCGGCGTCGACGGTCAGCGTCTTCCCTTCCATGGCGAACGACTTGCGCTCGACGGGGGCGCCGTCCACGTCCGTGCTCCCGCACCCGGTGAGAGCCAGCGCCAGCAACGCCACCCCGCCCCCGAGTGCGAGGGCCCGCCCGGTGCCCCCGGAACGGGTGCGGGTCGGTGCGCTCGTAACGATGTCCACGGTGATCGGTCCCCCAGTGCGTGCGGTGCGTGCCACCGGGCGTCGTTGCCGGTGCACTCAAACCGTATGCAGCGACGGGCCCCGGCGGGATCCGGCCGGCTACCGTCTCGGGGGTGGGGTTATCCCCCGGTCCCGAACGGTTTATGAGCAGGGCCCCGGTCCATGTACGCTGTTGCCTCATCCACGGGTGCGTAGCTCAGGGGTAGAGCGCTGCTCTTACAAAGCAGATGTCGGCGGTTCGAAACCGTCCGCGCCCACAGCGGTAACTAGCAGGTGAGAGCCTGTTTCGGCCCCCCGGTCGTGATCGATTGGGGGGCCTTCTCATGTCGGAAGTCCACGAAGATGCCACATGGTCGTCAGGTGGACTGCGACCGTGTGTCGACGACACGTCCGGGGGCCGACGCGGTGCCGTAGCCGGCGGCGGCCTGCCGCAGCTCGGTGTGGGCGGTGTGGGTACGCTGCCGCGCCGCCTCCAGCCGGGCCTCGATCTCCGGCGTGTAGCGGCCGCCCTCCGGGACGCCGGGGTCGATGTCGCTCAGGTCCAGGGCGCTCCAGGCCGCGCGTCCGGCCGCCCGGAGCAAGGTCTCGTCGGTGACGGCGAGGGCCAGCCGGTCCCGGGCCTCGGTCACATCACTGCGGGCCTGGTAGAAATCCGCCCGGACGACGGGGTCCGGCTCGCCCGCCCGGCGGGCGTCCACCCGGAGCCAGTACAGCTGGCGGTAGCGGAGCGCGGCGCTCAGGAGCTGGCCGGTGAGGTCCGCGACGCGCTCACGGTGCTGCTCGCGCTGTCGGCGCCGGTCGGCCAGCTGCTGGGTGACCGTGACCATGAGTCCGCCGGCGAGGGTGCCTATGACGGCGATCGCGCTTTCCCACATCAGACGTGATCCCCGTCGGTCTCGCTTCGGTCGCGGTGGTCGGGCTCGAACAGATCTTCATCGGTCATGGGGTTATCGTCCCTTCTGCCGTTGACCGTTGGAGGCCGATCCGTGTTTCTCCTGAGCGCGGGCGGCGAACGGCGAAGGACGAGGGGGCAGTTGATGGGCCAGACGCTGGCGGAGATCCTGCACGGGGCCGCGTGCGGGCGGTTTCCGGAGACCGACGGGAGGACGACCGTGGTCGCCGCGCCGAGCGGGCGCGACACGGGGGTGATCGCCTTCACCGCGCACTCGGTCGTGTTCACCGATGAGGATCCCGAGTGGGTCCACGCGACGCTGGCCGCCCTGGACTGCGATGCGCTGGCCGCGACCATGCATCCGCGCTTCCTGTCGGCCTTCCTGGAGCGCACCGGGCGGACCACCGACACGATCGACCTCCTGACCGTGGCGTCCTCGCTGCCCGGTGAACCCGGCCTGGAACTGCGGGAGGTCACCGATCCCGTGCACCCGCGGGTCGTGAGTGCCCGTCGGCGCCGGGACGGGGTGCGGATGTGGGAGGTCGACGGGGGAGTGCTGGTGCTCGGGCGCGGCGTGGCCGGTCGTTGGGAGGTGGCCGTCGAGCTGGACGAGAACGCCCGGCACCGGGGGCTCGGGCGCGCCCTCGCCACCGCCGCACGGCATCTCGTGCCCCCGGGCGAACCGCTCTGGTCGCAGCAGGCCGCGGGCAACGCGCGCAGCATCCGGGCGTTCCAGGCCGCCGGATTCCGGCCGGTCGGCTCGGAGGCGCTGCTCCTCGGCCGTCAGGAGGCGGCGTGATCGGCTCATCCGCGAACCCGACGGACACCGAGGTCGCGGCAGCCGCCGCGCTGGCCGGGGCGGAGGTCGTGCGGGCCCGTTACGGGCGGCTCCACTCCCGTGTCGACAAGGGCTCCGGGGACTTCGCCACCGACGCCGACCTGGCTGCCGAGGAAGCGATCCTCGACGTCATCCGTGCTGCCCGGCCCGGGGACGCGGTGCACGGTGAGGAGGGCGGCCGGCAGGGGGCGGCCGACGCGGAGCGGGAGTGGCTGGTTGACCCCCTGTGCGGGACGCTCAACTACGCCTCCGGTGCCCAACTCGTCGCCGTCAACGTGGTGTTGCGCAACGGCCCGGCCGCCGTGGCCGATCCGTTCAGCGGCGAGGTCTTCCTCACCGACGGGGAGATTGCCCGGGTCCGGTCCGGAGCGGGGGGCGGCGAGCGTCCGTTGGCGCCCACGGCGGACACCCGGCTGGTGGACGTGAACCTCGATCCGCCCTTCCCGAGCGCGCCCGGCTTCCGGGCCGTCGACCTGCTCGCCCACCCCGGGTTCGTCGAGAGCTTCCGCCCGCGCGTCGTCTCCACGACGCTGGCGCTGGCCTGGGTCGCGGCGGGCAGGCGGGCCGCCTACGTCACGGACGGCGGCGACCTGAGCGGGAGCGTGCACTTCGCCGCCGGGATCGCCCTGTGCCGGGCCGCCGGCTGCGTCGTCACCGGAATCGACGGCGGCCCGGTCGGACCGGGCGGATCGGGCGGCAGCGGGCTCGTCGCGGCCGCGGACGCGGGGACGCACGAGCTGCTCATGTCGATGATCGGCGGTCGCGGGCGGGCCGGCTGAACCCCTCAGATGTGCAGTTCGGGCGGGAAGCCGGTCCAGCGGAGTTCGGCGGGCAGATGGCCGGTGTCGTTGTACAGGAGGAGCGCCGGGGGCCGGCCGGGCGCGTAACGGATCACGGTCAGCCCGGCGTTGGCGTGGTTGAGGCCCAGCCAGCGCCACTTCGGGGCGTCCAGCGCGGCCCGGACGAGCCAGCCGACCAGGAAGTTGTGGGTGACGAGGAGTTCATGGCGGGGCTCGTCACCCTCGACCGTTCCCGTGAACCGCGCGAGCGCTTCCTGTGCGAGACCGGGGCCCAGCTCCCGCTCCGCCGCCGGGAATTCGGCCAGTCGGGCGAGCGTCTGCTCGGCCGACTCCGCCGGCAGCTCCTCCCGCGACGGCAGGTACGGGATGTAGTCACCGGCCGGTTCGGACCGCACCAGGGGAACCCCCGGCAGCTGCTCGCCCACCAGCCGGGCCGTCTGCTCGGCGCGGGGGAGCAGGCCGTGGTGGATCGCCGTGATCGGGGCCCCGCGCAGCCGCTCCCCGAGCAGGGCGGCCTGACGGCGGCCGGCCTCCGTCAGCGTGGTCTCGTCCTCGGAGGCCTGACCGTGCCGGGTCACGTACAGATAGCGGGCAGCCGTTGCCGTCATGGGCGGGTCCTCCGTCGCGATTCATGATCGTAGAGACGTCTCCGGGGACGCCGGGCCGGGCCCTGGCGGTTCCGTGGAGCGGGGCGGGGCCGCCCGGGATGCGCGGGGGCAGGGCTCGGGGCACCGTGGAGGCATGGCCGAGCACCCGCCCGTGATCGTCTATCCGCCTTCCGCGACCGGAGGACGGCGGGTCACCGTGCACGGCCAGATCGTGGGCATGGCGCACGGGCGGGGCGAGGTGGCCGCACTGCTGCGGGCCGCGGGGTTCGCCCCCGGGCCCGACAAGATCGTCGAGCTGGACCGGCCCGGGCTGATCGAATGGCGCGGCGGCGACCTCGACACCTGGGGGTGATCCCGTGAAGCGTCGTCGAACGGTACGGGAGAGCGCGTCGATCGAACCACCGCCCGGCTATTACGTCGCCGGGGACGCCGGGCGCGAGCCTCCCGACGCAACGCAGCGGGCGCTGATCCTGGACTGGGTCGTGAGCCGGCGCATCGCGGGCGGCTGGCGCGTCGAGTCCCGCTCGGGGAGCCAGGTGGTGCTGGTGCGCGGGCAGCCGGTGAATCATGTGCTGCACGCCTTCCTCACCGTTTTCTCGTGCCTGGTGTGGGGCGTCGTGTGGGCCGGTCTCGCCCTGGTCAACCGTGTCGAGCGGGAGGCACTCACCGTCGACGCCCAGGGGCGCATCGTCACGGTCGGCGCACCGTGACCCTTCACCCGAACGGGTGCGTCCCGCTGGCTGCGCCCGGACGCCGCGAGGAACGTCGGAGCTGATCGGCCCGCACCACCGGGGCAGGTCAGGACAGCAGGCGCCCGGCATCCGTTCCGGCCGAACCGGTGCCTGTTCCGGCTAAGGAGTCCTCATGTCGCAGTCCAGCACACCCCCGCCCGGCGCCTCGCGCCCCGCCGAACCCCGTCCGGGCAGCCCGTGGGCGGCCGGGGGAACGGTGTTCGCCGGTGTCCTGCTCTTCGTGGACGGTGTCCTCGGAGTGCTGAAGGGCGTCGCCGGGATCGCCTCGAACGACGTCTACACCCGGATCAACGACTACGTCTTCAAGTTCAGCGTCACCTCGTGGGGCTGGATCCACCTCATCCTCGGCGTGGTCCTCATCCTCGTGGGCTGGGGCATCCTCAAGGGCGCGGCCTGGGCCCGCGGCGCGGGCGTCGCCCTCGCCTCGCTGAACCTCATCGCCAACTTCATGTGGCTCCCGTACACCCCGGTCTGGGCCATCGTCACCATCGCGATCGACGTCTTCGTCATCTGGGCCCTGTGCACCGACCGGTCGAGCGAGGACGACTGGGCGCGGAGCGGCTGAGCGACCGGCGCGGGCACCGAGCGCAGGCAGAGCGACACCCGGCCGCGGGGCGGCCGGGTGTCCGTTGTCAGTGGGGCGGTCCACACTGGAGTCATGTGCCGCAGCATCAAGACGCTCCGCCCGCCCGCCCTCCCCGAAGAGGCCACCGAGGAGGACATGCGGGCCGCCGCCCTTCAGTACGTACGCAAGGTCTCCGGGTTCCGCGCGCCCGCCGCGCACAACCGGGAGGTGTTCGACCGTGCCGTCGACGAGATCACCGCAGCGACGATGAAGCTGCTCGCCGGGCTGGAGATACGGGGCGCGTCGCGGGGCGCCTGACCAGGAACGCGGCCAGGGCGCCCGCCACGAACAGGGCCAGCACCGAGACGGCCGTGCCGAACCAGGTCGAGCCCAGCCATCGGCCGCCGAAGTAGCCGAGCCCCACGCTGTAACCGGCCCAGGCCAGGCCCGCCAGCGCGGACCAGGGGAGGAAGTCCCGCTTCCTGCGGTGGGCGGCGCCCGCGCCGAGGGAGACCACGGAGCGGCCGGCGGGGGCGAACCGGGCGATGATCACCAGCGCGCCGCCGCCCCGGCTCAGGGCCGCGCCGAGACGTTCCTGCGCGCTGGTCAGGCGCCGGGAGCGGGCGATGGCCCGGTCCAGCCGGTCGCCCCCGCGCCAGGCGAGCCGGTACGCGACGAGGTCGCCGAGCACCGAGGCGGTGGCCGCGCACAGGATCAGGACGACGAGCGAGGGGACCTCTCCGCCGGTGCCCTCACCGGCGCCGTTCACGGTGGTGGAGCCCGCCGCCGCCGCCGTGGCGGCCGTGATGACGAGAACGCCGCTGGGCAGGAGGGGCAGGAAGACGTCCAGGAGGACGGAGGCGGCGACCACCACGTAGATCCATGGGCTGCTGGTCAGCGCAGCCACACTCTCCAACACCGTCTACGACTCCCCGATCGTGTCGACGCCGCGACGGTCGCAGGGGAGCGGCAGGGGCGGCAGGTTCAGCTGTACAGCGTACGCGTGGGGCCTCTCCCGAGATCGCCCAGGGCGGGTGATGTTGTGCAGGTCACGTACACCTGACGGCCATGCGCCCGTTAGGCGGGGAGAACGACCGGCACGAGCGAGGAGCAGCGCATGACGGCATGGATGGTACGGACGGGGCACGGTCCGGCGCACCCGATTTCGGGAGGGCGGCCGACGGCGGGACCCGAGGGCGGCACGGGGTCGCGGGGCCGGGGGATCTCGCGGGTCCCGGGCGCGCTGGCGGGAGCGGCGGCGCTGCTGACGCTGGCGTACGGAGCGGGCATCGGCGTCGCCCAGGAGTCCGACCGCAGCGGGCACGGAACGCAGAGTGCGCAGGGCGCCCACGACGACCCTGGCGGCCACGGCGCCCCCGACGGCTCCGGTGCGCATGACGCCTCAGGAGACCACGGCGCACCCGGCGCATCCGCGGCAGACCCGAGCCGCACGGATGACGTCGCCGCCACGGGCGGCAGCTCGTGGATGCGGGCCGCGGGAGTGTTCTCCCCGCCCGGTTCCTTCGTGCCGTCCGACGCGTTGACGTACGACACCCGGCTGGTGCCGGCCGGTGCCCGGATCGAGATCACCCAGTTCACGGACCCGTCCGGCACCCGGGTCGGGGCGCGCCTGCACGGGCTCGTGCCCGGCCGCGCGTACGGGATGCACGTGCACACCTTGCCCTGCGGCGCCGACCCGGCCGCCGCGGGGCCGCACTACCAGCACCGCTCGTCGGCGACCGCGGATCCGGTCAACGAGGTGTGGCTGGACTTCCGGACGGACGAGGAGGGCGACGGGCGCGCGGAGGCCCTGCACGACTGGAACTTCCGGGAAGGCGGGGCCCGGTCGGTGATCATCCACGACCGGCAGGGAGGTGCGGGGGAACGGGCGGCCTGCTTCACGGTGCCGTTCGGGCCCGACGTACGGGCCTGACCGAGTAGCACGGCGTACGCCGCGGCGCCCCGCTCCCTCCGCGAACTCGGGGGAGCGGGGCGCCGCCGTGCGTTTCCGGTCCCGCCGCGCGCCGGGTCGGCGCCGGAACGCGGAGGCGGGGAGAGCCGGTCGCAGGGGCGGCCGGTCAGACCGGGACGGCCGGGGCCTTGTCCCGCCGCGTCGCGTCCTCGGCGGTGGCCGCCGTGTTCCGCGAACCGAAGAAGCGGTCCAGGGCGACGGCTCCCGGACCGGTGAAGACCAGCAGCAGGAACGCCCAGCAGAACATCGCCGACGGCTCGCCGCCGTTCTGGAGCGGCAGGAACGCTTCCGGCTGGTGCACCTTGAAGTACGCGTAGGCCATCGAGCCAGAGGCGAGGAACGCCGCGCCACGGGTGCCGAGACCGAGGGCGACGAGAGCCCCGCAGACCAGCTGGATCAGAGCGGCGTACCAGCCGGGCCAGGCGCCGGTCTCCGCCTGGTTGCCGCCGAGCACCCCGAAGAGGGTGGCGGCGCCGTGGAGGGCGAAGAGCAGGCCGACGACGAAGCGGAAGAGGCTGAGCACATACGGCTGCGCCTGGTTCAAGCGGATGAGCATGGGGGGTGGGCTCCTTCGGTCGGGGTGGGGACGTGAACCGACTGGGCGCATCAGGTTAGGGAAACCTCACCAGTGCTTGCAACTTCAACATTCTGTCGGATGGCTGAAAATCACCTAATCCTCAGGGGTGAGTGAACGCTCAAGAACCGCTTCGAGCTGGTCTCCCTGTTTGCCGGCTGTGGCCTGTACCAATGTCAGCGCAGACTTCCGGCCAAGCAATGTGAGCGTCATGAGTTGGTTACCGAACCAGGGGCCACCCGCCCTGTCCCAGGTGACCGGCGACGCTCCGGCGCGCCCGTGCCGCGTCAGGAGCCGGCCGATCCATCGGCCCGTCCGGCTCCAGCCGAAGCGGAATCCCGCCTGAATCCACCGGGGGACCGAGTTGTGCACGGGGGAGCAGGTCAGCTGGAGGACGCGGGACACCGGGGCGCTTCCGGGGTCGGGGCCGGAGGCGGTACCGGAAGCGCGTCCGTTCCCGGGCGGGGCGTCCGGCCATCGGGGCTCGGTGACGTAGGCGTGGTGCACATCGCCCGAGAGGACACAAACCGTCGCCGGGGCGTCCGGACCGCTCCCGGCCACCCGCAGCAACTCCGTGAACCGGTCGAAGGATTCCGGGAAGGCGGCCCAATGCTCCAGGTCACCGGCGCGGCGCACCTTCTCGCCCCAGCGGGCCCAGCGGGCCCCGCGTACGCCGGCGCACAGGGAGGCGTTCCAGCGCTCCGCGTCGTGGACGAGCGGAGGCAGCAGCCACGGCAGGGAGCTGCCGATGAGCAGATGGTCATACGAAGCGGGGTCGTCCAGGACCGCTCCCCGCAGCCAGTCGGCCTCCTCGGGGTCGAGCATCGCCCGCTGATCCTCGGCCAGGACGCGGGCCGCGCGGGTGTCGACCATCACCAGCCGTACTCGGCCGAAAACGCGCCGATAGCTCCACCGGGTCCGGGCCGGGTCCGCGTCGGACTCGGCGGCGAAGCGGCGCAGCGCCTCCGTGCCGTCGGGGGAGGCCCTGACCGCCGCGTACACGGGGTCGGCGGCCAGCTCGGCGGGGGAGAGGTTGCCCAGGTGCTGGTGGACCCAGTACGACATCAGCCCGCTGACGATCCGTTCGTGCCACCAGGGCGTGGCGCGTATGTCCCGCTGCCAGGCGGCGCTGGTGTTCCAGTCGTCGATGACGTCGTGGTCGTCGAAGATCATGCAGCTGGGAACCGTGGAGAGCAGCCAGCGGACCTCCGGGTCGCGCCACGATTCGTCGTAGAGGTAGGTGTACTCCTCGTAGTCCGCGATCTCCGCGCCGGGCGGCTCCGTCAGGTCCCGGCGGGCGGCGAGCCTGCGCCGGGTCGGGGCGGAGGTCTCGTCCGCGTACACCTGGTCGCCCAGGAGCAGCAGGACGTCGGGCCGAGCGGCCGCCGGATCCGCTGCGAGGTGGGTGGCCAGGGTGACCAGGGCGTCCGGCCCCACGGGATCGTGCCCGCCGTCCGGGGCGGCCGCCCAGCGGCACGACCCGAACGAGATCCGCACGCCGTCCGAGGTCGCCCCGGCGCCCTCCGCCGCGCCCTTCCCCGGTCCTGACGGCGTCGCCACCGACGGAGTGGTGATGGTGCTCGGCGGGAGACGGGCGCCGTCCGGCGGCCAGACGCGCCGGGAGCCGATCAGCACCTCGTACGCCGTCGTGGAGCCGGGCGTCAGCCCCTCGACCACGACCAGGGCGTAGTGGTGCCCGGCCACCGAGAAGGTGGGCGACGCCCCCGAAGCGCCGTCCGCGCACCGGACTTCCACGGTGCACGGACGGCTCGCCTCGACCCAGACGGTCGCGGTGGACCCGGTCTCCCAGTCGACGTACCGCAGCAGTGGTCCCAGGCGCAGCCCGGCCATGTGGTGCCTCCTCGCGACGCCGGAACGGATCGGCTCCGTAACGTACAGAACGCCGAGGGGCTGCGCACGGGCCCCGGCGGGAGCGTCAGGGGACCCGCACCGGGATCAGCAGCCGTTCAGGGCCGACTGCAGGGCGCTCTTCTCGGCGGAGTCGACGCTCAGGTTGTACTGCTTCTTGACGTGGACCCAGGCGCGGACGTAGATGCACTTGTACGAGGAGCGCGGCGGCATCCACTCGGCCGGGTCCTTGTCGCCCTTGGACTGGTTCACGTTGTCGGTGACCGCGATGAGCTGGGGGCGGGTCAGGTCGTTGGCGAACGACTGGCGCTGGGCGGTGGTCCAGCCGCTCGCGCCGGAGCGCCAGGCCTCGGCCAGCGGGACCATGTGGTCGATGTCCACGTCGGAGGCGGCACTCCAGGTGGCGCCGTCGTAGGGCGAGTACCAACTGCCGCTGACCGCGGCGCAGGAGGAGTCCTGCTGGACGTTCGTGCCGTCGCGCTTGAGGACGACCTCGCGGGTGTTGCAGGCTCCCGACTGGGTGATCCAGTGCGGGAACTTGTCACGGCTGTAGCCGCTGGACGAGCCCTCCGCGCCGACGGTGAACTGGCCGAGGTAGGTCCGCGCGGTCGCCGCGCTGACCGGGGTGGGCATGGCGGCCTGGGCGCTGGGGGCGGTGAACAGGGCGGACGTGGCGGCGAGTGCTGCGGTTGCGGCGACGACGGAGAGGCGACGCGCGTAGACACCGGACATGCGAACTCCCTTGATGTGGGGGGTGCGTGGGTGGGCGACGATCGGGCTTCAGGCGGATCCCGGCCATCGTGGCGACGCCAGGTTTCTGTGGGGTGGGCGTCAGGTAACAGAGTGGCGACATGTGCACGTCACATCAAGGGGTGTGCAAGGGGAGTGACGGATCGCGGGGGCGCGTCGGTCCGTCACGGAGGGGCTGTACGGGTGGTGTTGGGCGCCCTGCCGGAGGGGTGGGGGCGCTCGGGGTTCCGGTCGCGCCCCCACCGGATGCGGACCGTGCGGCGCGCTCCGCCGGGCGGCCCGGGGTATCGGGGAGTTCGGTGAAACCGGGGACGGCTCCATCGTTGCCGCGTGCTGCTTCCGGTCTCCGTCACCCTCGGCGTCGTCCTGGCCGTCCTGCTGGTCTTCGCGGCCGCCGTCGCCGCGTGGGCCTCCCTGGGCCGGTCACGCGAGATCCTCGTCGCCGGGGTGCGGGCGGTGGCCCGACTCGCCGCCTTCTCCCTGCTCATCGGCTGGGTCGTCAGCTCGGTGGCACCGCTTCTCGGGTTCGTGGCGCTGATGTTCGCCGTGGCCGTACGGACCGCCTCCCGCCGCCCGTCGCATCACCGGCGACCGCACCTGGCGCTGGGCGGCCGTGCCGATCGGAGCGGGTGTGCTGCCCGTCGTCGGGGCGCTGCTGCTCACGGGGCTCGTGCCGGTCCGGCGCTTGGCGCTCGTCCCGGTGGCGGGCATCCTCATCGGCGGGGCGCTCGCCGCGACCGTACTCGGCGGGCGGCGGGCCCTGGACGAACTCGCCGCCCGGCACGGGGAGGTGGAGGCGGACACGCCCTCGGGCTGATCGACCGGGACGCCCGGCTGGAGATCGTCCGGCCGGCGGCGCCGGACGCGTTGCTCCCCGGGCTCGATCAGGCCCGGACGGTCGGGCTCGTCACCCTGCCGGGGGCGTTGGTGGGCATGCTGCTGGGCGGCGCCTCACCCGTGGAGGCGGGCGCCGTGCAGCTGTTCGTCCTGGTGGCGCTGAGGGCGGTCCAGGTGGTGGCCGTCGCTACGGTCCTGGAGCTGGTCGCGCGCGGGCTGCTGTACCGCGACTGAGTCGCCGGTCGGGGGCTCAGGCCTCGTCGATGTGCAGGCGGATCGAGCCGTCCTCGGCCGCCTCCACCCGCACCTGCGTCAGGTCCGCCACATGGGCGTCCGGCGCCAGGGCCGCGGCGCGCGGGCCGACGCCCACGACGCGCATGCCCGCCGCCCGGCCCGCCGCGACACCCGCCTCGGAGTCCTCGAACACGATGCAGTCCGCCGCGTCGAAGCCCAGCTCCGCCGCGCCCTTGAGGAAGCCCTCGGGGTCCGGCTTGCTGGCGCCGACCTGCTCGGCGGTGACGCGGACGGCGGGCATCGGCAGCGCGGCCGCACCCATCCGGGCCGTCGCGAGCGCGCTGTCGGCGGAGGTCACCAGTGCGTGCGGCAGCTCGGCGATCGCGGCCATGAACGCGGGCGCCCCGCCGATCGGCACGACGCCCTCGACGTCGGCGGTCTCCTCGGCGAGCATCACCCGGTTGTCCGCGTAGTTCTCCTCCATCGGGCGGTCCGGGAGCAGGACGGCCATCGTGGCGTACCCCTGACGGCCGTGCACCACCTTGAGCGCGGCCTCGGGGTCCAGCCCGTGCTCGATCGCCCAGCGCCGCCAGCAGCGCTCCACCACCGCGTCGGAGTTCACGAGGGTGCCGTCCATGTCGAGCAGGAGGGCGTGAGCGGTGAGGACGGTGGCCGGCATCGGCTGCTCCAGAAACGCGGGGAGGTGTACGAACGGCCCGGGCGTGCGTGCCGCAGGGCGGTACCAGAGCAACCCCCGCCCGCCGGTCAGGGAGTGCGGGCGGGAGCTACTTTGTTCCATCACGATACAAAAACCGGAGCCGGAACGCCAATCACCTCGCTCGCCGCACGCCTGCTCCCGCCGCCGGGGCTCAGCGGTGTCCGCGTCCGGTCGTCTCCGCCTCCAGCGCACGCCGGGTGTTCGGCCCGTACACGCCCATCGGATCGCCCTGGATGTTCATGTACGACTGGTAGATCGCCACCCCGTTCTCCACCCGCTCGTTGTAGTTCTGGTCGGACGGCCCCGAGTAGAGCCACACCTCCCGGAGCCGGTTCTGCAGCACCCCGACCTCCGGGCCGCGGTCCCCCGGCCGCAGCGAGGGGGCGGCGAACCCCGCGGGCGGGGCGGCGGACGGCGAGGCCGTGGGCGCGCCGCCGTCCTCCGGGGTGGGCGACGCGCTCGCCGTCGGTGACGCGGACGCGCTGGCGGTCGGCGACGGCTCCCGGCTCTTCGTCGGCGATGCCGACGCGGACGGCGAGGCCGACGGCGTGGCCGAGCGGGACGGCGTACGGGACGGAGCTGCCGACGCGGAGGGGGACGGGGCCACCGACGCGGCCGGTTCGTCCTCCGTGTCCGGGACGCTCGTGGTCGCCTCCGGCAGCGCCTCGTCCCCGCTGCCGTCGCCGCCGAAGAGTCCACCGGCGAAGGCCGCCGTGCCGACCACCGCGGCCACGGCCGCCCCCACGGCGAGCGCGCCGAAGGGCCGCCTGCGGCGCGGCTGCACGGGGTCGGGGGCGAAGGCGGGGCTTGCGGAAGCAGTACGCCTGCGGCGGCGGTCTCCGCTGCCGGCGGGTGCGGCGTACGCGCCGGTCGCGGCGCCCGCGCCCGGGCCTGCACCCGTCCCCGTACCCGTACCGACGTCCGGGCCGTCGCCGCCCAGGAACAGCGGCATCGTGGTGGCCGCCGCCCCCGGAACGTCGGCCCGCGTGCCGGTCCGCGTGCCCTCAGACATACCGGAGGGCGCACCCGCCCGGTCGGTCAGCGTCACGTACGGCCGGATGCGCAGCGGGTCGAAGTCCTCGGCCGCGGCGATCTCCGCCGTACGGGCGGCACGCTGCTCGTCCTCCGTGAGCGGGGCCGCGCCCGCGCCGCACCGGCACGGCACCCGGTGCTCCGTGCCGGGCTCCCCGGCCGTCCGTCTACCGCACTCCGGGCATGCGTGTCCGGTCATCGTGGGTCCCCTCCCCTTGAACTGCCTGCGATTATGCAGCCCGCTCCGGGGAAGCCCAACGGCCCGCAGGGGGCTCCGCCCGCCTTCGGCAGGCCATAACGGGGCGAAACGTCCAGGATGGGGGTGTAGTGGATCAGCGGACGCAGCGGATCGAGGAGACGCCATGGCCCAGCAGAGGAGACGCCCATGTCCCAGCAGCTGAGCCCGCAGCCCCCGGCCGCGGTCCCCGGTGAGGGACACTCCCACCGGAGCGTCCTGGTGGCGATCGGAGCGCTGCTCCTCGGCATGCTGCTCGCGGCACTCGACCAGACCATCGTCTCCACGGCGCTCCCGACGATCGTCAGCGAACTCGGCGGGCTCGACCATCTCTCCTGGGTGGTGACCGCCTATCTGCTGGCGGCCACCGCGGCGACCCCGCTGTGGGGCAAACTCGGCGACCAGTACGGCCGCAAGAAGCTCTTCCAGACCGCGATCGTGATCTTCCTGATCGGCTCAGCGCTCTGCGGAGTCGCCCAGAACATGCCCCAGCTGATCGGATTCCGGGCTCTCCAGGGACTCGGCGGCGGTGGGCTCATGGTGCTGTCCATGGCGATCGTCGGCGACCTCGTCACCCCGCGCGAACGCGGCAAGTACCAAGGGCTCTTCGGTGCCGTCTTCGGCGTGACGAGCGTCCTCGGACCGCTCCTCGGCGGCTTCTTCACCGAACACCTCAGCTGGCGCTGGGTCTTCTACATCAACCTGCCGATCGGCGTCGTCGCGCTGGGCGTCATCGCGGCCGTCCTGCACATCCCGGTCCGCCGCGAGAAGCACACCATCGACTACCTCGGCACCTTCCTCATCGCGGCCGTCGCGACCAGCCTGGTGCTCATCGCCTCCCTCGGCGGGACGACCTGGGCCTGGAGCTCCCCGCAGATCATCGCGCTCGCGGTGCTCGCCGTCGTCCTGCTCGTGGCCTTCATCGCCGCCGAACGGCGTGCCGTCGAGCCCGTGCTGCCGCTGAAGCTGTTCCGGATCCGCACCTTCACCCTCGTCGCCGTGATCAGCTTCGTCATCGGCTTCGCCATGTTCGGCGCGATGACCTACCTGCCGACGTTCCTCCAGGTGGTCCACGACATCACCCCGACGATGTCCGGCGTGCACATGCTGCCGATGGTGTTCGGCCTGCTGATCACCTCGACCGCCTCCGGCCAGATCGTCAGCCGCACCGGCCGCTGGAAGGTCTTCCCGGTCCTCGGCACGGCCCTCACCACCGTCGGCCTCCTGCTGCTCCACCGCCTCGACGAGTCCAGCTCCACCTGGCTGATGAGCGCCTACTTCTTCGTCTTCGGCGCCGGTCTCGGCCTGGTGATGCAGGTCCTCGTCCTGGTCGCCCAGAACTCCGTCTCCTACCAGGACCTCGGGGTCGCCACCTCCGGCGCGACGTTCTTCCGGTCCATCGGCGCGGCGTTCGGCGTGGCCGTCTTCGGGACCATCTTCACCAACCGGCTGACCGGCCAGCTGACGGACGCCCTCGCCGGGCAGCCGCTGCCCCCGGGCATCGACGCGGGGAGCCTCTCCGCCGACCCCCGGGCCATCGGGCAGCTCCCCGCCGACCTGCGGCCCTCGGTCCTCGGCGCGTACTCGACCTCCATCACGGACGTCTTCCTGTACGCCGCCCCGGTCGTCCTCCTGGCCTTCGTCCTCGCCTGGTTCCTCCGCGAGGACAAGCTCCGGGGCTCGGTGACCGCCCCGGACACGAGCCAGACCCTCGCCTCCAACCCCGTCGAGCGCTCCTCGTACGACGAGTGCGCCCGCGCCCTGTCCGTGCTCGCCACCCGGGAGGGCCGCCGCGAGATCTACGAGAAGATCACCGCGCGGGCGGGGTACGACCTGCTGCCCGCGGCCGGCTGGCTGCTCCTGCGGATCAAGCGGCACGGCATGGTCGAACCCGCCCGGCTCGCCGAGACGGCTCCCGTACCGCTGCACGTGATCACCGACGCTGCCCGCCAGATCGAGGAACGCGGACTGGCCCGCCGGGAGGGCCTGCAGATGATCCTCACCGACTCCGGGGCCGAGGCCGTCGTCCGGCTCTCGCAGGCCCGCGAGGACTCGCTCGCCGAACTCCTCGGCGACTGGTGGGGGCCCGAGCGCCCCACCGACCTGGTCAAACTCGTCCATGAACTGACCGCCGAGGTCAGCGGCTCGACCAGGGAACGGCCCCACTCACCGACGCCTCCCCGCGACCACGAGGCCCACCTGCGCCGCGACGAGCGCGAGGCCCACGACCGGGCCCTCGACGACCGGGACGACCACGGCCACCCGCACCCGCCCGCCTGAGCCCGAACGGTTCACGCGCGCGGAGCCGGGTCACAGCTCCTTGGCGAACCAGTGCTCCGCGTACGGGTTGCGGCGGTGGAACGCCGGCACCTCCCGGTACCCGTGCTTCGTGTACAGACCGCGCGCCTCGACCAGATCGTTGCGGGTGTCCAGCCGCAGCAGCCGTACGCCGGACGCCCTCGCCTCCTTCTCCACCGCGGCCAGCAGCAGCCCGCCGCCGCCCGTGCCCCGGAACGCCGGGCGCACGTACACCCGCGTCAGCTCCGCCGTACCCGGCCCGGCCTCTTCCGTGAGCACCAGCCCGGCACAGCTCGCCGCCTCGCTGCCGTACCGGCCGACGACGAACTGACCGGTCGGCGGTACGAGCAGGTCGGCCCCGTCGTCGTCGAGCCCGTCGGCGATCTCCTCGGCGGTCGCGGGCCGGTTCCAGTAGCGGCTCGCGACCTCGTCGTAGTAGTCACGGCGCAACGCGCTCGCGTCGGGGGAGTCGAATCGTTCGGCGGCCACGGTCCAGGTCATGTCAGGCATTCTTGCTGCCGTACGGCCTGACGACGACGCAATTACCTGTGCAGGGGGCAGCAGTGACCGACGTGTCCGCGACATCGCAGATATCCACCACCCGGGCGATCCAGCATCTCGCCGAACGCTGGATACAGGACGGCATGGCCGCCGGCACAACAGCCGGATCAGCCGGCCAGGGCCGAGGGCGGTGGTGGCGCCGGGACCCTGCCGTGCCGGCCGCCGGCTTCGTCTGTTCGCCCGCCGGGCTGTGGCTCGCCCTGGCCGCCGTCGCCGCGGGCGCCCGCGGCGGGACCGCGGCCGAGCTGCGGGCCCTCCTAGGCACCGCCGACCGGGAGGCCGCCCCGGTCGCCACGGAGGTGGCCCGGGAGCTGGCGGCGACCGGGGCGCTGGGCGTGGCCACCCGGGTCTGGAGCCGGGTGCCCGTGCTGCGCGCGTACCGGGAGGCGCTGCCGGACGTCCGCTTCGACCCGATGGACCCGGCGGCCGTCGACGCCTGGGTGCGCGAGGCCACCGGCGGGCTGATCGAGCGGCTGCCGCTGGAGCTCACCGACGACACCCTGCTCGCCCTGGTCAACGTCCTGGCGCTGAAGGCCCGCTGGGAGAAGCCGTTCGAGGGGTGGCGCACCCGGGACCTGCCGTTCACCGACGCGGCGGGGACGGTCCGCCCGGTGCCGACCATGTCCAAGGACGTGCCGATGGCCGACGCCTGGACGGCCGGCGGGGCCTACGTCGTCGAACTGCGCTGCGCGCGGGAGCCCGACGGCGCCCCCGGGGCCCGGGTCCGTCTCGTCCTGGGCGAGCCGGGGGCCGGCCCGGAACGTGTGCTGCCCGTGGCCTGGGCGCCCCGGACCGCGGGCACCCCGCTGGACGCCGACCGGGTGACCGTCGGGCTGCCGCGGCTCGCCCTGCGGACCCGGGTGGCCGTCACCGAGCAGCTGCCCGCCCTCGGCGTACGGCTCGCCACCTCCGACGACGCCGACTTCTCCGGCCTCTCGCCCGAACGCCTCCTCGTCTCCGACGTGATCCAGGAGGCCGTCCTGAAGATCGCCGAAGAGGGCGTGGAGGCCGCCGCCGTGACGGTGGTCGCCATGGCGCCGGCGGGCGCCGCGCCCCGGCCGCAGCGGGTGCACCACATCGCCTTCGACCGGCCCTTCGGCATGGTCGTGCTGGCCGGAGCCGACGACGTACCCCTGTTCACCGCCTGGCAGGCGGACGCCCCCGCCGGCCCGGACGCCTGAGGCCTCCCCGCGCCCGCCCGAGGCATTCCGGCGCCCCCGTCATCCCCACGGAGGAAATCTTCCGGACCAAAGCAGGATGACAGCCAGGCAAAGAGGGGGTTGATTGGGTCTACCTCGTAGGGCAATGCGAGGCTTCATCCTGCATGGCCCCCACTTCCAAGGGCGATGCACGGAACGGGTGGGAGGGTCGGCGCAGCGTGGTGAATGCGGATCACAGTGTGCGCGGTGACGCGGCGGCGGACACGGGAGCGGGGGCGGGGCTGACCAGGGCCCTGCTCTGGCTGGTCGTGGCCGTGCTCGCGGTACGGCAGGTGGCGGTGGTGCTCCGGCAGCCACCGGGGGAACGGCTCCTCGATCTGGAGACCTGGATCGGGGAGAACGGCGTCCTGCACATGACGGGCTCGCTGTACGACAGCGGCCGGTTCACCGGGACGCCCTTCGCCGGGCTCGTCCTGAAACCGCTCACCGCCACGGCCCAGCAGACCCTGGGCGTGGCCTGGACGTTCGGGTCCCTGCTGCTCGTCGTCGCCCTCGGCCTCGTCGCGGCCAAGGCGCTCCCCGGGCCGGTGGGCCGCCGGACGGCCCTGCTCGCGGCCCCCGTCGCGATCAGCCTGTTCATGCTGTCGCTGCCGGTCCGCAACGCCCTGCACCTGGGCCAGACGAGCATCCTGCCCGTCCTGCTGGTGCTCCTGGCCTGGTTCGTCGTCCGGGAGAACCGGGCGGCGGGCGTCCTCGTCGGCATCGCCGCCGCCTTCCAGCCGGTGCTGGTCCTCTTCGCCGCCCTGCTCTGGCTGACCGGCAGGCGACAGGCGTCGGTGAGCGCGGGCGCGACCTTCGCCCTCGCCACGGCCGTCGCCTGGGCCGCGGCACCGAGGGACTCGTGGACGTACTGGGTGCACCATCTCGCGGGCGCCGGACTGGGGGAGCGGCCGGACAGCCTCGCCAACCAGTCCCTGCACGGGGCGCTGCTCCGGCTCGGCCTCGAAGGCCCCGCGGAGATCGCCCTGTTCCTGGTGCTCTCCGCCGCCGTCGTGGTGCTGGGGCTGCGGCGCGCGGTGCGGTACGCCGAGGACGGCCAACTGCTCCTCGCGGTGGCCGTTACCGGCTGCGTCGTCGTCGCCGTCTCACCGACCGCCTGGCAGCACCAGCTGCTCTGGGTGCTCCTCGCGGTCGTCGGCAAGGTCGGCAAGAGGGCCTCCGACCGGCTGGTCTGGCCGTCCGTGGTGGTGCTCGCCGTCACCCTGCCGGGCACGATGCTCCTGCCGAACATCGAGCCGCTCTTCCCCGTGCGCGACAACATCCTGCTCCTCACGGCGCTCGGCGCGGCCTGCCTCGCCCCGTTCCTGCCCCGCACCTCGCCGTACTGGCAGCACCCGGTCCCCACCGACTACGCGAAACCGGTCGCGGCGCGCTGGAGACGCGTGCCGCTCCTGCCGTTCTGGCGCCGGGTCTTCACCCGCCCCAACCTGCTGCTGGAACTCCTGCTCATCCGGGTCGTCTACGACGCCTACGCCCAGGTGCGCCTCGCCGCCCGGGCGGGCCGCCCGCTCGCCGAGGAGCACGGCCGGCAGATCCACGCCATCGAGCAGTGGCTGCACATCGACATCGAGCACTGGGTCAACCACGCCGTCGTCAAGATCGACTGGCTGCGGGAGTTCTTCGACTACTACTACTCCACGTTCCACTTCATCGTCCCGCTGACGATCCTCGGCGTGCTGTACGTCCGCCGCCCCGCCGACTACCGCTGGGTCCGCTCCTCCATCGGCTTCGCCACGCTCCTCGCGCTCGTCGGCTTCTGGCTCTACCCCCTGGCCCCGCCCCGGCTCATGCCCGGCCTCGGCTTCATCGACACCGTCCACGGGGTGCAGGACTTCGCGAAGCCCGACTACGGGACGCTGACCACCGTCACCAACCAGTACGCGGCGATGCCGTCGCTGCACTTCGGCTGGTCACTGTGGTGCGGTGTGGTCATCGTGATGCTGGCCCCGAAGCTGTGGATGAAGGCGCTCGGCCTGCTGCACCCGCTCTTCACCATCGCCGCGATCGTGGCCACCGCCAACCACTGGGTGCTCGACGCGGTCGGCGGCGCGCTCGTCGTGGCGGCGGGCTTCGGGCTGACGTACGTGCTGTCGGGGCCGCGGAAGCTGGTCGACGAGGAGCGGGGTGCGGCGGTGGAACCCGTCGAGCCGCCGCCCGCGGAACCGGCGGCCGAGCAGGCGGAGCCCGTACCGGCCAGGAAGCAGGAGGCGGCACACAGCGGGTGAGCAGGCCGAAGGGGTGCCGGGACGACGTTCGCCGTCCCGGCACCCCTTCGGCGTGGATCGCCGCGTCCTTACATGGTCCGCCCGTCGTGCCCGCCCCGCCACTCGGGACCGGTGTCAGGCTTCCGCCGCCGTGGTCACCTGGAGCTGCTTGATCCCGTTGAGCCAGGCCGACCGCAGCCGCCGCGGCTCCTCCAGCAGCCGCAGGTCCGGCAGCACATCGGCGACGGCGCTGAAGATCAGGTCGATCTCCATCACGGCCAGCGACTTGCCCAGGCAGAAGTGCGGGCCGCCGCCCCCGAACCCGAGGTGCGGGTTGGGGTCGCGGGTGATGTCGAAGGTCTCCGGGGCCTCGAACACCTCCGGGTCGTTGTTGGCCGAGGAGTAGAAGAGACCCACCCGATCGCCCTTCCTGATCAGCTGACCGCCCAGCTCCACATCCTGGGTGGCGGTCCGCTGGAAGGAGACGACCGGCGTCGCCCAGCGCACGATCTCCTCGGCCGTGGTCTTCGGGCGCTCCCGCTTGTACAGCTCCCACTGCTCGGGATGGGTGAGGAAGGCGTGCATGCCGTGGCTGATCGCGTTACGGGTCGTCTCGTTGCCGGCCACCGCGAGCAGGATCACGAAGAACCCGAACTCGTCGGAGGACAGGTTCCCTTCGCCCTCCGCCGCGACCAGCTGCGTGACGATGTCCTGGGCCGGGCACTCCTTGCGGGCCGCCGCCAGGTTCATCGAGTACGCCACGATCTCCATCGCCGCCTCGGCGCCGACCTCCTCGGTGATCGCGTACTCCGGATCGTCGTACGCGGCCATCTTGTTGGACCAGTCGAAGATCTTGGACCGGTCGTCCTGCGGTACGCCGATGAGTTCGGCGATGGCCTGGAGCGGCAGCTCCACCGCGATGTTCGTCACGAAGTCGAAGGAGCCTTCCGCGTCCGCCGACGCGAGGGCCGTCTCGACGATGGAACGGGCCCGGGAGCGCAGGGCCGCCTCCAGCGAGCGCACCGCGCGCGGGGTGAAGCCGCGCTGGACGATCTGGCGGACCCGGGTGTGCTCCGGCGGGTCCATGTTCAGCATGATCAGTTTCTGGACGTCGATCTGGTCGCGGCTGATCGTCTCGTTGAAGCGGATGACGGCGGTGTTGGTGTTCGAGGAGAACAACTCCGGGTGCGTGGAGACGTACTTGACGTCCGCGTGCCGGGTGACGACCCAGTAGCCCTCGTCGCCGAACCCGGAGATGTTGGGCGGCTGGGTGCACCACCAGACCGGTGCGGTCTCCCGCATCAGGGCGAACTCCGGGTGCGGTACGCGGTCTTGGAGGAGATCGGGATCGGTGAAGTCGAACCCGTCGGGTAGATGGGGGCAGCGCATGGGCACCTCTCCACTCCGGATCTGATCGCGAACCGTCCGAGTCCGATGGGCGCGCCACTCTGGTTCTGACGACCCATCAGGAGTTGCCCGCAAGGTAGTGACGAGTTCTGCAAGTGGCAAGAGCCGTGGCCGGATCCGTTGGGGGCGTGCGACGGGCGGCGCATGCACGCCCCTTGCGCAGCCGGGCCGCCGTCACGAGACTGCTGGGCAGAACTAGAACGCGTACTAGTTCCTTCCGCGGGCGCCGGGACGCCCCCTGCGGAAGCGCGAGGAGAGGACGAGCTCATGGCCGCGGAACCCGTCATCGTCGAAGCCGTACGCACCCCCATCGGCAAGCGCGGAGGCGCACTCGCCAATCTGCACCCCGCCTATCTGCTGGGCGAGACCTACCGTGAACTTCTCGGCCGCACCGGCATCCAGGCCGACTGCGTCGAACAGATCGTCGGCGGCACCGTCACCCACGCCGGCGAGCAGTCGATGAACCCGGCCCGCACCGCCTGGCTGACCGTCGGCCTGCCCTACGAGACCGCCGCCACCACCGTGGACTGCCAGTGCGGCTCCTCGCAGCAGGCCTCCCACATGGTCGCCAACATGGTGGCCGCCGGGGTCATCGACGTCGGCATCAGCTGCGGCGTCGAGGCGATGTCCCGGGTGCCGCTGGGCAGCGGCTCCAAGCACGGCCCGGGAAAGCCCTGGCCCGACGAGTGGAACGTCGACCTGCCCAACCAGTTCGAGGCCGCCGAGCGCATCGCCCGCAAACGCGGTCTGACCCGGGAGCGGGTCGACGCCCTCGGCCTGCTCTCCCAGCAGCGGGCGGCGGCCGCCTGGGCCGAGGAGCGCTTCAAACGCGAGACGTACGCCGTCCAGGTCCCGACCACCGAGGAGGAGCAGGCGGCCGGGCAAGGCATGTGGCGGCTCGTCGACCGGGACGAGGGGCTGCGCGACACCTCGATGGAGGCGCTCGCCGGGCTGAAGGCCGTGATGCCGAGCGCGATCCACACGGCGGGCAACTCCTCGCAGATATCCGACGGCGCCGCGGCCATCCTGTGGTCCTCCAAGCGCATGGCGCGAGCCCTGAAGCTCAGGCCCCGGGCCCGGATCGTGGCCCAGGCCCTCGTCGGCTCGGACCCGCACTTCCACCTCGACGGTCCGATCGACGCGACCCGGGCGGTGCTCGGCAAGGCCGGGATGTCGCTGCGGGACATCGACCTCGTCGAGATCAACGAGGCGTTCGCGTCCGTGGTCCTCAGCTGGGCGCAGCAGTTCGAGGCGGATCTCGACGGCCTGGAGAAGGTCAACGTCAACGGCGGCGCGATCGCTCTGGGACACCCGGTCGGCGCGACGGGCGCCCGGCTGATCACCACGGCCCTGCACGAACTGGAACGGCGCGACAAGGAGTTCGCGCTGATCACGATGTGCGCGGGAGGAGCGCTGGCGACGGGGACGATCATCCAGCGGCTGTGACCCCTCACGGCCCTTCACGATGAGCCCGGGGCCGTCCCCTCGGGCTGCTTCTCCGGCTCCCCGAACGCTGCCCGCGCGTCGAACGCGGCGCGGCGGGTGGCCCGGCGCAGCGCCTTCAGCAGCGTCGGGCCGAGCGCGAGGGTCAGGACCACCGTCAGCACCGCCCGCCCCAGGTCCCAGCCCAGCGAGGTCGCCGCGCAGTAGGCGAGGAACCGCACCAGGTTCTCGTGCAGCGGGTCGCCCGGGACGAACGAGATCCCCGAACCCAGCTCGGTGAGGATCACCCACCCCTGCAGATTCATCACCGTGCCGTACGCGAACGCCGCCACGCACCCGTACACCGCGAGCATCGCCAGCTCCGCCCGCCCGCGCAGCCGGTCGGGCCCCGGCAGCAGGCCCGCGCCCATCGTGAACCAGCCCATCGACAGCATCTGGAACGGCATCCACGGCCCGACCCCGCCCGTCAGCAGCGCCGAGGCGAACATGGTCACCGAGCCGAGCACGAAGCCGAACCCGGGTCCGAGCACCCGGCCGCTCAGCACCATCAGGAAGAACATCGGCTCCAGCCCCGCCGTCCCGGCACCGAGCGGGCGCAAGGCCGCCCCGACCGCCGCCAGCACGCCGAGCATCGCGACGGCCTTCGCGTCCATCCCGGACTCGGAGATCGTCGCCACCACCACCGCGACGAGCAGCGGCAGGAGCACCGCGAACAGCCAGGGCGCGTCCTTCGCGTGCGCGAGCCCGGACTCGGCGTCCGCCAGCAGCGGCCACCCGAAGGCGACCACACCGACGGCCCCGGTCAGCAGCAGCACGGCCACCGACTTCGGTCCGAGCCGCACGGGCCGGGGAGCCCGTTCGGTGACGTCCGTCATCGCCTTCACGCTCCCGCCTCCAGCGCCCCGCGCACCTGGGACACGGTCAGCCACTCCTGCGGGGCGAGGATCTTCGCCGTCTGCGGGGCGAACGCGGGGGAGGAGACCACCACCTGACCGGTCGGGCCGTCCGCGACGACCTCCCCGTCCGCGAGGATCACCACCCGGTGCGCCAGCTCCGCCGCCAGTTCCACGTCGTGGGTCGCCAGGACGATCGCGTGCCCCTCGGCCGCGAGCCCGCGCAGTACGCCGACGAGCCGGGCCTTCGCCGCGTAGTCCAGGCCGCGCGTCGGCTCGTCCAGCAGCAACAACGGCGGGCGGCCCGTCAGCACCAGCGCCAGGGCGAGCGCGAGGCGCTGCCCCTCGGACAGATCCCGGGGGTGGGTGTCGTCCCCGACCCCCGGCAGCAGCTCCGACACCAGCGCCCGGCAGGTGCCCTCCGCCGCGCCCGCGTCCCGGTCGGCGGCGGCGCACTCGGCGGCCACCGTGTCCGCGTACAGCAGATCGCGCGGCTCCTGCGGTACGAGGCCGACCCGGCGCACCATCGCCCGCGGGTCCGTCCGGGCCGGGGCCAGGCCGCCGACGCGCACGGAGCCCGCCGTGGGCTCGATCATGCCGACGAGCGCGCCCAGCAGGGTGGACTTGCCGGCCCCGTTGCGCCCCATCAGGGCCACCGTCTCGCCCGGGGCCACGGTGAGCGTCACCCGCCGCAGCGCCTCGACCCGGCCGCGCCGCACGCCGAGCCCATCGACGCGGGTGACCGGATCGGCGGCGGCCGGGGTGACCGGGGCGGCGGGGCCTCGTCCCAGCAGCCGGGCGAGGCGGCCGGGGAGCGAGCGCTCCGCGGCGACCACCGGCACCGGTGCGGGCACCGGCCCCGACGTCGGGGCAACGTCCGCCCGCACGGGCACCGCGGCCCCCGCCAGCCGCTCCCGCAGCCCGCCCGCGCCGCGCCGGGCGTCCCGTACCGACAGGGGCAGCGGGTCCCAGCCCGCCAGCAGGCCCAGCTCGGCCACCGGCGGCCGGACCGGCGACACCTTCATGATCTCGGCGGGCGGCCCCATCACCGGGGACGCCCCCGGGGCGGGCAGCAGGACGACCTGGTCCGCGTACTGCACGACCCGCTCCAGCCGGTGTTCGGCCATCAGCACGGTCGTGCCCAGGTCGTGCACCAGCCGCTGGAGCACCGCGAGGACCTCCTCGGCCGCCGCCGGGTCCAGCGCCGAGGTCGGCTCGTCCAGCACCAGCACCTTCGGGTGCGGCGTGAGCACCGAACCGATCGCCACCCGCTGCTGCTGGCCGCCCGACAGGGTCGCGATCGGCCGGTCGCGCAGCTCGGCCAGGCCCAGCAGATCGAGGGTCTCCTCGACCCGGCGGCGCATCACGTCCGGGGCGAGACCCAGCGACTCCATGCCGTACGCGAGTTCGTCCTCGACGGTGTCCGTGACGAAGTGCGCCAGGGGGTCCTGGCCCACCGTCCCGACCAGATCGGCCAGCTCACGCGGCTTGTGCGTACGGGTGTCGCGGCCGTCCACCGTGACGCGGCCCGACAGCAGACCGCCCGTGAAGTGCGGGACGAGCCCCGAGACCGTACCCAGCAAAGTCGACTTACCGACACCGGAGGGGCCGACGAGCAGCACGAGTTCGCCCTCGGGGACCGTGAGGTCGACCCCGGACAGCGTGGGACGCTCCGCGCCCTCGTACCGCACGGAGACCCGCTCGAACCTGATCACGCCTGCTCCTTGCCGCGTCGCGCTGGTCTGTCGGCTGCCCGGTTCGACGGCGGTACGGGGGCGACCAGCGCGGGCAGCAGCCCGATCAGCACCGCCGCCGCGGGCCACAGCGGCAGCACCGGCGCGGTCAGCGGTACGACACCGGGGCGCAGCGCCTCCGGATCCACCGCGCCCGCCCAGATCATCGCCGCCGCGACCGCCGCACCCGAGCACGCCACCAGCCAGGCCCGCACACCCCACCGGTCCGGGCGATAGCGGGTGCGCACCGAGCGCCGCCCGCCGAGCCGCAGCCCGGCCATCGCGGTGACCAGTCCGGCCAGCAGCAACGGCAGCCCGTACACCGCCCCCTGCGCGGCCAGCAGCCCGTACGTACCGGCGCACACCCCGAGCAGGCCGCCCAGGGTGAAGACGTTCGTGGTGTGCCGGACGGCCGCCGGGACCTGGGCGGTACGCCCGTACCCCCGCGCGTCCATCGACGCGGCCACCGCCACCGACCGCTCCAGCGCGCCCTCCAGCACCGGCAGCCCGATCTGCGCCACCGCCCGCACCCCGCCGGTCGGCCGCCCGCGCAGCCGGCGCGCGGTGCGCAGCCGGATCACGTCGGCCACCATGTTCGGCGCGAACGTCATCGCGACCACGACGGCGACCCCGGCCTCGTACAGCGCACCGGGCAGCGACTTCAGCAGCCGCGCCGGGTTGGCCAGCGCGTTCGCGGCGCCGACGCAGATCAGCAGGGTGGCCAGCTTCATCCCGTCGTAGAGCGAGAAGACGAGCTGCTCGGCGGTGACCCGGCCGCCGATCCGCACGCCCTGTGCCCAGTCGGGCAGCGGCAGTTCGGGGAGAGTGAACACGGTGTGCGTGCCGGGGATCTGCGAGCCGAGGAAGACGGAGAAGACCAGGCGCAGCGCCACGACGAAGAGCCCGAGCTTGATGAACGCCCCGTACGAACGGGCCCACGGCGCGTCCGTACGCCGGGCCGCCACCACGTACCCGGCCACAGCGACCAGCAGCCCGAGCAGCAGCGGGTTGGTGGTCCGGGACGCGGCGGTGGCGAGCCCCAGAGCCCACAGCCACCACGCCCCGGCGGGCAGCGCGTTGGCGCGGTCCGCCTCGGGGGCGTGCAGGGCGCGGCGCAGCAGCCGGGCCGGGGCGGCGGTCACCGGCGGCGGCGGGCCTGGGCGACGGCGGCGATGCCGAGCAGCAGGACGGCGCCGATGCCGACGAGAAGCCCGACGGACGGACCGCCGCCGTCACTTTCCTCGCCCTTGTCCTGGTCGTCGGTGGTCTTCGCGGGCTCGGACGGCTTCGCGCTGCCGCTGTCGCCGGACACCTGCTCGCCGCAGCCCGTCTTCGGATAGCCGGAGATCGCGCAGAGCATGGCGCTGTCGTCGTACCGCAGCGGCTTCGCCACCGCCGCGAGCGCCTCCGCGCTGCTGGCGTCCGGCGCGACCTGGGCGCAGACCGTACGCAGGGCGGGCGGCTTCTCCCCGTCCGGAGCGTCCGTGGTCGTCCCCGAGTCGATCACCAGCGCCACCCGCTTCTTCCCGTCCTGTGCCGGGGTGTCCGCGCAGATCGCCCCGAAGTCGGGGGCGCGGCGCGGCTGGTCGGCGTCGCCCGAGTCCTCGCTGACGGCGAACCGGAAGCCCTGGACCGTACCGTCGTCGGGGCGCAGGAGGGACGGCCCCTGGGTGGCGTACTCCCAGTTCTTGCCGTTGCCCTCCCAGAAGGACCAGTAGCGGTAGCCGGCGGCCTGGGCGCTTCCCGCGCCGAGGAGCACGGCGGAGACGGCGACGAGGGCGGCCAGCAGGGCGACGAGGGGAACGCGCAGCCGGGCGGTGGCCTGTGCAGGGCTCACGGCTGCTGCTTCTTCCGGCGCATGCTGAGCAGGAAGCCGATGCCGGTGCCGGCGAGCAGCCCGATGCCGATCAGCCATCCCAGGCTCAGCCCGCCGTCGTCGCTGTCGGTGCCGCTGGAGGGCTGCGGACCGGTCGGCGTCGGCGAGGGGAGGGCGGTGGCGGCCGGGGAGGGCCCCATCGAGTTGAGCTGCTTGACGAGGTCGACGCCGCCGAAGCTGCGCGCGTCGGCGCCGGTGGCGTGCGCGGCGAGGATCAGCTGTCCGGTGGCGGCCGGACCGCCCTGCTTCGCCCAGCCCGTGGCGTTCTTCTGCAGCCAGGCCACCGATGCCTTGGCCTTGTCCGCGTGCCCGGAGGCGGCGAGCGCGACGACGGCGTCCGCGGTGTTGCCGAAGTCGGGCTGCGGGGCGGATTCCTCGGCGCCCGGCATCGGGGCCTGCTCCAGATACGGCTGCTTCTTCAGCGTGTCCGCGAGGAAGGAGGCGCCGTTCTGGGCGGTCTGCTCCGGGCTGAGGTCGTCGCCCTTCGTGCAGGAGGGGTCCTTGACCGCGTTGGACGTGCCGGAGGCGATGCCCTTGCCCATCAGGCCGAGCACGGAGGCCGCGGTGGCGTCCATGTTGGCGGTCAGCTCGCCCTTCTTGCCCGGCTGGTAGGCGAACGCGCCGCCGTCCTTCTCGCCGCAGGCGATCGCCAGGGACTGGAGCGCGGTGTAGGGGGTGCTGCCGTTCTTGGTGGTGAGCTCGTTGACCGGAACACCGGTGCGGGCGAGTGCGCCGATGACGATGGAGGTGGAGTTCGCGTCGGACGGGCTGCCCGGGTTGTAGCCCCAGCCGCCGTCCTCGTTCTGCACGGACTTCAGCCAGTCGGCGCCGTTGTTGGCGTCCTCGCGGTGCTGGTTGATCTCGACGAGGGCCTGGACGGCGACGGCGGTGGCGTTGGTGTCCATCACCGTCGACGCGTCGCAGGGCTTGGAGGCGTCCCGGTACGAGGTGAACGCCCCGCTGTCGCACTGCTGGCCCACCAGCCAGTCGACCGCCTGCGTCGACGGCGTGACGTACTCGATCTTCTGCGCGAGGAAGGCGAGCGACTGCCGCCACACCCCGTCGTAGGTGGGGTCCGTGGTGCCGTAGAGCCCGGCCGGCAGATCCGCCGACGGAGAGGGACTCGGTGCGGCTACCGCCACAGGGGCGACCGCCACGGGGGCGGCGACGCCCAGGAGCACGGCGGTGGTCGCGAGCGCGGCTGCGCTGCGGCGTACGGTCATGGCTGGCTGGGCCTCTCCTGCGAGGGCCGGACTCCCCGGGCGCACGAGGGCACCGGGCTCCGGCCCCGTATGCCTCGACGGTGCCGGCCACCGGGGTTCCGGTGGCCCGAGCCGGTCACGCTCCGCGGAGGGCGGTCCGGCTGCCGTCGGACGGACGGGTCACGGCTGGGGCGCTGCGCCGGACGGTCTCCGGCGTCCCCCTGTACGGGCATGATGACGACCTGCCCACTCTACCGGTCCGTAGGGGAGGGGCCGGGGGCCGCACGTGGCGATGTACGTCACCGAGGCCTGGGCACGGCGGGGCTCGGACGGCGACGTACGTCACCGGGGCGCGGGCCACGCCGGGGCGGGACGTCACACGGCGATGTACGTCACCGGGGTCCCGCCAGGGACGGCCTCCGCGCGGCCGAGCTTCACGAGCCGCCGCAGGTGGGACTCGGCCTCCGACACGGCGATGGACCGCGAACCGTGCGGGATCTGCTCCCAGGGCCGGTTCCACTCCATCCGCTCGGCGAGCTGCCACGGGGTGAGGGGCGTGGCGAGCAGGGCGAGGAGCCCGGTCAGCCGCTCCTCGTGGTGGTCCAGCAGCTCCCGCACGCGCCCGCCCGCATCGGTGAAGGCGTGCTGGTGCGCGGGCAGCACCTCCGCCACCCCGAGCCGGTCGATCCGCTCCAGCGAGGCGAGGTAGTCGCCCAGCGGATCGGTGACGGCGGTGTCGTCCGGGTCCTCGTACAGCCCGATGTGCGGACTGATCCCCGGCAGCAGGTGATCGCCGGAGAACAGCCGCCCGTTCCCGGCCAGCCCGGCGGGATGCCGCTCCTCCAGGTGGAGGCAGACGTGGCCCGGGGTGTGCCCGGGGGTCCAGACGGCACGGAGCCGCCGCCCGGCGAGGTCGAGCAGCTCACCGGGGGCGATCTCCCTGTCCGGCAGGGCGGCGCGCAGCCCGGGCAGGGTCCGCAGCCGCCCTCCGCTGCGGGCGGCGCGCAGCGGGGCGAGGTGGTCGTCTGGCGCGCCGACGGCGGCGAGCTTGCGGGTGAGGTAGTCGATCCAGGTGCCGGGCTCGGCGTCCCGGGTACGCCGGACGATCGCGGTGTCGGCCTCGTGCATCGCGATCCATGCCCCGGACGCCTCGCGGACCTGGCCGGAGAGGCCGTGGTGGTCGGGGTGGTGGTGGGTGATGACGACGCCGTGGATGTCGGTGACGGCGGTGCCGAGGGCGGAGAGCCCGGCGACCAGGGCGTCCCAGGAGGCGGGGTCGTCCCAGCCGGTATCGATGAGGACGGGCCCCCGGTCGGTGTCGACGAGGTGGACCAGGGTGTGCCCGAGGGGATTGTCCGGGATGGGCACCCTGATGCTGTGGACACCCCCGCCGTGATCGGCCACCTGCGTCCCGGTCCCGTGAGTCACCTGCGCCATGGGCTCCCCTTCTCCGCTTCGGCCTCCACTGTAACGAGAACTCGTTCCAGTGGTAGCCCGGGCCTACCAAGTCGGAGGAGGGCGGGGGTCATTGACGCCGCGTCCCCCGTGGACTACTGAAACAAGAACTGGTATCAGTTCTGACGAACAGTCAGCTGAGGATGTACTGGCGTACGGGTTCACGGGAGGCGAAGGCCATGACGGAACGTACGGAGCTGGTGGAGCACGGACGCCTCTTCATCGGCGGGGAGTTCACCGATCCGCTCTCCACCGAGGTCATCGAGGTGATCTCCCCGCACACCGAACAGGTCATCGGCCGGGTGCCGCACGCTTCGAAGGCCGACGTGGACCGGGCGGTCGCGGCGGCCCGCCAGGCCTTCGACGAGGGCCCCTGGCCACGCATGCCGCTGGATGACCGGATCGCGGTGATCACGCGGATCAAGGATGCCTTCGCCGTACGCCACGAGGAGTTCGCGCGCCTGATCAGTGCGCAGAACGGCACCCCGTACAGCGCGAGCGTCATGGTGCAGGCGCTGGCCGCGATGATGGTCTGGGACTCGGCGATCACGGTGGCGCGGACGTTCCCTTACGAGGAACGGCGCGACGGCGTCCTCGGCCCGCTGCTGCTCCGCCGCGAACCGGTGGGCGTGGTGGCGGCGGTCGTCCCCTGGAACGTCCCGCAGTTCACGGCGGCGGCGAAGCTGGCCCCGGCGCTGCTGGCGGGTTGCACGGCGGTGTTGAAGGTCTCCCCGGAAACCCCGCTGGACGCTTATGTGTTGGCGGAGATAGTCGAGGAGGCGGGCCTGCCGCCCGGAGTCCTCTCCATCCTCCCGGCCGACCGGGAGGTCAGCGAGTACCTGGTGGGCCACCCGGACGTGGACAAGGTCTCCTTCACCGGCTCGGTGGCGGCCGGCCGCCGGGTGATGGAGGTGGCCTCGCGCAACCTGACCCGCGTCACCCTGGAGTTGGGCGGCAAGTCGGCGGCGGTGATCCTGCCGGACGCGGACCTGGAGGCGGCGGTGGCGGGCATCGTCCCGTTCGCCTGGATGATCAACGGCCAGGCGTGCGTGGCGCAGACCCGCATCCTGGCTCCGCGCTCCCGGTACGAGGAAATAGCGGAGGCGTTCGCGGCAGCGGCGGGAGCACTGCGAGTGGGCGACCCCCTGGACCCGACAACGGAACTGGGCCCGCTGGTGGCCCGACGCCAGCAGCAACGCTCCCTGGACTACATCAGGTTGGGCCAGGAGGAAGGCGCCAAGATCCTCACAGGAGGCAACGTGCCGGCCTCCCAGGAACGCGGCTGGTACGTCGAACCCACCCTCTTCGGCTCGGTCGACAACTCCATGCGCGTCGCCCGCGAGGAGATCTTCGGCCCCGTGATCTGCCTGATCCCGTACGGAGACGAGGCCGAGGCGGTCCGCATCGCCGACGACTCCCCGTACGGCCTCAGCGGCAGCGTCTGGACGGCGGACACGGAACGCGGCATCGACATCGCCCGCCGCATCCGCACGGGCACGTACAGCGTGAACACCTTCAGCCTCGACATGCTCGGCCCGTTCGGCGGCTACAAGAACTCCGGCCTGGGCCGCGAGTTCGGCCCCGAGGGCTACGGCGAGTTCTTCGAGCACAAGATGATCCACCTGCCCGCCGGCTACCGGGAGGCGTGATGGGCGACCGCTGGCACGTGGAGGTCGACCGCTCGGTCTGCATCGGCTCCGGCATGTGCGTCAACCACGCGGGCGACGCCTTCCACCTGGACTCTGCCCGCCAGTCCCACCCGACGACGGAGGACCGCGACGCGGGCGAACACGTCCTGGCGGCGGCGGAGGGCTGCCCGGTGGAGGCGATCACGCTGACGCTGGCGGGGTCGGGGGAGGTGGTTTTTCCGCCGGAGGAGTGAGGGGGAGCGTGACCGCCCGGCTCAGCCGAGCGAACGCACGATGATCCAGTACTCGTACTCTTCCTCCGTTGCCGCGCACAGGTGCGTCCCATCGGCGGACAACGCCACAAACTCGGGAGTCCCGGTCGCCGCAGCAATGCGAGACGGCAAGCCCGGGGCCGCGATGTCCTCTACGGGGGCCCATCCGACGGCAGCGCCACCGCCCCCTGGCGGCAGAATGAGGAACGTCCCGGACCCCGGGCCGGCGAGCACGGGCCACGCCTTTTCGTGCCACTGGAGATCGAGCTGCTCCAGGGCACCGGGCATCGCTGCATCGATCATCAGGGCCGGTTCCACGTCGATACCGGCGACCATGTGAATAGCCTTGGTGGCGGAAGGCGCCGCGGTGGGCACCTCGGCGCCTTCCGCCACCTCCAAACCACAGGCCTGCCAGTCCCATCGCGAGGGGCCTTGTCCCACACCGGTTATACGGATGACGACACCAACCCCACGCGCGCTGCGGACAGGACGACGGAACGGGCGCGAAAGAGGAGGGACGCCTCCTCCGACGTGATGGCGACCGACAGCTTCTCGTCGGGGTCACGCCGGATGGACACCGTCTTGCATGCCGGAGCCGCCCATCCCTGGACGCTGAGTTGTTCAACCCGGGAAAAGACGAGGTAGAAGGTGAAGGAGTTGTACACCTTCCCTTCCCACTCGGGCCTGCTGCGCACGGGGGTGTGCGCGGTCTTGAATCCCAGCGTGATGCTGTCTCCTCGCTCGTCCGCCAGCACATGGAACAGGTCGCACTGGTTGAGGTCCGGCTCTTCGTCGTACAAGCTCTGGATGGATAGCGGGTCGTCGAGAAGACGAGCCCAATCAGACCCGCTCATTGATAGAAGGTGCTCTCATGTGTTCCGGGGGGTGAGGTGAACAGGCGCGTATCGAGGCGGCTCACGAAGCTATGAGGAACCTCGTCCGACCTGGTTTCGGTCATACGGTATGAACTGATGTGGCCGATGGTGAGGGAATCACTGGCGGTGAAGGAGAACTCGAAGCCGACTTCGGCGATGCGAACGAGGATCCTTCGACAGGGCAGCGCAGCAAGGCTGATATCGACCGGGACGGTCGGAATCCATCCGCGCACGGTCAGATCTTCCACGGCCACGAACTGCACCTGTAGCTGCAGATTGTCGTGGCCACGCTCAGACCACTCGAGCGGTACGCGGTCCGGGTCCGGGTAAGTGGGGAGGTCGACCCGCAGCGTCAGAGCGGGGCCCCGCCAGTCGAGATGGAAGGACCTCAGGCGCACCGACTCCAGCGGTGGAACATCGGAGTACAGAGTGCCGAGGACGTCTGAGTTTCTTACCAGGTAGATCCAATGTGGGGCCATCAGAGGGAATTCCACCATCGCGACCTCGAGGAGCTTTCAGTCCTGCTGTGCTTCCGCATGCGCTTGGCAGGAAGAGCCGGAGTTGGGATAATTTGCAGGCGGCTTGGTGGAGTGGGGGGCATGCGCCCCCCACTCCACCACTCGGACCCCTCCTCGGGTGGTGCAATATATGGGCGCAGTGCGTGCCTGGAAATCGGGTGACTCTCCCTAGGTGCGAAGATGGGGCAGGGGGGTGAGTAAATTGAGACCAATCAGGTGGTGCACTTTGTGATCCCGTCCCAGGAGATCCCTCTGGACTCGAGAAATTCACCTAGATACATCTCCGTGTCGTCGTGGACGTCCTGACCTTCCAGCCAGATTGATTCACACTCTGGACACATATGAAAGGGTTCCTTGGAGATTCGGGTCATGAAGAGTTCGAGCCAGTCCTGCTCGCAATGACTGCAGAGGATTTTTTTGTTCAATTGAAGCTCCTGGGAAATGCGGTAATTACTTCGTTTCCATGCTCAACTGTGATAGATATGAAATTCTCTCCCGGATTGAAGCCAACCTGGCGACCCATGGGAATTATGTAGGTTTGTCGTGCACCTTGATCGTTTATTTTGACGGCCAAGTCTTTCCGATTCCAAGCTTCGTCGACGGTTTCCAGAATTCCTTTACTTCCAGTGTCGAAAATCCCGTGATTTGGTTTGCTCAAGTCCTCTCTCGCGTGCTGCATTACATGGGTGATTCGATGCTCGCCGTTGTGGCCGGGGCCGTAGTCCAACCCCCCTTGACTCCTGAACCAACCGCCACCCATATCTTGCAAGTCGTACGGTGAGAGGCTCAGAGGGTCATACTGTGTGATGGGGTTTTCGACGTAGGCTACCGCATTGGGGGATGCTTGCAGGCCCAGTGGATCTGTCGAGGAATATCGGGCGGCTTCAGGGTCGTAGTATCGGTGTACGTTGTAGTGAAATCCTGATTCTGGGTCACGGTACTGCCCTGGGAAGCGTAGTGGGGTATACGTTCCGGCATCCGAATTCCACGTGGTGGCACCCCACAGGGTAGTGCGGGTGCGCCAGGCGACATTGCCCTCTTCGTCGATAAGTTCTGCAGGGGCGCCGATCAGGTCGGTGACAATGCTGAAGAAGCGCTGAGCGATCTGGGGCCCGGATGGGTCACCCGCTGTTACACGCTCTGTTTGAGTAACTGGGAATCTGCCCTGATAGTCCCAGGTCAAGGAGACAGGGTTGCTCAGCTCCGTCGAATTGCTGGACTGTTCGCAGAGTGCAAGTCCATCCCAAGTGAAAAATGTTGATTCTGAGGCAGGTTTGCTGATTCTGTCAGAACATTGCTTCGAAACACGACGTCCCAATGCGTCATACCGGTAGAGCCACACAGCCCCGTCCGGTGTGGTGACCGAGCGCACCTGGTCCTCGGCGTCCCACTCGTATCGCCAGGTATCCGGCTTACGCGAGAGGCGGGTTTTCTGGCGCAGGGTGATCCGACCCAGTGCGTCGTGTTCGTAGCGGACGTTGCCAGCGCGGGTGATGGTCGTGCCGGTGTAGGAGCGGGGTCCGACGGCTTCCTGGCCGGGGTGGGAATTGGGCCAGGAAGCGTCCGTCTGGTTGCCCGCCGCGTCGTACGCGTACCGCTCTGTCCAGTTCGCGGCGTGGACAGCAGTTACGCGGCCCGCCATGTCGACGTCGAATGTCTTCGTTCCGGAGAGCTGGTCGGTGAGGCCGACGAGGTGGCCATCGGCGCGGTAGGTGTAGTCCCGACGCTGAATGCTTCTGCCTGCCCCCGCGATCTGTTGGGTGGTGAGGCGTCCCCTGGCGTCGAACTGTGAGGCGATGGTGATGTGTTCGCCCAGGCGGCGGGTGACTTCCTGGCCTGCTGCGTCGTGCTCGAAGGTGAGAGTGCGGCCTGACGTCGTCAGAGAGGTCCGGCGTCCTGCCGCATCGTAGGTCCAGGTGCTGACGGCTCCACTGGGTGTTGTACGGCCGGTTCGGCGGCCCAGTTCGTCGTAGATGTACGACAGGGTTCTGCCGTTGACCGTCTCCGACTTGAGGCGGCCGTACTGGTCGCGGAGCCAGGTGACAGTCGCGTCCGCGTTGACCGCTTCCGCGAGTTGGCCAGTGAGATCGTAGGCGAAGGTGGTGACGGCGCCCGATGCGTCCTTGCGGACGATACGGTCCAGCTCGTAGCGGATGGTCTGGCCAAGGGCATTCGTGCGGGTGGTGAGCCGACCGGCCGCGTCGCGGGCGTAGCTGAGGGCGCCGGGCGGCTGCCGATGGTTCACGAGGACCCCTTCGACCGGCTGCTCGTCGCTCAGGCGCAGGCCCATCGGCTGGCTCTCGTCACGCGCAACGCCTGGATCCCGCAGTACGACGTGACGGTTGTGCGGGTCTGATCGCACGAGGGTCAGCACGAGGTCAGACCGCCGGTTCGCCCTCCGCCTTCGGCCGGAGCACGCCCCCCGGCGCCCGCCGCAGTGCCCGGATCGCCGGGACGCTCAGCATCACCGCCAGCAGCGCGCACGACATCACCGACGAGAAGATCAGCACCTCGTTCGCGCCGAACGCGTCCGCCGCCGGGCCCGCCAGGGCGCGGCCCAGGGGGATGACCATGATGGAGCCCGCGACGTCGTACGCCGAGACGCGGCTCAGGACCGTAAGGGGGATGTGCGACTGGACGCTCGTCGCCCACATCACGCCCCAGAACGCGAAGCCGTAGCCCGCGATCACGTGGGCGATCGCCGTGGCCGCGAAAGACCATTCCAGGGCCGGGGCCAACGGGTTGAGCGCGAAGCAGAGCATCGCCAGGGCGCCCGCCACCAGAGGGCGGCGAGGGCGGACGCGCATGCCGATCAGGCCGCCGATGATCGTGCCAGCGCCGTCCGCCGAGGCGATCCAGCCGTACCCGCTCGCCCCGTGCTGCTCGATCATCAGCGCCGCGCCCAGCGGCAGCGCCGGGCCGAACACGAACAGGCCGTACACGGACCAGACCGCGATCACGCCCCACAGCCACTGGCGGGACCGGAACTCCTGCCAGCCCGTCGCCAGCCTGCGCCACATCGGGGCGTCGCCCTCGTCGCGTTCCGTGTGCAGCTTGCGCAGGGGGAGGAGGACGAAGGCGCTGAGCGCGTACGCCGCCGCGATGACGATGTACGAGCCCGACACCTGCCAGTACGCGACGAGGATGCCCGCCAGGCCCGGGCCCAGCAGGGTGCTCAGCGCCTCGGAGATCCGCAGCAGCGCGTTGGCCTTCTGGATGTCCTCCGCGACCCGGGGCACCATGCTCGCCATTCCGGGCTGGAACATCGCCGTCGCGGCCCCGCTCAGCGCCATCAGCCCCATGATCTGCCACAGCGGGACGCTGTCGGAGGAGAAGAGCAGAGCGGCCAGCGTGAGCATGGCCAGCATGCGCGCCACGTCCGCGCAGATCATCATCAGCTGCGGCGTGAACCGGTCGGCCAGCACTCCGCCGAACAGCACCAGCAGAACGATCGGGGTCATCCACGCCGCCAGCGCGTACCCGACGCCGCTCGCACCGTGGCCCGCCCCCAGCACCGCCGTGGTCAGCGAGACCATCAGCATGCCGTCGGCCAGCAACGACGCGCTGCGGGCCGTGAAGAACAGCCGGAACCGGTGCGACCGCCAAGGGCTCGGCAGCGTGGACGGCTGCTGCGGGAGGGTCGTGTCGTCAACGCTCATGTCACACCTGCCGGCTTCTGCCGGTCCCTTCATCGATGGTGTTCAGTCGACGCCACGCGTCGCTCCGGTCCGGCTCGGCGGGCGGGTTCTCGACGAGTACGTAGCGGTGGGGTGCCAGGACCCCTGAACCGGCCGCCGGGATGAGGGCGGTCAGCGCCCGGTGGGCCTCGGTGGGTGTCAACGAGGTGTCGCCGAGGGCGATGTACGCCGTCAGGCGCGGGTCCGCGCCGGCCGCCTCGGTCACCTGCACCCGCACCGGCAGTCCGCCCACCGCCCGGCCGAGGGTGTCGCGCACCGCGTCGGGCGAGACCCAGCAGCCGTCGACCCGGTGCCAGTCGGGTCCGCGTTCGGCGGGACGTACTCCCGTCACCTCGGCCAGCGCCTCCATCGGCACGTCCCCGGCGGCGGCCGCTTCCAGGAGCAGGACCAGCCCGGAGAGGAACCCCTCCGCCTCCTCGGGGGTGAACACCGAAGGGGCGGCCCACAGGGAGATGTGGAGCTGAGGTGCCGTCCGGTACGTGAAGGCGAGCAGCCGGGTCGGCAGCGTCTGGGGCGGCCCCCAGGTCAGCTCCGGCCCGGCGTCGGCGCCGTCCTGCGCGTCGGTGCCCAGGAGCGGGGCGGGCAGGGCGCTCACGTCGTTGAACACCACGTCCCGGCCGAAGTGGCTGCCGCGCTCGGCGGTGACCCGGTCGATCATCTCCCACAGCCGTACGGAGTCGAACCGGCTGTGCCGGTAGGCGTCGAGCACCGCGCCCCACGTCCGGGCGACCAGGGCGTCGAACGTCGGCACCCGGACGTCGAGGTGGAGCAGCGCGTCCTGGGACGTGGTGGTCACCGAACGGGCGACCCGGGCGTGGAACCGGTTGGCGCTCGGGACGGCGGTGACACAGCTGTCCTGGCCCGCCCGGTGGGCCACCAGGGCGCACCAGGCGGCCATCAGCACGGTGGCCTCGGGGTGCCCGGTGCGGCGGGCCGCCCCGGCGAGCGCCCCGGCGCCCCGGCGCGAGCGGAGCGTCAGCTGCCGGGCCTCCTCCTCGATGCCCGGCCTCCTGCCGCGCGGCTCCGCGAACATCTCCTGCGGCCCGGTGCGGAGGATCCGCTCCCAGTACCGCAGGGAAGCCTCCGACTTCCGCAGCCCGGCCGGGGACGCCTCCACGGCGGCCAGGTCGACCGGGGGCAGGGACGTGAGCCCCGGCAGCTCCTTGCCCGCCAGCAGTTCGGCGAACTCCTCGCGCAGGATGGCCATCGCGCTGGCGTCCGCCACCGCGTGGCTGAACGCCAGTGCCACGTAGGCCGGTTGTCCGGCCACGGTGAGCAGGGTGATCCGCAGCGGGAACTCCCGCTCCAGGGCGAAGCGCCCGGCCCGGGCCGCCCGCGCCACCGACTCCGCGTACCCCGCCGGATCAGCGGGGAGTTCGGCATGGTCGAGGACGGTCACCGCGAACGTGCCCTCCGCCGCCACGACCTGGTCGGCCGGTGCGGCCCCCGGCGGGTGCGGGAAGGTGGTGCGCAGCCCCTCGTGCCGCACGGCCAGGGCGCGCAGGGCGTCGGTGACGGCCTCCGAGGTGGTGCCTTCGGGGACCGGCCACACATCGTGGATGTTGATGTGGGTGGGGTCGTCCCGCAGGATGCAGCGGATCATGTTGGCCTGGCCCATGGTGAGAGGGCCCCGGCGCTCGTCACCGCCGGCGTAGGCGACGGTGACCGTGGTCGTGGTGAGGGGCTGGGGATTCCGGTGCATGGTGTCCTTGCCGACGGCGGGGGTCATCGGGTCACGGCCAGGCCCGCTTCGGCGCTCGCACCGGTCAGGGCCTCCCAGTGGTCCATCAGGTGGGCGAAGTCGGCCATGTCGTCACGGGCCTCGTCCAGGAGGCGGGAGCGGCCGTCCGTGAGCGTGTCCGCGACCGTCGTGTAGCGGCCGCCGAGCCGGCCGTACGCCTGGTTGATGACGTCCAGGCGGCGGGTCACGTCCGTACGGTCGAGGTCCACGCTGTCTTTGACGAAGCCGGCCACCACGGACGCCCGGATGCGGCCCTCCGCGTCGAGCAGCGCGTCACCGGCCGCCGTCGTCCTCGCGTACACCGTGTTCAGATGCGCCTTCGCCAGAAGGAACTTCGCGAACCGGACCTGGTACGCCAGGAACCCGGCGTCCGTACGCCGCTCCTCCGTATGGAAGTTCACGATGTGCCGGTTGTGCTGGAGGCCGGGCAACCGGGCGTCGTGGGTGAGGTGGAGCAGGAAGTAGTCGGTGCCGATGGTGTCCGTGGCGGGCGGCATCGGCACCCGGCGGTAGACCTCGCGGTCCAGCGCCACGTTGCACATGTCCACGCGCATCGGGCTGATCGGGGCGAGCGTGGCGTGGTCGCCGTCGAACGTCCCGTTCCCCGCGCCCCGGAACGACGCGTCGATCAGGTGGTTGCGCCAGATCTCCGGGGAGCCCTCGGGCAGCGACAGGCCGACCAGTTCGCCGTACGTGTCCGGGTCGAGGTCGCGGATCTCCGCGACGTCCACCGACATCTCGCCCACGAACGAGCCGCCCGCGACCGCCACCCGGCGGTCGCCCGAGCCCGGTGGCAGCTTGCTCCTCGTCGCCGACTCCCTCACTTCGTCCGCCCGTTGGCCCAGGTAGGTGAGTTCCTGGTGGAGGGGGAAGACCGGCTCGCCGTCGACGTGCTGGTAGCGGCTGTCGGAGTCCCGGCGGTGGACGGACGTGCAGCCCAGGGCCTGGGCGATGAGGAACGCCCGGTTGGTGCAGGCCCCGTAGGAAACGGAGGACGGCAGCATCAGATCCAGCAGTCGGTCCGGTCGGGCCGCGCCGGACCGGACCGTCACCTCGCGCAGGAAAGCCCGCTGCTCGTCCTCGTCGAGGTGGTGGACGGTCACCCCGGGCGACGCCGGTAGCGCGGCCACCGCCTGCCGGTGCTCGGCGAGCACCTGCGCGGGGGAGGAGTCGAGGATCAGGAGGTGAACCTCGACGCCGAACTCCCTTGCCCCGTACGTTGCTTCCTCGCCGATCGCCGCAATCGTGCCGGTGCACGCCCGGTGCGTGGGCAGGGTCAGGCAGACGCGGCGCACGAGGGCTCCCCGCTCCGCACGGCGGGTGCGGTGCTCCCGGCATCCTCGACCGGGTCCTGCCAGGAGGCCAGCCCCAGCAGCCGGCTGCCCAGCGGGTTCAGCTCGGCCGTCGGGTAGCGCTTGGACTCGTGCAGCACCGGGTCTCCGACCAGGGTGCGGTTCCAGCGCGGGGTGCGCAGATGGCGCCAGGACTCCACCCGGGACGTGCGCAGCCGCTCGTGCTCCTCCAGGGCGGGCATCATCGACAGGTACTGCACGGCCCGCACCCCGTTCTCGGAGAGGTTGCGGGCCACCCCGTGGGCCAGCAGACCGTTCCAGATCAGCAGGTCACCGGGGCGCAGATCCGGTCGTACGACAGGGAGTTCGTCCCGGTCGATGGCCGGGCGCAACGGATCCCGGTCCGCGGGCTGGGCGACCTTCCAGGCGTCGAACTGCCGGAACAGCTCCGGGCAGCACTGGAAACCACCCGTCTCCGGCCGGGTGTCGTTGAGCGCGATGATGCCCTGCACCCGCTGCGGCGGCACCGCGAGCGTGGTGTCGATGTCCCAGTGCAGCTCGATGTCGAAGCCCCGGTCCGTCGCCTCGATCAGCGCGCGGTCGCGGTTGCCCCGGTTGGGCGGGTTGAGGTTGAGCCGGTCCAGGGTGACCCACAGCTCCTCGCAGTCCCACACGTCGACGAAGGCGTCGTACACCCGCTGCGACTGCCGGTTGTCCCAGAGGAGTTGGTGGTGGTACGCCTCCACGAAGCCGTAGATGTGCAGTTGCTGGTCCAGCTCGGAGCGCAGCGGCCGGTCCTCGTACCAGCTCTCCGGACGATCCGGGTCCAGGCCCTGGAACTCCCAGGTGAAGTCGAGCAGTCGGCGGGCCGTCGCCGCCGGTATCGCCTCGCGGACGATGACGTAGCCGTACGTCTGCCAGTGGGCGAAGTCCTCCTCGGACAGCACCCGGAGCGGACGCGACTTTTCGAGTTCCCGCAGGGCTGTCTGTGCGAGGTAGGCCTCGCCGTCCGCGCTGAAGTACGGGATGTCCGAGGCCGCGCGGTGCAGGCGGGGCCGGCGGCGGGGGGTGGGGGTCGTCATGAGGTTCATGGCAGGTTCTTCTCCTCGGCCGGCCGCGTGGCGACCCCGGGGGAGCGGGGTCGCCACGGTCGGCGGGACGGATGGCAGTGCCGTGGTGCGAGGAGCCGTGACCACGTCGATCAGCAGGATTGGTCCAGACCGCCCGGACTGTCAAGTGCCGCGTACATATGGGGATATGGCATGCCGACCTATGCCCGTTGGCCATGGAACCGATACCTGCCGTTCGGTATCTTTGGTCTAGACAACAGGCGAGCGGCGGGCCTAGTGTCCAAGGGTGTGGTCGGGTTCGTGACGACCTGTCAACCCGCTTTTCCAGAAAGACGCGGTTCCATGAACACACCCAGCATCACCGCCCTGCCGGACATCGAGCTGAAGAGCCCCGGCGCCGGGCTGATCACGCTGGACCCGGTCCGCACCGCCCTGCTGCGGGGCCTGGACGACCTGCTGACCGGTCTGGCCGCGCAGCTCTCCGCCCCCGAGGTCGTCGGGCCGCCCCTGCTCTCCGCCGACGGGCTGGCGCGGCTGGACTTCTTCCGCAACTTCCCTCATCTCGGCGTATCCGCAGGCCGGTTCGGCCCGGACGCGCTCGACGGGCTGGCCTCCGGCGGCTCGCCCCAGGATCTCCCGCTCCATCCGACCGGCCATGTGCTGCCGTCCGCGACCTGCTACGGCCTGCTGCTCTCCCTGGAGGGCGAGGACGTCCGCGAGAACGGGCTGCGGCTCTCGGCGGTCGGCCGCTGCTTCCGCAACGAGACCCACTACGACGGCCTGCGCCGCCTGTGGGGGTTCCATATGCGTGAGGTGCTCTACCTCGGCACCAAGGAAGGGGCCACCGAACACCAGGCGTGTGGCGGTGAGTTCGTCCAGGAGGTGGCCGGACGGCTCGGGCTGACCCTGACTCGGGCGGCGGCCGACGACCCGTTCTACGACAACGGGGGGTCCCGGGCCCGCCTGATGGCACTGGATCCGGTCAAGTACGAGTACAGCGCCCCCGACGGCACGGCCATCGCCTCCGTCAACCGGCACCGCAACTTCTTCGGTGAGCGGCTCGGCATCCGGGCCGGCTCGCACGGGCCGGCATACAGCTCCTGCGTCGCCTTCGGCGTCGAGCGCTGGGTGCACGCGATGATCCTCGCCCACGGCACGGCCGAGCAGGCGTTGGAGCGGCTCCGGAACGTGACCGGATCCTGACGTCCCCCCGGCCGCCGGAACGGTTCGGTCACCAGAACAGCAAGAGGAGCGTTTCCCCCATGGACCAGGTCTCAGCGTGGCTCCACGAGAAGAACCCCGGCCTCGACGGCCCGATCGGCGTGGACGAGGACCTCATCGAAGCCCGCCTCATCGACTCGATGGACTTCCTGGAGTTCATCGATCTCCTGGAGGAGATCTCGGGCAGCAGCATCGATCTGCAAGAGGTCACCATCGACGACTTCCGCACCCTGGCCCGCGTCAAGGAGCGCTTCCTCGACCCCGCCGACCACGCGGAGGTCCCGGCCGGGTGAGTTCAGATCCCGGCGGGGTGGGCGCGGCCGCCGTCGCGTGCGTTGCCACCACCGCCGAGGTGCTGGCCCACCCGGAGCTGGACGAGCGCCTGCTCGCCCCGTGGGAGCGGCGCCGGCTCGCAGGCATCCGGGTCCCCGCCCGGCGCGACGACGTGGTGGCGGCCCGGCTGCTGCTGCGGCTGTGCGCCTCCCGGGTCACCGGGCTGCCGCCCCGGGACGTCACTCCGGCCCAGCGCTGCCCCGGGTGCGGGCGGGACGGGCACGGCCGTCCGTACCTTTCGGACCGTCCCGGGCTCGGCGCCAGTTTCAGCCATGCCGACGGTCTGGCCGCGGCGGTGGTCGGGCCGGGCCCGGTCGGTATCGATGTGGAGCCCCTGACGCGTCGGCCGGGGCCCGCCTCCGTACTGAGGCGGCTGCTGCCGCACGACGAGGTGGACGCCGCCTGCGCCGAGCCGGATCCCGGTCCGGCGCTGCTGCGGTTGTGGGTCCGGCGGGAGGCGCTGTTCAAGGCCGGGCGGGACGACGTCCCGCTGACCGTGTGGACGGACCGGTTCCGCGCGGCCGTGGTGGCCCTCGCCGGAGCGGACGGAGTCGCCGGGGCCCCCGTGCCGTCGCTCAGCCTCGGTCAGGCTCCGCCGTCAGGTCGATGAGGCGGCAGACCGTCTCGATGTCGATCTTCACCTGGGCGATCGACGCCCGCCCCGACAGCCAGGTGATCAGCGCCGAGTGCCAGGTGTGCTCGATCACCCGGACCGCCGAGAGCTGTTCCGGGGTCGGGTGCTCCAGGCCCATCGCGTCCAGGATGATCGCCGTGGTGAGCCGGGAGACGGTGTCCACCTCGGGGCTCACACTGCGGTCGGCGAAGGTGAGGGCGCGGACCATGGCGTCCGCGAGGTGCGGTTCGCGCTGGAGGGCGCGAAAGGCGCGCATCAGCGTCTCGGCCACCCGCTGGGCCGCGTCCTCGCCGGCCGGCGGGCGCTTGCGGAGCGTGGTGTGCAGGTGCTGGAGCTGGTCCTGCATGGTCGCGACCAGCAGATGGATCTTGGACGGGAAGTAGCGGTAGAGCGTGCCCAGGGCGACTCCGGCGGCCTCGGCCACCTCCCGCATCTGCACCGCCTCGAACCCGCCGCGGCTGGCCAGCTGGGCGCTGGCGTGCAGGATGCGGCGGCGACGGGCCTCCTGGCGCTCGGTCAGCGCAGGCGCTGCCGGTCTGGCGTCCGCGGTCATGCTGTCCCCGTTCCACGATCCACGATCCATGGCTTGATCCACCCGAACGGGCGAAGCGGGCCGTCCGGGCGCGCACAGCATGCCAGGGGCGTCCGTGGTGGCGCGAATCACCTGATCCGGCCGTTCCACCGACGCTACCTGCCGGTAGATTCGATGCACGTCGAGCGATCAAGTATGAAACTTGTTCAGCCAAGTCTGAAACTTGTTCTAGATTAGCGCGACCGGTTACGCTCCGGCGAACACGCAGTCAGAAGGGGGCCGAGTGTGACCGCTGAGGCCGTGGAGACAGGCCCCCGCACGGGCGACGGCAGCATCGCCGGCACCGGCGACCGGCCGTTGCGCATCGCACTCCTCACCTACAAGGGCAATCCGTTCTGCGGTGGCCAGGGCGTCTACGTCCGCCACCTCGGGCGCGAGCTGGCCCGCCTCGGCCACAGCGTCGAGGTGATCGGCGCCCAGCCCTACCCGGTGCTCGACGAGGGCGTCCCGCTGACCGAGCTGCCCAGCCTCGACCTCTACCGGCAGCCCGACCCCTTCCGCACCCCGAAGCGCGGCGAGTACCGCGACTGGATCGACCTCGCCGAGGTCGCCACCATGTGGACCGGCGGCTTCCCCGAGCCGCTCACCTTCAGCCTGCGCGCCCGCCGCCATCTGCTCTCCCGGCGCGGCGAGTTCGACGTCGTCCACGACAACCAGACCCTCGGTTACGGACTCCTCGGCGACCTCGGGGCCCCGCTGGTGACGACGATCCACCACCCCATCACCGTGGACCGCAGGCTCGACCTGGCCGCCGCGACCAGCCGCCGCCGACGCGCCTCCGTACGCCGCTGGTACGCCTTCACCCGCATGCAGAAGCGGGTCGCCCGCAAGCTGGACACCGTCCTCACCGTCTCCGGCTCCTCCCGCGACGAGATCGTCGAGGACCTCGGCGTACGCAAGGACCGGATCAGCGTCGTCCACATCGGCGCCGACACCGACCTGTGGTCGCCCGACCCCTCCGTCCCCGAGGTCTCGGGCCGCATCGTCACCACCTCCAGCGCCGACGTCCCCCTCAAGGGCCTCGTCCACCTCGTCGACGCGCTCGCCAAGCTCCGCACCGAGAACCCCGCCGCCCACCTCATCGTCGTCGGCAAGCGCGCCGAGGACGGGCCGGTCGCCCGCGCGATCGAGCGGCACGGGCTCGCGGACGCCGTCGAGTTCGTCAAGGGCATCAGCGACGCCGAGCTGGTCGACCTGGTGCGCAGCGCCCAGGTCTCCTGTGTGCCCTCGCTGTACGAGGGTTTCTCACTGCCCGCCGCCGAGGCCATGGCCACCGGCACCCCGCTCGTCGCCACCACCGGCGGCGCGATCCCCGAGGTCTCCGGCCGCGACGGGGAGACCTGCCTCGCGGTGGAGCCCGGCGACGCGGACGCGCTGGCCGGTGCGCTGGCCCGGCTGCTGGCCGACCCGGAGCTGCGCGCCCGGCTCGGCGCGGCGGGCCGCGAACGGGTGCTGGCCAACTTCACCTGGGCCCGGGCGGCCGCCGGAACGGCCGAGCTGTACCGTCAGGCGATCACCGCCCGCGGAGTCCGCAGGTGACCGCGGACTCCCGGGTGGCCGCGCGCCCCCGGGCGACCGTGGACCCGCTCGTCACCACCCGTACCTCCGACCTCGAAGGCAGGCCCTCGTGCTGACCGTCGACTTCACCCGCTTCCCGCTCGCCGCCGGCGACCGAGTGCTCGACCTGGGCTGCGGTGCCGGCCGGCATGCCTTCGAGTGTTACCGGCGCGGAGCGCGGGTCGTCGCCCTCGACCAGAACGGCGAGGAGATCCGCGAGGTCGCCAAGTGGTTCGCCGCGATGAAGGAGGCCGGTGAGGCCCCCGAGGGCGCCACCGCCACCGCGATGGAGGGCGACGCCCTCAACCTGCCGTTCCCCGACGACTCCTTCGACGTCGTGATCATCTCCGAGGTCATGGAGCACATCCCGGACGACAAGGGCGTCCTCGCCGAGATGGTCCGGGTGCTCAAGCCGGGCGGCCGGATAGCGATCACCGTCCCGCGCTACGGCCCCGAGAAGATCTGCTGGACGCTCTCCGACGCGTACCACGAGGTCGAGGGCGGCCACATCCGCATCTACAAGGCCGACCAGCTCCTCGCCCGGATCCGCGAGGCCGGGCTCAAGCCGTACGGCACCCACCACGCGCACGCCCTGCACTCGCCGTACTGGTGGCTCAAGTGCGCCTTCGGCGTCGACAACGACAAGGCCCTGCCGGTGCGGGCGTACCACAAGCTGCTGGTCTGGGACATCATGAAGAAGCCGCTCGCGACCCGGGTCGCCGAGCAGCTCCTCAACCCGGTCGTCGGCAAGAGCTTCGTCGCGTACGCCACCAAGCCGCACCTTCCGAAGGCCGAGGCGTGAGCACCCCCGAACAGACCGAACACCTCGTTCTGCCCGGTGTCCTGACGGCGTCCCAGGCCGCCGAGACGGTCGCCGCGATCGCCGCCGTGCAGCGGGAGGACGGGGCGCTGCCCTGGTTCCGGGGGCACCACCTCGACCCGTGGGACCACACCGAGGCCGCGATGGCCCTGGACGCGGCCGGCGAGCACGAGGCGGCCGCCGGCGCCTACGAGTGGCTCGCCCGGAACCAGAACGGCGACGGCTCCTGGTACGCCGCCTACCACGACGGCGATCCGCTCCGGCCGACGGACCGGAGCCTGGAGAGCAACTTCTGCGCGTACGTGGCCGTCGGCGTCTGGCACCACTACCTCGCCACCGGCGACGACGCGTTCGTCGACCGGATGTGGCCCACGGTCTACGCGGCGGTCGAGTTCGTGCTCCGGCTCCAGCAGCCCGGCGGCCAGATCGGCTGGAAGCGGGAGCCCGACGGCACCCCGGTGAACGACGCGCTGCTGACCGGGTCCTCCTCGATCCACCAGGCGCTGCGCTGCGCGCTGGCCATCGCCGAACGTCGCGAGGAGCCGCAGCCCGACTGGGAGTTGGCCACCGGGGCGCTGGCCCACGCGATCCGCAGCCACCCCGAGCGGTTCCTCGACAAGCACCGCTACTCGATGGACTGGTACTACCCGGTCCTCGGCGGCGCGGTCACCGGGGCCGAGGCCACCGCCCGCATCCAGGAGGGCTGGGACCGCTTCGTCGTCCCCGGCCTCGGGGTGCGCTGCGTGCTGCCCAACCCCTGGGTGACCGGCGGCGAGAGCTGTGAACTCGCCCTGGCCCTCTGGGTGACGGGGGAGTCGGACCGGGCCCTGGAGATCCTCCAGTCGATCCAGCACCTGCGCGCCGAGGGCGGGCTGTACTGGACGGGGTACGTCTTCGAGGGCAACAAGGCCGTGTGGCCCGAGGAGCTGACCACCTGGACGGCGGGCTCCCTGCTGCTCGCGGTGGCCGCGCTCGGGGGGGACGAGGCGACCACCGCGGTCTTCGGCGGCGAGCGGCTGCCGGTCGGCCTGGAGCCGGACTGCTGCCGCTGAACACCGCTTCGGGCGGCGCCGGTTCAGCGACGGAGCCGGCCCGCCACGGCGTGCCCGATGAAGAGGTAGACCGCCGCCGCGAGACCGTAACCGGCGATGACGTTCGCCCATGTCCGGTCGAACGTGAACAGGTCGTACGACCAGCCGGCCAGCCAGCGGGCCGAGTCGTGCACCCACTGCACGAAGTCGTTGCCGCGGTTGGCGTCCAGCAGGTACATCAGGATCCAGAGGATGATGATGAAGGCCAAGATGTCGGCCACGACGGCGATGACGCGTGCCGCTGAGCTGCTTCCTGAACGGGTTCTGGGAGACATGGAACTCTGGTTGCCGCTTTACGCAGGGTGAAACCCGGACGGCCCATGCCGGGTGGCCGCCCCCTGAGGAACGGGTGAGTCTGGGCGGGCGTGTCGAGATGCGTCACTCTCGGTCAGGAGGCCCCGCCGTGCCCCGTTCCCTACCGCTCCGCCGCACCCTGGCCGCCCTGCTGCTGTCCTGCGCCCTGGTGGCGGGCGGCACCGCGTGCGGCGACTCGGGTGACACCTCGGGCGGCAACACCGCGAGCGCCTCTGCCGTAGCCAGCCCTTCCGTCTCCGTCTCCGTCTCCGCCTCGGCCGAGAAGCAGCGGCTCGCCAAGACCCGGTTCGTCGCCAACGCGGGGCTGGCGGCGGGGGCGACGTACCAGTGGATCGTGAAGCCGTACCGCGCCGGGACGTTCAGGAAGGGGGCCGAGGGCCGGAGGCTCGCCCTCGTGAAGGCGGGCCTGGCGGGCGGGTTCGCCTACAACCGGCTCCAGGCCGCGGCCAAGAACGCCAAGGGGGACCCGCTGCTGTCGAAGGCCGTCGCCCCGCTCACCGCCGGGATCGAGTCGCTCAAGGGGCTGGGGACCAAGCTCCGCAAGGGCGAGGCGGGGGAGGGTGACGTGGGGGCGTTCGAGAGCGTCATCGAGAGCATCAAGAACGCGGGCAAGGACGCGGGCGCCGAGGTGAAGGACAAGGTTCCCTCCACCTCCCAGCTGACCGGATAGCGACACGAGAGGTTCAGAACAGGTCGTCACCCGTGTCTTCGTAGGCCCTCTCCCCGCCGTCGGGGTCCAGCGGGTCCGCACCGGTCAGGGCCCTGTCCTCCCGAAGCTGCCGCGAAGTGACAAGTAGCTCTCTGTAGCAAGGCGGGGGTGCGCTTGTCCGGGTTTTCGATCTTCTGGGGTCGCCGAGCGAGCGGTTCCGCGAGGTTGGTCTGGTCACGACGACCGGAGGGAGCGCGGGGTGCGGCAGGACTGGGAGCCGGAGGACTTGATCGAGGTTTGGACGCTGTTGGAGGAGGACCAGGAGCGGCTGCGGAACAAGTCGGGGGCGAACCGTCTGGGTTTCGCGTTGTTGCTGAAGTTCTTCGAGGTGGAGGCCCGGTTCCCGGAGGATCCCGGGGAGATCCCGGTGCCCGCGGTGTCGTACGTGGCCCAGCAGGTGAAGGTGCCGGCCGGGGAGTGGGCCGCGTACGACTGGTCGGGGCGGGCGATCAAGCGGCACCGGGTGGAGATCCGGGGCGCGTTCGGGTTCCGGGAGTGCACCGCGGAGTACCAGGCCCAGCTCGCCGAGTGGCTGGCGGCGGAGCTGTGCGGGGTGGAGCTGAACCGGGACCGGCTGGCGGAGGCCGTGGTGGTGCGCTGCCGGGGCGACCGGATGGAGCCGCCGACGCCGGGACGTATCGCCCGCCTGGTCGGGTCGGCGGTCAGCACCTTCGAGGAACGGTTCTGTACGGCCACGGTGGGCCGACTGTTGGCGGCGACCCGGTCCCGGCTGGACGACCTGGTGGCCGAGGACGCCGGCGGTGAGGAGTCGGCGGGCGGCGGTGTGTCGTTCTTCTCCGAGCTGAAGGCGGACCCGGGCGCGCTGGGCCTGGACAGTCTGCTGGCGGAGGTGAACAAGCTCCAGCGGGTGCGTGCGCTGGAGCTGGCTCCGGAGCTATTCGGGGACGTGTCGGAGAAGTTGGTGGCGGCGTGGCGGGCGCGGGCGTCGAAGGAGTACCCCTCGGACCTGCGGGCGGCGGCGCCGCCGGTGCGGTACACGCTGCTGGCCGCGCTGTGTCACGTGCGGCAGACGGAGATCACCGACTCGCTGGTGGAGCTGTTCATCCAGCTGGTGCAGCGGATCAACACGCGGGCGGAGAAGAAGGTCGAGGGCGAGTTCACCAAGGACCTTAAGCGGGTCCGCGGCAAGGAGGGCATCCTGCTCAGGTTGGCGGAGGCCGCGGTCGCGGAGCCGGGCGGCACGGTGCGCCGGGTGATCTTCCCGGTGGCCGGGGAGTCCACGCTGAAGGCCCTGGCCGCGGAGGCCGCGGCGAACGAGGCACGCTACCGGGCCCGGGTGCGTACAGTGCTGCGGTCGTCGTACTCGGGGCACTGGCGGCGGATGCTTTCCCCACTGCTCGGGGCATTGGAGCTGAAGTGCAACAACACCGCCTACCGGCCGGTGATGGACGCCATCGATCTGCTGAAGCGGTACCTGGACCAGCCCATCGCTAAGGAGGGCGCGTTCTTCGACGAGTCGGAGCGGATCCCGCTGGCCGGGGTGGTTCGCGAGGAGTGGCGCAAGGCGGTGGTGGACGAGCGCGGCCGCGTCGAGCGCATCCCGTACGAGCTGTGCGTGCTGGTGTCGCTGCGGGACGCGCTGCGGCGCCGGGAGATCTGGGTGCCGGGCGCGGGCCGGTGGCAGAACCCGGAGGACGACCTGCCGCCGGACTTCGAGGACAACCGCGACGTGCACTACGACGCGATCCGCCAGCCACAGGACCCGGGGGAGTTCATCGGGGCGTTGCAGAAGCGGCTGCGGGAAGCCCTGACCCGGTTCGACACCGCGCTGGAGCTGGGCACGACGGGCGGCGTGGACATCGTCCGCAAGCACGGCGAGCCGTGGATCAAGGTCTCGCCGCTGGGCAAGCAGGTGGAGCCGGAGAACCTGGTGGCGCTGAAGGCGGAGATCGAACGCCGGTGGGGCACCATCGACCTGATCGACATCCTCAAAGAAGCCGAGTTCGCCACCGGGTTCACCTCGGAGTTCGCCTCGGTCGCCACCAGGGAGGCGGTCCCGAAGGCGGTGCTGCGGCGCCGGCTGCTGCTGGTGCTGTTCGCGCTGGGCACGAACATGGGCATCAAGCGGGTCGCGGTCACTGGCAAGCACGGCGAGAGCGAGGCCGTCCTGCGCCGGGTGCGGCACCTGTTCGTCAACCGCACCAACCTGCGCGCCGCCCTGGTCCGCCTCGTCAACGCCACCTTCGCCGCCCGCGATCAGGCGTGGTGGGGCGAGGGCACTGCCTGCGCGTCGGACTCGAAGAAGTTCGGGTCCTGGTCCAGCAACTTCATGACCGAGTGGCACCAGCGCTACCGCGGCCCCGGCGTGATGATCTACTGGCACGTCGAGAAGAAGTCGCTGTGCGTCTACTCCCAGCTCAAGTCCTGCTCCGCGTCCGAGGTCGCGGCGATGATCGAGGGCGTGCTGCGGCACTGCACGGACGTGGAGATCGACCGCCAGTACACCGACACCCACGGCGCCTCGATCGTCGGGTTCGCCTTCGCCCACATGCTCGGCTTCAACCTGCTCCCCAGGTTGAAGAACGTCGGCTCGGCGCGGCTGTACCGGCCGGCGGCCGGGGAGGACGAGAAGTGGCCGCACCTGGCGCCGGTGCTGTCGACCAAGACGATCGACTGGGACCTGATCCGCCAGCAGTACGACCAGATCGTGAAGTACACCACCGCCCTGCGCCTGGGCACCGCCGAGGCCGAGCAGGTCCTGCGACGCTTCACCCGCGGCGGGCCCAAGCACCCCACCTACCGCGCGATTGAGGAACTCGGGCGGGCGGTGCGCACGGCGTTCATCTGCGACTATCTTGCCGACGTGGACCTGCGGCGCGAGATCAACGACGGGCTCCAGGTCGTGGAGAACTGGAACTCCGCCAACCACGACCTTTTCTACGGCAAGGACGGCGACCTGACCGGCTCGGACAAGGAGTCCCAGGAGGTGTCCATGCTCGCCCTGCACCTGCTCCAGTCCGCGTTGGTGCACGTCAACACCCTGCTCCTCCAGGACATCCTGGGCGAGGAGAAGTGGCAGAAGCGGCTCACCGACGCCGACCGGCGGGCCTTGTCACCGCTGTTCTGGACTCATGTGAACCCCTACGGCCGGTTCGAGCTGGACATGAATTCCCACCTTGACCTCACCGCCGCGACGTCTATGGTCCCCGGGCCCCGTGCCGTGTCCGATACGCGGGTTCCCGGACTGGCGGCGCAGGGTGCAGCCGGGTCGGCATCCTGACGGCCCGTACGCCCGGCGTTGTCCAGGGAGCGATTAAATCGTTCTTTAGGGTGAGGCGCCGGGTCCGGGGCCAGCAGTTTCTTGCGGGACCGCCCTCGCTCTACTCGGCGGTCACAGCTGCCGCGGTGCGGTCAGGAGGCACCGGTCTGCGTCATCCCGCGCGGCTCGGCCGCGCGAGCTATTCCGGCACCCGCGGGACCAGAAATGTCAGACCTGTGTGACCGCATCGAAGACCGTGACGCGGTTGTCGTCGGCGAGCGAGTGGGTGGGGTCGGCGTGCGCGGCGACGCTGAACTCGGTGACGGCAGTGATCATTTTCTTTCGGTTGTTGGCGTGATGTCGGTGGCTGTCCCGCCCGGCCGAGGCCCGCACGGCGATGGCGATGATGTGCACCGCGTGTCCGATCGAGTCCCTCTGCGTGGTGCGGTTAGAGGGCTGGAGTTGGGCTCGGGGCCGCGGCCGGCTGAGGGAGCCTGCCTGTGCGGCGGGCCCAGATTTCGAACGCGACAGTCATGAACGGGGGTACGGCGGCCAGGAGGGCGAAGATCGTGGTCCGGCCCAGTCGCCACTTCAGCCGGATCGCGACCAGGATGGTCAGGGCCACGTAGACGATGAAGGCGGCGCCGTGGAGGGTGCCGAAGATCCGTACGCCGAGTTCGGTGGTTTCGGGGATGTACTTGAGGTACATCCCGACCAGCAGGCCTGCCCACGTGCACGCTTCGATGACCGCGATCCAGGTGAACGCGCGCAGCAGACGGCTGGAGCCGGTTTCGGTGGCCCGTGCGGCCGGCACGTCGGCGGAAGGCGGTTCGGAGGTGGGCGTGGAAGGCGTCTGCGGGGTGCCGGGGCGTGCGGGCCACAGGGCGCGGTCGCCGAGCAGGCGGACGATGGCGGGGACCAGGAGCGGGCGGATGAGGAAGGTGTCCAGCAGGATACCGAAGGCCATGGCGAAGCCGAACTGGAACAGTTCGCGGATCGGCTGGGTCATCAGGACGGCGAAGGTCGCCGCGAGGATGAGGCCTGCGGAGGAGACGACGCCGCCGGTTCGTGTCAGGGCGGCGGTGATCGCCTTCGCTGGGGGCTGGGTGCGCAGTTCTTGCTTGAACCGGCTCATGATGAAGATGTTGTAGTCGACGCCGAGCGCGACGAGGAAGACGAAGATGTACGCGGTGACGCGGTTGCCGATGCCGTCGTCACCGAGGACGGTCACGGTGAAGAAGGTGGTGGCGCCCAGGGTGGCCAGGAACGACAGGATCAGGGTCGCGACCAGGTAGAGCGGGGCAAGGAGCGAGCGGAGCAGCAGGACGAGGACCGCGGTGACGATGGCCAGGACCAGGAGCACGATGAAGGTCGTGTCGCGGTCGAGGGCGGAGCGGATGTCGGCGTTCTGTGCGGTCTCGCCGCCGATGAGCACCGTGGCGTCCTGGACTCCGGCGGCCTGGGCCGCGGATTGTGTGGCCTGCTTGAGGGGACCGATCGCGTCGAGTGCCTTGGAGCTGTAGGGGTCGAGGTCGAGGACGACGTCGTAGAAGACGGTCTTGCCGTCCTTGCCCATGCGGGGGTCTGCGACACGGCTGACGTGATCGGCGTCGGTGAGCGCGGTGGCGATGTCGGCGGGTGCGGGGCTGGAGCGCAGGTTGTCCCGGGAATGGACGACGACGGTACTAGGGGCGATCTCGCCGGGCCCGAATTCCTCCTGGATGAGGTGCTGCCCGTGCTCCGACTCGGTTGCGGTGCGGAAGCCGCTGAGGGTGTTGAAGCTCTCCTGGTAGCCGAGCAGTCCCGCGCTCAGCACCACGAGGAGTGCGATCACGGCCGAGGCCACCTTGACGGGGGCCCGTGCGACCAGGGCGGCGATGCGGTGCCAGATGCCTGCGCCGCGACTGCGTTCGGCGGCCTTGTCCACGCCCCCGGGCCAGAACACGCCCCTGCCCAGAAGGAGGACCAGGGCGGGGATGAAGGTGAACGCCACCAGCGCCATGACGGCCACGCCCAGGGCGAGGTACGGTCCGAAGCCATGAAGCGCCGGGGAGACGGCCACGAGCAGGGCGAACATGGCGAGCACGATGGTTGAGGCGCTGGCGAGGACGGACTCGGCGGTGCGGCGCACGGCGGTCTGCATCGCGCGGGCGCGGTCTGGCTCGTCGAGCAGGGTCTCGCGGTAGCGGGCGGTGATGATCAGCGCGTAGTCCGTGCCCACCCCGAACAGCAGCACGGTCATGATCGAGGCGGTCTGGGAGCTGACCGTGATGACTCCGGCGTCCGCGAGAATCGCGCCGAGCGTCTCCGCCACGCGCATAGCCACGCCCACGGCAAGAAGCGGTACGAGCGCCATCAGGGGCGAGCGGTAGATCGCCAGCAGGATGATCAGGACGAGCACGATGGTAGCCAGTAGCAGGATTTTGTCACCGCCGCTGAAGACCTTCACAGTGTCGGTGGCGATCCCGGCGGGGCCAGTCACCGCGACGTCAGCGGGCCCGGCCCGGTCGGACGCGAGGTCACGCACCTTGTCGACCGCGTTCTGGAAGGACTCGTCCGAGGGGCTTCCCTTCATGGGCACGATGACCAGCTGGGCACCGCGGTCCTGCGAGATCAGCTCGGCCGCGGCGTCGGGAGCGGTCACCGTGGAGACCACGCTCACGACATGGTCGGGTCGGCTGGTTCCGGAAAGGGCCGAGGTGATGGCGGCGACCGCCTGTGTGGCGCTCGCCGCGGCGTCGGTGCCCTTGCCGCGGACCACGATGATCGCTGGCGTCGCGTCCTGGCCCGGAAGCTGGGCGCGGACGAGATCACGGGCCTTCATCGAGTCCGAGGCGGCGGGCGGCAGGTTGGCGGACGCGTTGTCCTCGACGGATTCCAGGGCCGGGGCGACCCCGGCGAGGAGGCCCGCGATCAGAACCCAGAAGGCCACCACCACGGCGGCGCGTTTCTTCGATCCCAGGAGACATCGGAGCAGAGCGGGGGAGTTCATCGGTTGCATCGGGCAGCCTTCGACAGGAAGCACGGACAAAACTTAGCGACAGGGTGTCTCTAAGTTGTGTCAAGCTAACACGCTCTCTCGGCCTCCCGGCCGTGGGGGTAGGTTGGCGGGAGACGGCACAGTGCCCGAGGTGAAGCGGAGAAAATGCCCAAGATTGAAGCCGACAGCGTCCGGGAGCACCGGGCCCAGCGGCTCGCGCGGCTGATCGATGCGGCCGAGGAGCTCCTGGAAGAGGGCGGCGCCGAAGCTCTCACAGCCGGAGCGGTTGCCGCGCGAGCCGGGATCGCCCGCAACAGCATCTACCGCTACTTCAACTCCATCGACGACCTGCTCGAACTCGTCGTCACCCGCGAATTCCCCGCCTGGATCGACGCGGTGGAGCAGGCGATCGCGAGCGAGACCACGCCCGCCGCCCAGGCCGCCGCCTACGTCAGGGCCAACCTCGAACAGGCGGCTCGCGGCACCCACGGCTGGCGGGCCGCGCTCTCGCGCGGCTCGCTCTCGCCGTCGGCGCGGGAGCGGGTGAGGAATCTGCACATCTCGCTACATGAGGCGCTCGCCCGGGTCGTGCGCGAACTGGGACAGCCACAGCCCGAGCTGACCGTGGCGGTGGTCCAGGCAGTTGTCGATGCGTGCATCCGCAGAATCGACCAGGGCGACGATCTGACGACCGTGTCCGACTTCGCGGCGGGAGCGACGCGTCGACTGCTCGCGGACGACGACTTGCCGCAGCACCCGTGACGCACCCCGCCCAGGCGGCTCGCAAGCCCGTCGATAGCGAAGCCCCGGCAGAACGAGCCTGATCTTGAGCGGTTCCGGACCGTGACGCAGATCGCTGGCGGCTCACATGCGAGCTAAAGGCCATGCGCTGCACGCACGAACCCCGCTCTCACAAACGGTCCTTTGCCCGAGCAAGATCGGAAACGGGCTGCCGGACTGCCGCCGGACCCGGTTCCGTTCTCAGAACCCGTTCTCACTCGAAAGTGACACGGACCCCCTTCTGAGACTTGCATTGTGCGAAGATTCGGGCTCATGACGGACCCTCAGCAGCCCCCGCAGACCGGCCGGTCGGACGCGGACGACGTCGAAGCGCACGCCTGTCCGAAGTGCGATGCCCAGCCCGGATCACCCTGCCGCTCGCGCGGCGGCGCGGTCGCCTCCGCCTACCACACCCGCCGCTTCACCCTCGTGCCCCGGCTGAAGAAGGCGCTGCGCGTGGCCACCCCGGCCGACCGCGGACCCGGCCGGCCGTGGCGTCCGGGCACTCCGCCCCCGGCCCCGGTCGATCCGGACCTGCCGGGCGCGGACATCCGCATCGGCTACGCCCGATGCTCGACCCTGGGCCAGGAACTCGACTCCCAGCTCGACGCGCTCGCCGGACACGGCATCCCCCGGGACAAGATCTTCAGTGAGAAGATCAGCACCCGCGTCCGGGTCCGCCCCCGGTTCGAGGAGGCGCTGCGGACCGCGCGGGAGGTCAAGGCGCACGCCCCGCACTGCCGGGTCATCTTCACCGTGTACGAGATGAAGCGGCTCGGCCGCGACGCCGCCGAACTCACCGCGCTCGCCGACCACCTCACCGCCCACGGCCTCATCCTGGAGATGCTCGCCGGAACCTTGCCCGGCCTCTACGACCCCACTGGGCCGGGCAAGCTGCTGTTCGCGTTCTTCGCTGCGATGGCGGAGACCGAGCGGGAGAACATCCGCGAGTCCACCCTGGAAGGGCTCGACACCGCCGCCCGCAGGGGCAAGCACGGCGGCCGGCCCCCGGTCATCACCGACGACATGCTCCACACTGTCCTCCGGCGCCGCGCGGGCGGCGAGTCCGTCGAGCAGATCCAGCCCGACCTGTTCATCCCCACCGGCAAGCGCAAGGGCCACAACCCTTCGGTGGCCAGCGTCTACCGGGCCCTCGCCGAGCACGCTAAGCGCGAGGCGTACCCCGAAGCCGTCGAGCAGGCCCACGCCGACTTCGCCGCCAGCCGGACCGCGACGGTCTCTGAGCCTCGCCCCGCTACCCCTGACCGAGCGGCACTCTGATCACAGAGCGCTACTTGTCACTTCGCGGCAGCTTCGGGAGGACAGGGCCGTCAGAGCGAGGATCAGATGGGCCCCGTAGGGCGAGCCGTCGGTTCCGCCCTTCGCGTTCAGTGCCCCGCCGGTGCCGTCCTCGTCGATCGCGCAGTCCGCCGGGTCCAGGCCGAGCCGTGCGGCGAGCGCACCCACCGCGGTCAGAAGCCGGCTCCGGGTGTTCCCGGCCCCCGTGGTTCCGTCCTTCGGGAGGGGGAGCACCACGAGGAGATCGGCCAGGAAGCCACGGCGCAGGCCGTCCGGAGGGGCCGCCTCGAACGCCGCCGCGACCGGCTGGAGCTCGGAGACCAGCGGCAGCCAGGCACGCATCGCCGCCTCGGCGGTGTGCACCCGCTCCAGATTGCAGGCGACGCGGCAGACGACGTCGTCGGGAGAGAAGCGCATCAGTGGGTCACGTACCCCTTCTTCGAGATGGTGGTGTCATTGTCCCGTCGGCGGGCGGGGCGACCGGCGGATATCAGGATGATCATGCCGGGTCCCGCCGGTTAAGGTGCCGCATGACGTCTCTCTCCCACGACCGCTACTGCCACGAGATCCTGGCCCAGACCGACGCCCTGCGTGCGGTGCTGACCGGTGCCGATCTCACCGTGACCGTTCCCAGCTGCCCCGACTGGACCCTCCGCGAGCTCGCGGTGCACGTCGGCGGCGCGCACCGGTGGGTCGGCGAGATCGTCCGTACCCGGGCCTCCGAGGAGTTCCCGGAGGACAAGGTGCCCGGCTTCGAGGGGCCGGACGGCGAGGACCCGGCCGCACTGGACGCCTGGCTCGCCGAAGGCGCGGCCGCCACCGTCGCCGCGCTGCGGGAAGCCGGGCCGGACGCCGAGGTGTGGACGTGGGTGACCGAGCAGCGTACGGCCTTCTGGGCGCGCCGCATGACGCACGAGACGGCCGTGCACCGGGCGGACGCGGCGCTCGCCGCCCGCGCCCCGTACGAGGTCGACGCAGAGGTGGCCGCCGACACCATCGAGGAGTGGCTCGGCATCGTCGCCCTGGCCCAGGAGAAAGGCGACCCGGAGGCGGCGGAACTGCGCGGCGGAGGGCGCTCGTTGCATCTGCACGCCACCGACGTGCCCGGCGCGGAGTGGCTGATCGAGTTCGGCGACGACCGTTTCACCTGGCGGCGCGCGCACGACAAGGCCACGGTCGCCCTGCGCGGCACGCTCACCGATCTGATGCTCGTCTTCAACCGCCGCCTGGAGCCCGCCAGTTCACGGGTCGAGGTGCTCGGCGACGCGGCGCTGCTGGACTTCTGGCTGGACCGGTCCTCGTTCGGCTGAGCACCCTGCTCAGCTGTCCCGCCTAGGAGTTGAGTTCCGCCAGGACCCGCAGCGTGTGCGGGTCCGGCGCGGTGACCAGCAGATCCGTCACCGGGCCCGTGCGCCACAACTCCAGCCGCTCCGCGATGCGGGCACGCGGCCCGATCAGCGAGATCTCATCGGCGAACGCGTCCGGCACCGCCCGCACCGCCTCCTCCTTCCGGCCCAGGAGGAACAGCTCCTGGATCCGCCGGGCCTCCTCCTCGAACCCCATGCGGGCCATCAGATCGGCGTGGAAGTTGCGGGCCGCGTGCCCCATCCCGCCGATGTAGAAGCCGAGCATCGCCTTCACCGGCCACAGCCCCTCGGCCACGTCGTCGCAGACGTGCGCGCGGGCCATCGGCGCCACCATGAAACCGCCCCGGAGCCCGGCCAGGGAGGTCTCGTAGACGTCGGTGCGCAGCGGTGACCAGTACAGCGGCAGCCAGCCGTCCGCGATCTCCACCGTCTGCGCGATGTTCTTCGGGCCCTCCGCCCCCAGCAGGACCGGAAGCGAGGCCCGCAGCGGATGCGTGATCGGCTTCAGCGGCTTGCCGAGCCCGGTGGCGTCCGGACCGGCGTACGGATGGGAGTGGAAACGGCCCGCCAGCTCGACCGGCCCCTGCCGGGCCAGCACCTGCCGGATCACCTCGACGTACTCCCGGGTCGCCGTCAGCGGGCTCTTCGGGAACGGCCGCCCGTACCACCCCTCGACCACCTGCGGCCCCGACAAGCCCAGGCCCAGCAGCATCCGGCCGCCGGAGAGATGGTCCAGGGTCAGCGCGTGCATGGCCGTCGCGGTGGGGGTGCGGGCCGCCATCTGGACGATGCCGGTCCCCAGTCGGATCCGCGAGGTGCGGGCGGCGATCCAGGTCAGCGGTGTGAAGGCGTCCGAGCCCCAGGCCTCCGCCGTCCACACCGAGTCGTAGCCGAGCCGCTCCGCCTCCTGGACCAGGCCGAGTTGGCCGGGGTCCGGGCCGCGGCCCCAGTAGCCGAGCGCGAGTCCGAGCCGCATACCGTTCCCTCCAGCCTTTACTGACGATGCGTCAGAAGCGTTGGGTGCGGGGTGGACTGTACGACAACGGCCCCCCGCCCGGAAGGGCGAGGGGCCGCGGTGCACGCCTCGGGGTCAGCCGCGCTGGATGCCCGTGGTGTCCTGGAGGACGCCACGACGGCCGTCCTGCGTCTGGGCGATCAGGCTCTGGCCGCGCTGCTCCACCGCGAGGTACCAGGTGCCCGGCGCCAGCTCGGCGATCGGGTTCGGCGAACCGTCCTCGCCGTACAGCGGACGCGCCACCGGAACGGCGAACCAGAACGGGGTGAAGTCACCCGCCGGGGCCCCGCCGCCCTGCGGGGGCTGCTGGGCCTGGGCCTGGGCCTGCGGCGCCTGGTCGGCCGGGGCGGGCTGGCCCTGCTGGGGCGCGCCCGGGTAGCCGTAACCCTGGCTCGGCTGCGCGCCGTACGGCGCCTGCTGCTGGCCGCCCGGGTAGCCGTAGCCCTGGCCGGGCTGCGCACCGTACGGCTGCTGGCCGCCCTGCAGGCCCTGCGCCGGGCCGGCCGGGCTGAGGAGCGGGGCCTTGAGGAAGGGCACCAACGGTCCGGCGACCGCGCCACCGGCGAGCACGATGGTGGCGAGCAGGCCGAGGATCAGGCCGGCCCCGGCGTTGCTGATGTCGAGGATCGTCCAGAAGGCGGTCCACAGGGCGAAGACGGTGAGCGCCACGCCGAACTGGCCGAGGTCCAGCCCGACGACCTTGCGGCCCGGCATCGCGCGGCCGATGATCACCAGCGCCGCCGCGATGACGCCGGCGAGGTAGACGCTCATCAGGATGCCGAGCGCGTCCCAGGCGTTAGGGCTGTCGAACCGGGAGCAGTCGACGCCCTGCGGGCAGTCGTAGCTGGAGAAGTCGAGGAAAGAGGCGATGAACAGCACGACCGCTGCTCCGATCACCACGCCGTCGCCTCGTGTGAGGGATCGGATATTCACGTGAAGGTCCTTAGTCGGTCGTCTCGTCGGGGCGGTCGTCGCTGCCGCCGGTGCGGCTCGAAGCTCGGGAGCGGCTCCCCATCGTACGGATGAATCTATCGTCTGCCCGGGCGGGTTGCCCCCGAGCCCGGATCATGAGCGGTTATCCCCCCAATATCACCGCAGAACTACCTCTTCAGGTAGCCGGCAATGCCGTCGGCCAGTCCTTGGGCCGCCTTCTGCCGCCAACTCGCGGCGGTGAGCAGCGCGGCGTCCTTCGGATCACGCATATTGCCGCATTCGACGAAGACTTTGGGCACGGTCGACAGATTCAGTCCACCGAGATCATCGCGGGTGTCGAGGCCGGTATTTCCGCCGATGTAATTGGAAGGCGCGCTTCCGGTCGTGCGGGCGAAGTGTCCCGCGATCCTCGCGCCGAGATCGGCGGAACTCTTCACGATCTTCGAGGTGTCGGCCCCGCCGCCTTTGACCCCGGCGGGCAGGATCACATGGAAGCCGCGGTTGCCCACCGCGGATCCGTCGGCGTGCACCGAAACCACCGCGTCGGCCTTCGCCTCGTTCCCGATCCGGGCCCGCTCGTCGATGCACGGCCCGAACGGCCGGTCCGCGTCGTGCGTCAGCCGGACCCGGGCGCCCTCGGCCTCCAGCAGCGCGCGCAGCCGGTGGGAGACGTCGAGGGTGAACCGGGCCTCCGCGTAACCGTCGTTGGTGGCCGTTCCGGTCGTATCGCACTCCTTGCGGCCGGTGCCGATGTCGACCTGTTTGTCGATCTCCCGGGTGTGATCGCGGTTACCCGGATGGTGGCCGGGGTCGATCACCACGGTCCGGCCGGTCAGCGGGCCCTTCGGCGGCTGCGTCCCGGTCGGAGCCGGGGCCGCCGAGGTGGCGGCGTCCGCGCCGGGCCGGGGCGGGGCCGCACCGGCGTCGCCGGTTTCCTGACCGCCGCCGCATCCGGCGGCGGTCAGACATACGGCGGCCAGCGCGGCGGCCACGGACAGGGGCCGGGCGCGGCGGGTGGGGGGAGGGCTGTCGTCGTACGGCACGCGGCGATGCTACCCATCCGGCCGTCCCGGGCTGCTCAGATCCCGGCGTCCGTGCGGCGCAGCACGCGCAGCGAGTCCGTCGCGGACACCTCCATGAACGCCCCGGAGGCCAGCGCCCGCCGGTAGATCCGGTACGGGGCCTGCCCGCCGTCGGCCGGGTCCGGGAACACGTCGTGGATCACCAGCAGCCCGCCCTCCACGACATGCGGGGACCAGCCCTCGTAGTCGGCGTTCGCGTGCTCGTCGGTGTGCCCGCCGTCGATGAAGACGAGCCCCAGCGGTCCGCTCCACACGGCGGCGACCTGCGGGGAACGCCCGACGAGCGCCACCACGTGGTCCTCCAGGCCGGCCCGGCGCAGGGTGCGTCGGAAGGTCGGCAGCGTGTCCATCAGCCCGACCTCCGGGTCCACCACGCTCGGGTCGTGGTACTCCCAGCCCGGCTGCTGCTCCTCGCTGCCCCGGTGGTGGTCCACGGTGAGCGCGGTCACCCCGGCGCCCCGCGCCGCGTCCGCCAGCAGGATCGCGGAGCGCCCGCAGTACGTGCCCACCTCCAGCAGCGGCAGCCCGAGCGCACCGGCCTCGGTGGCGGCGGCGTACAGGGCGAGGCCCTCGTGGACCGGCATGAAGCCCTTGGCGGCCTCGAACGCGGCGAGCACGTCCGGGGACGGGGAGGGGGTGGCGGCGGTCACGGGGTTCCTCCAGGTGGGGGCGGTTCTGCTGACGACGGCGCCCTATCGTGCCGTACGGTCCGGACGGCCGCCGCAGCGGGGGCCGCCAGCACCGAGGCGACCGGAGCGGGTTCGGCGTCCGCGCTGCTCGCCAGGAGCACCGGGTGCGCGGAGGGCCGCTGCGAGGGCAGGAACGCCGCCAGTACGAGGCCGATCAGCACCGCGCCCGTGGCGATCAGGAACGAGATCCGGAACCCCTCCATGGACGGCACCTCGACCGAGCCCATGGTCACGGAGGTGTTGGCCAGCACCATGCCGATGACGGCGCTCGACACCGAGGTGCCGATGGACCGCATCAGGGTGTTGAGGCCGTTGGCCGCGCCGGTCTCCGACGGGTCGACGGCGCCGATGATCAGGGCGGGCAGCGAGGAGTAGGCGAGGCCGATGCCCGCGCCGAGCACCACCGCGATCAGCACGGTCTGCCAGGCGGCGGAGAGCAGGCCGAGCCCGGCCCCGTAACCGATCGCGATGACCAGCATGCCGAGCATCAGCGTGGTCTTGGGGCCGCGGCGGGCCGAGATCCGGGCGTACAGCGGGGCGACGAACATCATCGTCACGCCCAGCGGGGCCACGCAGAGCCCGGCGACGACCATGGACTGGCCGAGGCCGTAACCGGTCGACGTGGGCAGCTGGAGCAGTTGCGGCAGGACCAGGGAGACCGCGTAGAAGGCGACCCCGACCATGATCGAGGCGAGGTTGGTGAGCAGTACCTCGCGGCGGGCGGTGGTGCGCAGATCGACCAGTGGCGCCGGGGTGCGCAGTTCGAACAGCCCCCACAGCACCAGCGTGGCCACGGACGCGGCGAGCAGTCCGAGGGTCGGCGCGGAGCTCCAGCCCCAGTCGCTGCCCTTGGTGACCGGCAGGAGAAGAAGGACCAGGCCGAGCGAGAGTCCGAGGGCGCCGAGAAGGTCGAAGGAGCCGGGCGCGCGCAGCGGGGGTTCGGGGACGAGCGCGTACGTGAGCGCCATCGCGAGCAGGCCGAGCCCGGCAGACCCGAGGAACAGGGCGTGCCAGTCCGCGTGCTGGGCGACCAGCGCGGCGACGGGCAGCGCGAGTCCGCCGCCGACGCCGATGGAGGAACTCATCAGCGCCATCGCCGAGCCGAGCTTCTCGCGCGGCAGCTCGTCGCGCATGATGCCGATGCCGAGCGGGATGGCGCCCATGGCGAAGCCCTGGAGCGCGCGGCCGGTGATCATCACGATCAGGTCGTCGGTGGAGGCGCAGATCAGCGAGCCGATCACCATCACGGCCAGCGAGGCGAGCAGCATCCGCCGCTTGCCGTGGAGATCGCCGAGGCGGCCCATGATCGGGGTCGAGACGGCGCCCGCGAGCAGGGTGGCGGTCATCACCCACGTGGCGTTGGCCGGGGCGGTGTCCAGCAGGACCGGCAGATCCTTGATGACCGGGACGAGCAGGGTCTGCATGACCGCGACGGTGATCCCCGCGAAGGCGAGGACGGGCACGATGCCGCCGGAACGCCGCGCTTTCGGCGGCTCGGGAAGCTCCTGTATGTGCCGTGTCCGTCGCGTCCGTCGCATGCGTGGGGCCTCCCGGGCAGCCTTCGGTCACCCGGGCTCCCCCCAAGTGCGTGCAGGGTGAACGCTTCCGGACGGCGCTTCTATTCCGGCCCGGATCCGGCAGTCTCCTGACCTTCCGTCAGATTGGAACGTGTTCTACTCTTGCGCCGTTCCAGTGGCTGCGACCGGTGGAGACGCGCATGGGCAGGAGCACGGTCAGGGGCAGGGCGATCGGTACCGGCATCGGGATCACCGAGGAGCACCGCGCTCTGGCGCACTCCGTACGGGGGTGGCTGGCCCGCGCCGCGCCCCCGGGTGAGGTGCGGGAACTCCTCGACGCGGGGAGCCCGGCCGCCCCCGGTGTGCGCCCCGCGCACTGGAAGGCGCTCGTCGCTCAGGGGCTCACCGGTATCCATCTCCCCGAGGGGTACGGAGGTGGCGGCGGGGGGCTCCTCGACCTCGCCGTCGTCCTGGAGGAAGCCGCGTACGCCTCGCTCCCCGGCCCGTACCTTGCGACGACGCTCACCTCCGCCGTGCTGCACCAGGGGGTGGCCGCCGGGGCGCCGGTCGGGGTCGAGGCCCTGTGCGGGCCGCTGCGGGAGCTGGCCGCGGGGGACCGCACCGCCGCCCTCGCCCTCGGCCCCGGCACCCTCACCGTCACCCCCGCCGCGACCGGCCACCGCCTCGACGGCACCGCCCCGCCCGTCCTCGGCGCCGGTGCGGCCGACCTGCTCCTGCTGCCCGCCGTCACACCCGACGGCGAGCGCTGGTTCCTCGTGGACGCCGGGGCCGAGGGGCTCACCGTGCGCCCGCACCGCAGCGTCGATCCGACCCGGCCGACAGCCGAGGTGCGGGCCGACGCCGTCTCCGTGCCGGCGCACCGGGCCGTGCCGGTCGCCGACCCGGGGCTCGCCCGGGACCTGGCCGCCGTCCTCCTCGCCGCCGACGCCTGCGGCACCGCGGCCCGGAGCCTGGACACCGCCGTCGCCCACGCCGCCGTACGGGAACAGTTCGGGCGGCCCGTCGGGGCGTTCCAGGCGGTCAAACACCTCTGCGCCGACATGCTCATCCGCCTCGAACAGGCCCGCGCCCTCACCTGGGACGCGGCCCGCGCCGCGGACGAGGGGACCGCGGGCGAGGCGGCCGGGGCCGAGGCGCGTGCGCTCGCCGCCGCGCTCGCCGCCGCCACCGCCCCGGAGGCCGCGTACACCTGCGCCAAGGACGCCATCCAAATCCTCGGCGGCATCGGCTTCACCTGGGAGCACGACGCCCACCTCCAGCTGCGCCGGGCGGTCCTCGCCCGCCAGCTTCTCGGCCCCGCCGACGCCCACCGGCTGCAGCTGCAGCCCG
>NZ_QWFA01000030.1 GCF_003501885.1 Streptomyces globisporus
ATGAAGTCGCGGGCGCCGGTGGAGTCGGAGCCGCCCGTTCCGGGGTCGGCGGGGCCCGGGGTGATCGCGGGGGTGGTCACGGGGCGTCCGGCCAGGACGGAGGCGTAGCCGTCGGCCGCGCCGATCGCCGCCCCCGCCCAGTCGTTCTCCCGCAGCGCGGGCTCGATCGCGGTCCCCGCCACGTCCCGCAGCTGGTCGTCGGTGAGCCGGGAGTCCACGTCGACGGAGTAGGCGTACTGCCGGTCGTGGGTGGCGACGGAGAGCAGCACGTCGTCCTGGCCCAGGCCGTTGCGGTCGGCGGTCTCGTCGCTCCAGGTCTGTCCGGACCGGCCGGAGAAAGCGCGTACGTACACCACGAAGAGCTGGACGCGCTGCTCGTCGTACAACCGGTCGAGGGCGTCCTCCACCTGCCCCGCCCGGTCGCCCAGGGCCCCGACCCGGTCGGTGATCTGCCCGTCCCGGGACAGCTCGACGGGATCGTCGGCGCGCGCGGGCACAGCGGCGGGGAGTACCAGCCAGCACACGGCGAGCAGTGCCGAGGCCAGGGCGGCGAGCGGCGCGGCGGACAGGGCGGCGAGCGGGCCGGCAATCCGTGGCGGTCGAGGAGACGTCACGTTTGCGAGGCTATGTCCGCCTTTTCGCCCCCGCGACCCGGCGATCCGCCGGACCGCATCCGCCGTCCGCCCGAGCGGTTGTGCGGGTCCGCCTCCGCTGTTCGCATGAAAGGGCGGCGGAAAGCGGTCCGCCCGCGCGTGTATGGAGAGACGGAGGCCGCCGCCCGTCGTCAGATGGGGCGGACGTGGCGCGACCCGGGCCCCGGCGCCGGAGTCCGACGGCGCAGGCGCCGGTCGGGGGCCCGGCCCCACGAGAGGCCCGAAGTCCGGAGGTGGCGAGTGACTGGCCTTCAGCTGTCGGTCGTCGTGCCGTGTTTCGACGAGGCCGAGGTCATCGAGTCCTTCCACGCCGCCCTGCTCGGCGTCCTGGACCCCCTCGGGGACAGCTTCGAGATCTGTTACGTCGACGACGGCAGCGGGGACCGCACCCGCTCCCTGCTGAACGCCATCGCCGCCCGGGACCCGCGCGTCCACTACACCGCCTTCAGCCGCAACTTCGGCAAGGAGGCCGCCATGCTCGCGGGCCTGCGCATGTCGCGCGGGGCGGCCGTGGTCATCATGGACGCCGACCTCCAGCACCCGCCCGAGCTGATCCCCCGCATGCTGGAACTGCACCGGCACGGCTACGACCAGGTCATCCCACGCCGCGACCGCACGGGCGAGGGCTTGATCCGCAGCACCCTCAGCCACACCTACTACGCGCTCGTGCGCCGCTGCATGGACGTCGAACTGATCGACGGCTCGGGAGACTTCCGGCTGCTGTCGCGGCGGGCGGTGGAGAGCGTCCTGTCCCTCCCCGAGAGCAACCGCTTCTCCAAGGGGATCTTCTCCTGGATCGGCTTCGAAACGGTCACCTTCCGCTACCGCAACAGCGAGCGGGTGGCGGGCCGGTCGAAGTGGGGCAGCAGGCGGCTGCTGAACTACGGCATCGACGGACTGCTCTCCTTCAACAACCGGCCGCTGCGCCTCGCGATCTACACCGGCTTCTGGGTCTTCGTCTCGGCGCTGGTGTACGCCCTGTGGACCGTCGTCCGCGTCGTCCTCCACGGGGTGGACACCCCCGGATACGCCACCCTGCTCATCGCGGTCGTCGCCCTCAGCGGCATCCAGTTGGTGACACTCGGGGTGATCGGGGAGTACGTGGGCCGGATCTACCACGAGGCGAAGCACCGCCCGCCGTACGTCGTACGGGAGACGGACGCGACCTGCCGGACGGTGCTGCCGGACAGCGCGCCGCGCCCGCAGCTGACCAGGGACGCGCAGCCGCCCGGGGACGCGCAGCTCGGCGGGGACGCGGAAGTCGGCAGGGGTCCGGCGCTCACGAAGGGCCAGGGGCGGGCGCTCACCGAGGGCCAGGGCCGGGCCGAGAGCTCCGCCGCCGACTCGGCCACCGGCCCCGCCGCCCCGAGCCCCGCCACTTCCCCGAGCCGGTCCCGTACCCTCCGCCAGTTCGGCAGTTTCATCCTCATCGGCTGTGTGAACACCGCCGTCTACCTCGGCGTCTACGCCTCCCTGAACCGCTGGATCCCGTACCTGACCGCCCATGTCATCGGCTATGTGGTCAGCATCGTGTGCTCGTTCCTGCTCAACTCCTACGTCACCTGCCGGACGCGGCCGACCTGGCACGCGTTCGTCCGCTATCCCCTCTCCAGCCTGGTCAACCTGGTGGCGTCGGGGGCGCTGCTCTACGGAGCGGTCAGCGGCCTCGGGATGGACAAGAACCTCGCCGCGCTGGCCGCCGGCGTGATCGTCACGCCGATCTCCTTCCTGCTGGCGCGGTGGGCGATCACCTCGGGCCAGACCAAGGCGGCCCGCGCCGTGGCGGAGGCGGGGACAGCCCCCGCCGAACCGCTGGCCCGCCGCCCCGCGTCCGCGACGCTGCCCACCCGATCGCCTCAGGACCGGTGAAGGACGCGATGTCCGACGACGTGCCCGTGACCGCGGCCCCGACCGGCGGCGCGCAGGAGACGACCATGACGGACGGGGCCGGGCGGGACCGTTCCGGGCGCCCGGCGGACCGCCCCTGGACGGCGCTCTGGGTGAGCGCCCTCACGCTCCCGCCGCTCGCCCTGCTCGCCGCCGCGTCCTGGTTCGGGCGGTGGGTGAGGCCCGGCGCGGACGACTGGTGCTTCCTGCCGCGCGTACGGGACGACGGCATCAGCGGCCTCGTCGGGAGGTTCTACCTCGACGACAACGGGCGGGTCGCCAACGCGCTCCTGGTCGGCGCGTACGCGAAGTTCCAGGTCGCGGGACACCAGTGGTACCCCCTGATCAGCGGGGTCCTGGTACTCGCGGTCCTGTGGGCGGTGGCCGTCCTCGCGCTGCGTCGGGCTGCCCTGCGCACCCCGCGCGGGACGGCGCTCCTGGCGGCGGCCATGACCACCGCGCTGTTCCTGTTCGTCACGCCGAACACGTACAAGACGTTCTACTGGCCCGCCGCGTCCGTCTCGCACACGCTGCCGCCCGTCCTGGCCTGCGCCGCGCTGATCCCGCTCATGCTCGCCCGCACCCGGCGGGGGCGGGCCCTCGCGATCGCCGTCGCGGTGCTGATGGCGGCCTTCCTCGCCACGCTGTCGGAGGAGACGGCGATCGTCGTGGTGATGGTGCTGCTGGCCGCGCTCCTCGTCTCCGGCCGGGTCGTCCCCGCCGCCGACCGGGGGTTCGTCCGCCTGTGGTGCTCCGGGGGCATCGCCGGGACGGCGGCCGGGGCCCTGGTCCTCGTCACCTCACCCGGTTCCATGACCCGCAGAGAGCGCTTCGGGGCGGAGACCACGTCCCTGCTCGCCCCCGACTCCCTCGCCGCGTCGCTGCGCGCGTTCGCGGAGATCACCGTCACCGTGGTGACGACCTGGCAGTACGTGGGCGCGGTCGCGGTGGGCGTGCTGCTGGGGCTGCTGTGCCGACGGGCGGACGGGACGTCGCCCCGCCCGCCCGCGCACTGGCCGCTGCTGACCGCCGCCGGGCTGGTCACGCTGCTGGTCTCCGGCTACCTCTGCACGGTCATCGCCTACCCGGTGTTCCAGGACCGGGTGAGCGACCCGAGCGCCAACCGGCTGTGGAACGACTACCTCCTGCTGTACGTGATCCTGCTCGTCGGCGCGGGCGCCCTGCTGGGCCTGGCCGCCCGCCGGTGCCTGCGCCGCACGGCCCCGGCGAAGGCGGTGTGCGCCGCGCTCTGCGTCCTGGTCTGCGTGGGCCCGGCGATCGCCCTGACCAACCTGGACACCGCGATGCGGGCCCGGGCGGAGAAGTGGGACGCCCAGGACCGCCGCCTGCGCGAGGGGGCGGCGGCCGGGGAGCGGGTCCTGCCGTACGAGCGCCTGGTGATCAGCGCGATGCTGGAGCCGTTCAGCGAGGGCGGCGAGCGGTACTGGCCCGGCGGCTGCGTCGCCGACCTCTATCGCCTCGACCGGGTGACGGACGGGGGCAGGGGGCGGTGACGGCGGTCAGAGTACGTGCGTACGGCGGACCGGTGGGGATCCGTTCCGCGACTGCCGCCGCCAGTCGAGACGGTGACATCGGGGCGCGACGCTGTCAATGAACCCGGCAACGACGGCCCCACGCACGGGAGTTCAGACGGCGGGCCGGTCGACGAGCTGGATCCCCAGATCCGGGAGGTCGAGATGGAAGTCGCGCCCGCGACCGCTCATGGTGCCGTCGTACGAGAGGTCGGTCAGGTCGACGCCCAGTTGCCGCAGCTCCTCGACGAGCATGCGGGCGGCCGTCGCGGCGTGCTCGGGCTTGTCCATGGCGTCGGGGAACCGGCGTTGCCAGATGGGGCGGGAGAACTCCCAGCCGTTCTGCGCCAGGCGGGCGGGGTCGGCCGCGTCCGGCCGGTGGAGATGGCCGGTGGCTTCGACGACGAGGCTCAGGTCCTGGCTCCAGCACTGGACGAAGCGCTGGGGATCGCGGGCGTCTCCCAGGTGCAGGATGAACCGGCCGGGGAAGAACGGGGTGTCGTAGTCGAGGGACCGTAGCGTTTCGGACAGGCGCTTCTCGACCTGTTCCCAGGTGGTGCCGGACAGGTTCGAGGCGCCGGGGGCAGGGGCGGGCGGCAGATCGGCAGGATCGGCGGCACGCCAGCGACCACGGGAGTAGCCGCTTCCGGCGGATTCGCTGTCCGTTGCGGCAGGCAGGAGTTCGAGGCTCACCTCGCCCTCGTCGTGCGAGTGCACGAGGATGCTGGTGCCGGGGCGCCGCCACAGCATCCACGGCCCCGAGTCGCCTCCCCACAGCGTGGGCGGGCCCAGTTCGTCCTCCATGACCCACCAGGCGGCACGGATGAAACCGGCGGCCGAGGCGAGGTCATCGGCGGGCAGGTCGACGACGCGGACGTTCAGCTTGCGCACCTGCTCGGGCTCCGAGGCGTCGGCGATCAGGGTCCCGTAACCGGCCGAAGGCCCCTTCCGGGGAGCGAACCTGCGCCAGACCTGGCCCGCGATCTCCTTCGGCTCCCCAAGTTCCCAGCCCAGCGCAGAGGTTGTCCGCTCGAACTCGGACACGCTCCAGGAGCCGAAACGCAGCGGTGCGACCTCTTTCACGAACGTACGGAATATGTCGTCGCCGAGCCAGTTGCCGCGAGGGATCCTGTTGTCCATGCGTCGGACAGTAGCGGTCCGGTACGACAGGGGCGGCTGTTGACGTCACCACTCCGGGGCGGCGAGGCTCGTCCCTCCCGAGGAGATGAGGTGGACCATGGAGGCGGACGCCCAGCAACTCGCGTTCGGGCGGAAAGTGTTGGAGGCCCAGCCCTTCAGTGTCCTGCTGGGCGCGCGGCTGACCTCCTTCGGCGACGGGGCGGCGGTCCTGGAGCTGGACGTACGCGACGAACTGCGCCAGCAGAACGGCTTCGTGCACGGAGGCGTCCTGAGCTACGCGGCCGACAACGCCCTCACCTTCGCGGCGGGCGCGGCCGTCGGCCCGGCCGTTCTGACCGTCGGCTTCACCATCGACTATCTGCGCCCGGCCCGGGGCGAGGTGCTGCGCGCCCGGGCGCAGGTGGTCCGCCCGGGCCGGAGCCGGGTCGTCTGCCGCTGTGACCTGCTGATGGTGGACGCGGAGGGGGAGGAGACGCTGTGCGCGGTGGCCCAGGGGGCGATCGCGGTCGCCGCGGAGAGGCCGCCGGACCGGTAACCCTTCACCCTATGAGCAGGCGGAGGCCGAGGTCTGCCGTGTCGAGGTGGGCGAGGTCGCTGTTGCGCTCAGCCCACCGGCCGGATTCGAGGTCGTTGCTGAGGCTTCGCACCGCCCGCTGCTCGGCATCCGGCCCGACCCTCGTCCACACCGACATCGCACGGCGGACGTGCTCCTCCAGATACGCCCCCGGTCTGCGCCAGTACGCCTCGAACAGACCGTCGGTGCAGTCCCACGGGATGGGCACGGGCTCAGCGCGGGCGCCGATCGCGTCGGCCATCCGTGAGAGTGAGGGAAATTCCGCGAGGACGGTGGCGAACTCGGGCAGGTAGTCGCGGGTGAGCCAGAACCGGTCCTGCCATCCGGGCTCGTCGGTGTCGAACGTCAGCACCACCACGCGGCGGGCCACACGCCGCATCTCGCGCAGCCCCGCCATCGGGTCCCCCCAGTGGTGAACGGTGGAGACGGCCATCGCGACATCGAAGGAGTGGTCCTCGAACGGCAGGCTCTCCGCCGCGGCGGCCACGCACGGCGCCGAGCCGACAGGCCGCTGACTCCGCATGACTTCCGACGGCTCCACCGCGGTCACCTCGCGATCGGTCGGCTCGTAGGAGCCGGTGCCGGCTCCGACGTTCAGCACCGTCCGCGCGTCCCCGAGCGCGTCCAGGATCTGCGCCGCGATCCGAGGGTCCGTACGCCGCGTTGCCGTGTAAGCGCCGCCGATCGCGTCGTACAGCCGTGCGCCGAGGATCTCCAGTTGCTCCTCCGGTGTCACCTTCACTCCCTTCGCTCGTGCGTCGAGCTCCCTGTCGATGGCCGCCACCATGGCGTCAGCGCGATCGCGCCGCTCCAGCAGCAGGGCACGCAGCCGGCGCAGGTGCGCGACGGCGTCGGTGGACGAGTCGCCGACCAGTTCCGCGACCTCCCGTAACCCGAAGCCAAGCCGCCGGTAGGCCAGCACTTCCCTCAGCCGCTCGACGTCACCCGCCGAGTAGGCCCGGTACCCGCCCGCGGTCCGCGCCGACGGCCGCGCGAGCCCGATCTCGTCATAGTGATGCAGCGTGCGGACGCTCACGCCGGCCAGCTCGGCCACGCGCCCCACGGTCCAGTGATCTTCCACGCCACCGACTATGCAGCCTGACGTCACGTGAGGGTCAAGAGACGGCCCCTACCGCGCGGGCCGCTCCACCGGGCTGCTCCGGCCGGCGGAGCGGAGTCGCGAGCGCGGTGGGAGGGTCGAGGTGTGCGCATCTGCCGGATGGGTACCCGAATGTCCGCCCGGTGGTCCTGCGGCCGTTTCCGTCTCGCACGGACCTCGTCCGGGAGCTGTCCACGGAAGGAAGTCATGAGTACGTACCGAGTCGTCAACCCCGCCACCGGTGAGACGGAACAGGAGTACCCCACAGCCACCGACGGCGAGCTGCGCGACGCGCTCGCCCTGGCCGACGACGCGCAGCGCGCCTGGGCCGCCCGGCCGGCGGCGGAGCGGGCCGAGGTGCTGCGGCGGGTCGCGGACCTGTACGAGGAGCGCAAGGACCAGCTCGCCGCCATCATCACCCGCGAGATGGGCAAGCCGGTCAAGCAGGCCCTCGGGGAGCTGCGCACCGTCGTGTCCATCTACCGCTACTACGCCGACCGGGGCGAGGACTTCCTGGAGGCGGAGGAGCTGGACGTCGCCTCCGGCGGCCGGGCCGTCATCCGGAAGGAGGCGGTCGGCACGCTGCTGGGGATCATGCCGTGGAACTTCCCGTACTACCAGGTGGCCCGGTTCGCCGCTCCGAACCTGATGCTGGGCAACGCGGTCCTGCTCAAGCACGCCCCGCAGTGCCCGGAATCGGCGCTGGCGATGGAGCGGCTGCTCCTGGACGCTGGCCTGCTGAAGGGGGCGTACGTCAACATCTTCGCCACCAACGAGCAGATCGAGACGGTCATCGGTGACGACCGGATCCACGGCGTCTCGCTGACGGGTTCGGAGCGGGCGGGCGCGGCCGTCGCGGAGATCGCGGGCCGCAACCTGAAGAAGGTCGTGCTGGAGCTGGGCGGCTCCGACCCGTATCTGATCCTCGGTGCGTCGAACATGGAGCAGGTGGTGAAGAACGCGCTGATCGGCCGGATGGGCAACGCGGGCCAGGCCTGCAACGCCGCCAAGCGCATCATCGCCCTGGACGAGCACTACGACGGCTTCTCGACCGCCTTCACCGATGCGGTCCGGTCCATCACCGTCGGCGACCCCACCGACCCCGGCACCTTCATGGGGCCCCTCTCGTCGGAGAGGGCGCTGGAGACCCTGGACGAGCAGGTCCAGGACGCGATCTCCAAGGGGGCCACGGTGCTGGCCGGCGGCAAGCGCATCGACCGCCCCGGCGCGTGGTACGAGCCCACCGTGCTCGCGGGCATCACCCCCGACATGCGGGCCTACAAGGAGGAGCTGTTCGGACCGGTGGCCCTGCTGTTCAAGGTCGGCTCCGAGGAGGAGGCCGTCGACTTCGCCAACAACTCGCCGTACGGTCTCAGCGCCTCGATCCAGACCGACGACGACGCCCAGGCCGAGCGGGTGGCCCAGCGTCTGCAGACCGGCATGGTGTTCGTCGGCGCCCCGTCCGGCACGGCGGCGGAGCTGCCGTTCGGCGGGGTCAAGCGGTCCGGATTCGGCCGGGAACTGGGCCGGTTCGGCATGGAGGAGTTCGCCAACCACAAGCTGGTCAGGCTGGTGCGCTGACGCCCCGGTACGGCGTTCGGCCGGGCCGGGGCCGCAGCTCAAAGCGTCCCCGGCCCTATGCCGGCCGTCATCCGGCTCGTCGAGTCGTAGGACCGGGCCTCGGCCCACCGCCCCGCCAGAGCGTCAGGCCCGGTGGCTGCCCAGGGGAGCCACCTGCCGTCGGGGCCGGGCCACACCGCGCCCCGGCCCCGGCCGAGCGTGATGTGCGGGACCCATCGGGCGGGGGAGAGCAGCGGGTTGGAGCGGGTGTCGACTCCGGGCGTTTCCCGCAGGATCCGCCACACCGTCTCGTGCAGCTCCAGGAGGGCGGCGTCGGGCCGGACCGCCCAGGCCAGCACGTTGACCCGGCCGGAGAAGCGCAGCAGCCCGGTCAGGCGGAGGGGGAGCGCGGCGAGGGAGGCCGCACGGACCGCACCGCATCGGCTCAGCCATCCGCAGACGGTGAGCAGGGCCGGTGCCTTGTCCCCGAGGCACCGGCCCTGTGCTGGACGCTCCGTTCAGGCCGTCTTCTTCAGGGAGGTGAGGTGGGCGAAGACCACCACGTTCGCCGAGTAGCCCGCCTTCTCGTCGAAGCGACCCCCGCAGGTCAGCAGTCGCAGTTCGGGCCGCCCGGTCTCCCCGTACACCTTGTCATCGGGGAACTTGTCCTTCGTGTACGTCTTCACCGCATCCACCGTGAACACTGCGGTCTTGCGGTCCGCGCGCACCACGTTGACCTTGTCGCCCCGGCGCAGCGCGTTGAGATTGAGGAAGACGGCAGGGCCCGTCCTGGTGTCGCGGTGGCCCACGAGGAGGGCCGTTCCGTCCTCACCGGGTGAGGGCCCCTTCTCGTACCAGCCCGTCAGCTTGGGCTTGCTCAACGGCGGGGCTCCGAGCCGGCCCTTCGCATCGAGACCGAGCCCGGTGACCGCCGACTCGATGTAGATGGCCGGGATGGCGACCTTCAGCGGCCGTGAGGGCACCAGAGGCGCGTGCGAGGCGGGCACGCGCTGATCCGGTTCGTGCGGGGCCCGCCGGAACGGCTCCCGCCCGCCGCCCGCGGAGTCACCGCCGTCGGCGGCGGCCGGCACCGTGTCCTCGGACGAGTCCGAGGACACCCAGACGATGCCGGCCACCAGGGAGAACGTCACGCTCAGCGTCATCGTGAGACGGCACGCGCGCGTCGGCCCTCGTCGTCGCCCTCGGCAGCGAGAGCTACGCCTCACCACGAGCACGGCGACGTGCGGACCGGCGCATCATGATCAGACCCGCGGCGCCCGCCGCACCAGCAGCCAGTACGGCACACCGGCGGTTGTGGCGTTGGAGTCGCTGTCGGAGCTGACGGGCTCCATGTCCGGGACACCACCGCCGCCCGCGGGGACACCGCCGATGGGCTGCTGCGGCTTGTGGGGCTTGCTGCCGTGGTTACCGCGGTCGCACTCGACCTTGAAGCTCCGCTGCTTCGGGCCCGCGGGGACGACCCACACCAGCTGGTAGGTGCCCTCCGGGAGCAGGTACGCCTCGCTGCGCGCACTGCCGTTGATGAGCGGGAGCCTGTCCATCAGGGTGGTGCCCGGCGGCACTGTCGGAGGCTGCTCGGTGATCGTCCAGGGCACGGAGGGGAACGACTCGAAGTTGCTCGCCGACAGCACGAACTTGCAGACCTCGACCCCGTCGCGGTTCGAGTGCCAGCTGACCGAGCGGATGTCGATGTTGCCGCTGTCGCCGGGAGCGGCGTGGGCGGCGGGCGCTCCGGCCAGGGAGGCGCCGGCGATCGCGACGGCGACGGCGACCTTGGCCCCCGTACGGGCACTGCGGGGGCGGACGGAACTGGAGATGCGCATGAAGGCTCCTTCAAGCCGAGATGATTGTCGTACTGATCACCTGATCGCATAAGAAGTGCCATAAAATCCATGAAAAGTCTGATACGACACGGGCATATGACGAACGTGCCCTGATCGGCCGACAGCGCCTGGGTGGAGTCCAACGCACGGACCGGGTGGAGCGGACGGCCCCAGCTTCGGACCAGGCCGGGCTCGTCATCCGGGCGCCGGCAAGAAGATTCCACTCACCGAGACGTGCGCGACTCACCCGGTTCCACCTCGGCCTGGATGAGGCCCGTGGCGTACGTCGTCACACGCGGGCTCCGTCGGCCCCGCCGAGCTGCTCTGCGTTCGGGGCGGCGGCGGGTTCCTCTGCGTACGGACCGGGTGGCTTGGACGCTGCGCGAGAGGGTATGCGGGTTGGCGGCCACGGAGTGTGGCCGACGGGAACGGGGGGCTCATGTCACTGGTGAAGACTTACGCGGGTGCAGACCGGAAATGGCTGGAGGAGGTCACCACGGCCACCATGCGGAGCAGCGCGGCGTACGAGATGACCTCGGGTGACATAGGCCGGGCTCGCGGCTTCGTACGGGAGTTCCTGGCAACGGGCCAGTCACTGCACGCCTGGACGGTCTCCGGGCGGGCGACGGACATCGCGCAGCTGGTGGTCAGTGAGCTCGCCACGAACGTGTGCAAGTACGCTCCGGGTCCGTGCCTGCTCGACGTCGAATCCGACGGCACCATGCTGAGCATCACGATGTGGGACTCCGGCGCAGTCCTTCCCTCCCCTTCGCCCGCCGACCCGACCCGGGTCGGACAGCACGGCCTGGAGCTCGTTCTCGCGGTCTGCCAGAGCTTCGAGCTCCGCCGCGAAGCCGTCGGCAAACGCGTGTCCGTACAGATAGCCCTGCAGGACAGCGCCGACCGGCCCCCTTCGGACCGGACTGCTCGGTAGGCACTCCTCGGACCTCGACCGGCGGCGAACCCCGACGCAGGTCACCCGCCACATCGGCTTTGAATGATCAGCGCTGCAGGGCGGAGACCGCGGTAGCCCTCGTCGGCACGTAGCCGCCCCCTCCGAGACCATCGAACGCCTCCTCGCCGTCGTCGGCGCAGACGCCGTCCTCCGCGTCTGCCCCACCGTCGACCAGGACCGGAACGCGTGATCCACCACCGACAGCTGCTGCGGCGGGGCGCCATGCAACCCGAGAACAGCGAGCGGAGGGGCGCCCATCCAGGGCCACGGTGACCGATCCAGCCAGGCCTGCGGGCGTCCCGGGCCCACAGCCTCGGGACGCACGCAAGGTGAGTTGCCCGCGCCTCGGGAGGAAGGTGCTGTCCGCGCCTCAGGAGGAGGGTGCGAGTTCCGTCAACAGCTGGCGGGCCTCCAGCAGTAGCTCGCCCCCGACGGCCGACGCCGATGGTGCCTGACGGTGGAAGGCGTCGGTGAGTGACTCGATGGCGCTCCAGGCCTCCCGGAACGCCGCGTCGCGGCGTTCGCGCAGCTCGTCGGTTCCGGAGCCGGAGAGCAACGCCCTCTCGACGGCACAGATGTGACGTGCTTGGTCCAGCACACCGGACAGCAGCCGGAAGAAGTCCGGCGACGGCGGGACGAGTTCTCTGTCGTCTCTCAGCCCCTTGAGGGTGCGAGTGAGAGCCAGGACGCGGGTGCAGACGCGTCCCCAGCGGGTGTCCTCGGCGAGCGCCGGAGGTTTCGGGCCCGTGCGGCGCAGCCGGCCTCCCGGGTTCCACCGCGACCCCTCCATGGCCCAGCGCCGGGCCTCGCTCACGTTCTGCAGCGAAACCCAGAGGTTCCCGGCTGCGTGATGCCAGTCCTCCGACTTCTCCCACCCGTCCTCGGTGCCCAGCCCGTCCGCCATGGCGCCGAGCACATCCGACGTCTCCCGCACGAGACGGACGAGGCGGTCACGCACACTGCGCAGGTGAACGGGCGGAAGAACGAACGCGTTGACCACAAGACCGATGACCGCGCCGATCAGCGTCTCCAGTAGCCGGTGTCCCACCGTGGACGTGCTGGACACCCCACCGGTGATGACGAAGAGCGCTGTCGTGGCTCCGTAGATGCCCTGGCTTCCGAAGCGCCGGTAGTTTCCGAGCAGCATCATGAACGGCAGGGTGAGCAGCATGGCGGTCATGGTTCTGTCATGGGTGAAGGCCATCGCGGCGGACGCCCACAGAGTGCCGAGGGCGATGATGGCGAACTGCTGGACTCCGGTGCGTACCGACTGGTAGACCGTGCTGCCGACCATCGCGATCGCCGTCCACGGAGCCAGCAGGGCCATGGGCGCCTGGAACCACCACCCGCTCACCGCCCAGGCGGCGATCGCCGCCGCCGCTGCCTTCAGCGACTGGACGAGCGTGTCCCGCTCCGGCCCCGCCTCCACCAACGCGTCACGAGCGGACCGGCGCACCTCCGCCCACTCCTGAACCACCCACCGCCAAGCGGCCATCCACCACGCCACGCCGTTCCCCTTAGAACGTTGTCGCTGCAACTGCCGCACCTCCAGTGCCCGGTTCGTAGCCGCGCAAAGTGCCATTCTGCTCACCCGGCCGCCATGCGTCGTACTGGGGACGCGGCAGGGTGGGTGTCATCGGCGTGCCGTAGTCGCTGATGGATGGGGAGAGGCGGATGAGGTCGGTTGCGCGACGGTCCGGACAAGCCGCCCAAAGGCGGCACGGCTTCGGCGCGCTCGGGTGGAGCTCAAAGGCGCGGGAGGTTGCTGCGTGTGCAGAGCGGACACGTCAGCGTGCGTGACGCAGGAGGCCTCCATCGCCCCTTGCGCGGAAAGGGCAACGCGCGTGACGGTGTCGTCGTACCACGTCAGGAGGGGGCAGTCGTCCGCGAACGCACGGATCGTCACGGCGCTCTGTCCGTCCTGCTCGCCGCGCCGGCCGTGGTGGTGGGGTTGGGCCGGTAGCCCCGGGCCCACGGGGTACGGACACGAGTACGGGGCCTCCGGTCCGCCGAGCGGAGGCCCCGTACGTCAGGAGAGCGCCGCGGTGTCAGATGCCGCAGCTGGGCGCGGACCAGAAGCGGCCGCTGCCCCCGGCGACGTGGGTGTGGTCGTTGTGGCCCGGGTAGCCCGGGCCGAGGATCTCGGTGAAGCCGTGGTTGCGGGCCGCCCGGGCAAGGGCGCAGAAGCCCTGGGATCCCGCTCCGAGGTCCGCCGCGTGGCCGTACATGTGGCGGCTGTTGGCGGCGCCGCCGACGGCGCTGTTGCAGGACACGCTGCGGAACCCGCCGTTGACGGTGATCGGCCGGTCGCCCATGGCGTGCCGCATGGCCTGGAGCTTCCACATGGTGACCAGGGCGTTGGCGCGGGCGGTGGCAGCGCTGACCTTGCCCCCGGACCAGTCGGAGTTGCAGCGGTTCAGCTCGGCGTACGTGAAGTTGACCGGGGTGCAGTCGTTGTCCTGCAGCTGGTAGATCTTGTTGAAGGTCGCGGGGCCGGCGATGCCGTCGGCGGCGAGGCCGTACGCGGCCTGGAAGCGCGTCACGGCCGCCTTCGTGGCCGGGCCGAACGCCCCGTCGATGGCGATCTGGTTGCCGGTGCCCGGGTAGCCCGCGACCCGGATCTGGAGCTGCCGTACCGCTTCACCGCTGGAGCCCTCCCGGAGGGTTCCGCTCCAGGTGTAACAGGCGTCGGCCGTACCGACGTCCCCGGCCGACGCGGCACCGGGGGCCGGGGCGGCGGACGGGCTCGCGGAGGCGGTGGTGCCGCCGAACGCCAGGGCCGCGCCGGCGAGGGCGGTCAGGAGGAATCCGATGGGGCGTGATCGCATGGGGGTTGCACCTCATTGTCGTCAGCGTTCCACAGGGGATTCCGAGCCTCGGGCGCGGGCGGTTGAGTGTCAAGGTCATGTCAACATGCTGCCAAGCCCGACGTGCTGGCCGGGGCGTGGCGCCGGATCAGCCCGCCGTTTCGCCCCAGCCCAGCGGATGCGGCCCCGGGCTCTCGTCCGGCAGCCGCGCGGGCCGTTCGCCGCCCGCGCTGTTGAAGTCCGTCAGCGCACTGATCAACGCCGTCCGCTGGTGCGGGGAGAGACGCTGGACGATCGAGGCGATCTCCTCGCGCCGGCGCGAGGTGACGTTCTCCACCGTGCGACGCCCCTCCGCGGTCAGCCGGAGCAGGGTTTCGCGGCGGTTGCCCGGGTTGGTCTGCCGGTCGGCGAGTCCCGCGGTGATCAGCCGGTCGATCATGCGCATCGCCGTGGACGGGGCAACGCCCAGCAGCTCCGCCAGCGTGACGAGTTTGGTGTCCCCCCGGGAGGAGAGCACGACCAGCATCCGGAACTGGGGGAGGGTCACGCGCTCCTCCACCTCCGCCAGGGAGCGCGCGGAGACCGCGACCAGCAGCCGGGAAGCCGTCAGCACCGCCTCGGTCACCGCGTCCACATCGTCCATGCGCCCCGCCGGAGCGGCTTTCCTGCCCATGACACCTTTTTATCCTGCGTACGTCGTGGCCGGTGCACCGCGTCCCGTGTCCGCGGGGCCGTGGCCGGTGCCCGCGCGGCGTCACCGTCACCGGTAGCGCAGCAGCAGCATCGCCGCGTCGTCGTGCGAGGGGCCTTCGGCGTGCCGCGTGACGTCCTCGCGGAGTGCTGCGAGAGCCTGCCCGGCGTTGGCGTCGCCGAGCAGCCCGGCCCGTTCCCGCAAGGGGTAGAAGACCCCCTCGGCGTCACGCGCTTCGGTGACTCCGTCGGTGTAGAGCAGCAGTTGGTCGCCCGGTGCGAACCTGGACCGGTGGGGCCGGGGAGGCTCCCCGCCATGGATGCCCAGGCCCAGCGGAAGGGCGTATGCGGGTGGGTGGGGGAGGTCGGTGGAGCCGTCGGCGCGGACGATCATGGGTGGGGGGTGTCCGCAGTTCAGGAGGACGGCGATCCGCTCGTCGGTGTGGATCTCGGCGAGGACGGCCGTCACGAACTTCTCCCCGTCCGCCTCGCGGGCCACGGTGCGCTCCAGCCTGGCGGCGAGTGCGGTCAGATCCGGCTCGTCGTGCGCCGCCTCCCGGAACACCCCCAGAACGGAGGCCGCCGTCGCCACCGCGGCGAGTCCCTTGCCCTGCACGTCCCCGACGATGACGCGAACCCCGTAGGGCGACGCCACCACCTCGTACAGGTCGCCGCCGATCCGCGACTCCGCGACCGCGGACGTGTAGGAGACCGCGGCCGCCAGCTCGCCGACATGCCGGGGCACGGGACGCAGCAGCACGCTCTGGGCCGCCTCGGCGACCGAGCGCACGCCGGCCAGTTCCACCTCGCGCCGCATCCGGGAGCCCGCGGCCAGTGCGCCGGCCAGGGTGACTCCGGCGACCGAGGCCATGGCCGTCCAGCCCCGCCGGGTGTCGAAGAGTCCGTCGTACACGCCCAGGCCGGCGCAGAGCAGCAGGGCCACGCCGCCGATGAGAGCGGTACGCCTCCACGTGCCGATCAGCCCGGCGAAGGCGGGGCCGAGGGAGACCAGCGGGAGGAATCCCCCCTCGGGGCCCGCCGCCAGGTCCGTTCCGGCGACGACCGTCATCACCACGATCGGCAGCCAGGACAGCACTGCTCCGCCGTCCCCTCGCTTCCCAGTGGCCACGGTGCTCCTAGCAGACGGACGTCCTCCGGCAGGCCGCCTTCCCCGGCGATCCAGCTTTAGACTATGCAAAGATTGTCCATGCTAAAGGTTGGCCCAGGTCTCCGTTACGCAATCGGTTGCCCTGCACGGCGCGAGGAGGCGGCTCGATGACGCAGAAGCGGCACGGCGTTCGGCACCACCGTCCACCGCCGGGCGGTGGGCGGCGACGCCTCGCACGCCTCAGCGTCGTCCTCTTCCGGGTGGGTCTTGGACCGGTCCTGGGCCGCCGTCTGCTGCTTCTGCACCACACGGCCAGAACGGACGGCCGCCCCCGCCACACGGCGCTGGAGGTCATCGCGTACGACGCGGAACGCGGCTGCTGGATCCTGGCTTCCCCCGTTGACGCGCCGTGGTTTCTCGATCTCCTGGCCGCGCCCTTGACGACCGTCCAGGTCGGCAACCACCACTACGCCGTCACCGCCCACTTCCCGGACGCCGACGAAGCCGCCGAGATCGTGGCGCGGCACGTCACGGACGGGCCGCGCCGCGCGCGGCGCGGATGCCCCGCCGGGGGAATGGCCGAGAACGCCGACGCCCGGCCGCACAGCCGGACAGGGGATCCCCCCGCCCTCGTGCGCCTCGACGCCGCCCGGGGGCAGCATCTGCCCTGACCAGGGCGAACACTCCATGGCTCCGCTGTTAGAGTCGGCCGTGCGCCGCACCCGATGCTGACCACATCGGCGTCATGCGGCTTATCAGCAGGGGGAAGTGCACGGGGGAGTCGAAGGCGCGCGCTGCGTGCCGTTTCCGGGGTGACGCCCGGTAATGCGCCGATGAACGCGGCGAGTTCTTCCGTGATCTGATCAGTCACAGGAAGGACGTGCTTTCGGCATGACATCACCATCGGGGTCGACCTCCTCCAACGGCGAGGTGAAGACGCTCCCGTTCGCGGCGGGATTCGTGATATCGATCGGCACGGGTTATGTGTGCGGGGAGTTCTTCGGCTTTCCGTGGTGGCTGCGCCTGATCACTGTCGTTCTCATCGTCATGGCCCTGGAAGGCGCGAACCAGGCCGTGGGTCGCGCCCGCGCCAGAAAAAGGGCGCTGAGGGAACCCGGTTCAGAAGCAGATCAACGGTCGTCCCGTTCCTGACGCGGCGGAGCAAGCCAGCCCTCGTCCTGGAACTCGGCCGGGATCGGGTCTTCCCATGGATCGATCCCGCGACGCTCCAGTTCATCGAACCAGCGATCCCGCTGGGACTCGGGGAGGCGCTGTCCGCACCACGGGCAGAAGTCGATCCCGAGGGTCGATGCGCCGCCGTCATGGATGACCAACCCGTACTCCTGGAACCTGGCGCTGAAGCGAATCTGCGCGTCCGGGCAGGTGGAGGGGGTGTCGTGCCGGTCGCAGTGCCAGTTCACCCGGGTCGTCATCACCTCGCAGCAGTGGTCGGTCATCGCCTCGGTTCCTCGTCGGTCAGCAGGACGACGGAAGTAGATCACGATCCGGGGCGACCGTCGGCTCGCCGGGTGGTCGGCTCCGGTCCGAGCGGTAGCTGACGGACGGGCGGACCGGTCCTGATGCCGTGCTCCGCAGGTCAGTGATGCAGGTCTGTGGCATCCGTCGCCGGGTGGCCGAGCGTCCGCTGCATCAGCAGGGTGTCGATCCAGCGGTCGTGCTTGAAGCCGACGGCGGCCAGCCTGCCCGCGTCGGTGAAGCCGTAACGGCGGTGCAGGGCGACGGATGTGTCAGTGCCGGTGTCGGCGATGACGGCGATCATCTGGCGTACGTGAGTCCCGGTGCAGGCGGTCAGCAGGGCTTCCAGCAGCGCTCCGCCCAGACCTCGTCCCGTGCGGCCGGGGGCGAGGTAGATCGAGTTCTCCACGGTGTGCCGGTAGGCGGGCTTGGGGCGCCAAGGGCCTGCGTAGGCATAGCCGACGACCTCGCCGGACAGTTCGGCGACCAGGAACGGCAGGCTACGAGCGGCGAGGTCGTCGAGGCGCTGGTGCCAGGCGGCCACCGGCGGAGGGTTCTCCTCGAAGGTGATCACGGTGTGGCGGACGTAGTACGTGTAGATCTCGGCGACGGCGTCCAGGTCGGCCGGGACCGCCGGGCGGATCACCGGCTTCATGACTGTCACGCCGGGAGTGTAGGCCGCAGGCTCACCCGGACGGCGGGACGCCCCACCATGCGGGCACGGTGGGGCGCAGCCGGAGCGGTGGCGGCGGTGGTGTCGAAGCCGCCTGCCTTGACGCCCGCCACGAAGGAGGTGAACGCGTCGGCGGCGACGGCCAGGGCCGGGCCGCCCGGGTTCTTCGCGTCGCGTACGGGGGCGATGCCGGTGGCGGACGCGGTACGCGGGGCCCCTCGACGCACGAACCGCCGTTGTCGCTGCAGGAGGACTTGACCCACTGCGGGGTCGTGGTTTCGGTCGGGTTCACCAGCCGGTTGAAGGGCCGCTGCTCACCGACGCTGAACGGGGCGATCTGCAGCATGGTGTGGGACTGCGTGGTGGAGTCGACCAGGTGCTGCAACTGGCCTTTTATCACGGCAGGGCTGCCGATCGGCCGGCGGATGCAGCTCTCGTCCGGCACCGCGATCAGCATCGGCGGCACGGTACGTAACGCCACCGATCCGACGCTCGCGGCGGTGGCCGCCGGACTCGCGGGGGAGTACCCGCACGTTGATCCGCGTGACGGCGTGTGATTCACCGCCGTGACGGCCCCGCCTGGGAATGATGGCACGCATGTCAGAACACCCGGAAAGCAACATGAGCGACAAAAGCAGCAGGCCCCATCTATCCGGCCGGTCGCGGCGCCGGCTCATCCCGATGACCGGCCGTGACCCCGACGAGGACGGGCGGGCCTCCTCACCGCTGGAGCTGCTGTTCGACCTGACCTTCGTCGTCGCGGTCGGTACGGCGTCGTCGCAGTTCGCCGAGATGCTGGCCGAGGGGCACCTGGCGCACGCGGTAACCGCGTTCGTCATGGCGATGTTCGCGATCAGCGTCGCCTGGATCAGTTTCAGCTGGTTCGCCTCGGCCTTCGCCACCGACGACTGGCTCTACCGGGTCCTGACGATGGTCCAGATGATCGGAGTCGTCGTCTTCTCGCTGGGCCTCCCGGCCATGTTCCACTCCGTCGACGAGGGCGGCCATCTCGAACTGCGCGCCACGGTCGCGGGGTACGTCGTGATGCGGGTCGCGATGGTGTTCCAGTGGGCGCGTGCCGCCCGGGAGGCCCCCGAGTTCCGGGGCGTCTGCCTGGCCAACATCCGCTGGACGGTGATCGCCCAGGCCGGGTGGGTCGTCCTGGCCTTCGTCGGACTGCCGCTCTACGTCGTGTTCACGGCGTTCGTCGTCCTCGGCGCGCTGGAACTGGCCCTGCCGGTCTTCGCCCAGGGAGCGGCGGGCGGCACGCCGTGGCACCCGCACCACATGGCCGAGCGGTACGGCCTGTTTGCGATCATCGTGCTCGGGGAGAGCGTGGTCGGTACCGTCGCCTCATCGGGCGAACTGCTGGGCGGGGCCGACGGAACGGCCTGGACCGGGAACGCGATCGCGGTCGTGGTCGCGGGGGTCGGTCTGACGTTCGGCATGTGGTGGGTCTACTTCGCGACCCCGTTCGGCGAGATCCTGGAGCGCCGCCGCAACCGGGGCTACCTCTTCGGCTACGGCCACATCCCCCTGTTCATCGGTGTCGCCGGAGCCGGTGCCGGGCTGCACGTCGCGGGCCTCTACCTGGAACACCATACGAAGGTTTCCGAGACGACGGTCGTCCTCGCCCTGGCCCTCCCGGTGGCCCTCTACCTTCTGGTGGTCTACCTGCTGCACACCCTGCTGCTCTCGGCGGCGGACCGCTTCCACCTGCTCCTGATCGGCCTGACCCTGGCGGTCCTGCTGGCAGCGTGCCTGCTGGCCGTGACGGCAGCGCCGCTGGCCGTGTGCCTGGTTGTCGTGATGCTCGCGCCCTTCGTGACCGTGCTCGGCTACGAGACGATCGGGCGCGAGCACCAGCGGCGCATGCTGGAGGGGGCCGGGGTTCGGGGGTGAAGCCCCCTCAGATCGAGAACCGCTCCCGCTCCAGCAGCGGCCGCACCCGGGACCGGAAACCCCCGGTACGGAAAGGGCGTTGCAGCAGGCCCGGGCGCAGCTCCTGGGCCAGTGCGGCGACGATCATCCCCTGGTCCAGCGCGAGCATGAAGTCGCTGACCCGGCCCGTGGACACGTTCACCGAGTCGCGGAAGCCGAGGCCGTCCTCGTACGCACCGAAGTCCCTTTCCAGGGAGCGCAGGTTGGCCACCGCCTCCCGGCCGGCGTACGGCAGGGCCAGGAACGAGGCGTGCGGGGTGACGACACCTTTGGTGAACGCCGAGGGAGGCGGCAGCGGTTCGCCGTCCGTGGTGTGCGTGCGGTCCGTGTTGGAGGCGTAACCGTCCACCTGCATGCCGAGCGCGTCCACCCCGTACTCCTGGTAGCCGTCCTCGGGGACGTTGGAGGGGGAGAAGCCCCAGTAGCCGTACTGCGCCTCCCGCAGGCCGTGGTCGATCTGGCCGCGTACGTAACGCTGGTGGGTCACGCCCCACGCGCGCGGCGACCACTCCGGCTCCGGCACGAACAGCGGCGCCATCAGCGCCTCGAACATCGAGCCGCCCCAGGTGGGGACCACCTTCCGGCCGCGGTGTGTGTAGTGGCCGTTCCACACGCGTACGCCGTCGACCGTGACGTGACCACCGCCGGGCTTCTGCTCCTGCTCGTGCTCCGGGAGCATCGTGCGCAGCAGGTGCCAGTAGTGGTCGCCGGGGAGCGAACCGTCCGCGATGCCCAGGTAACTCGCCATGCGCGGCTCGGTGTTGAGCGCGCCGTAGTGGTGCGGGGTCGGCTCGTCCGTGTCCGTCCAGACGCCGCCCCGGAGCTGGCCGGGGCCCGCCACCGGGTCGGCCGGGTCGTACGGCGTGTAGAAGTACGACCAGTTGGCCGTGGCCAGGATGCGGTCGATGCGCGGGCGCAGCGCCGGGGCCGCGTCGGCGGCGATCCGCAGGCCCGTCACCAGCCACGCGTTGTCCACCGAGGAGAGGAACGGGCGTACCGGGGCGCCCGTGCCGGGCCACTCCGTCAGCACCGAACCGTCGTGCGCGTCATACCAGTTGAGCCAGAAGCCATGGTGGCGTTCCAGCTTCTCCACCGCCGTGACCGTACGGGTCAGGGACCGGAGCATCGCTCCCTCGCCGATCACGCCCAGGCCCGCGGCGGCCACCGTCGACCACAGGCCGCAGCCGATGTTCGTCGGTGATGTCTGGGGGGATTGGGCGGGGGCCCCGGGACCGCTGAGGTCGATCTTGTCGGTGACCAGGCCGAAGCCGGTCGTCATCGCCTCGATCGAGCGGTACGTGTCGCGGAACCAGGTCCGCAGGAGACGCGCGTGGGCGGGGGCTGCGGCGGATGCGGTTGCGGGGGCTGTCACGGCTCCGAGCGAGAGGGCCGCGGCCCCGGTCCCTGCGGCGGTGAGAAACGTGCGACGGTCCATCGGTCCGGCTCCTGGTGGCAGAAGGGGGAGAGGGGAACAGTGCTCGTGCGGGCGGCTCGGGAGCCGGCGGTCGTCAGGGTCCGCCGGCTCCCGGGCCGGAGGGAGCCGTCAGGTGGCTCCCCGTGTGAGGGGCGTCCCCCGGGTGTCGGGCGACGCCGGGATTAGCCGGCGTCCCCCAGGTGTCGGGCGACGCCGGGATTTGCGCGTCCCCGGTGTCGGGAGACGCTGGTATCACGGCGCCCCCGAGGATCGGGAGATGCCGGAATCACGCTGCCGTGCGTGGCAGTTCGCGCGTGCGGCCCAGCGATCCCAGCCACTTCGCCGAGTCGCGCGGGGTGCGCTCGAAGGTCTCCCAGTCGATCGCGATCAGGCCGAACGTGGCCCTGTACGTGCCCCACTCGTAGTTGTCGAGCGCGCTCCACGCCAGGTAGCCCCGGATGTCGAGGCCGTCCTCCAGCGCCGAGGCGACCTCGCTCAGAGCGCCCGTGTAGTAGTCGACGCGGCGGCTGTCGTCGGCGGTCGCGATGCCGTTCTCCGTGACGATCAGCGGCACGTCCCCGACCACCTCGGCCGTGTGGCGCAGCGCCTCGCCGACCGCGCCCGGGTAGTACTCCCACGTCGTCAGCGTCCGCTCGACGTCGTCGGCCGCCGGGATCGGTCCGTCGGGGCCGATCCGCGTACGGGTGTAGGACTGCACGCCGATCCAGTCGTCCCCGCGCGCCGCCTCGATGAAGACGTCCTCGCGCGGGTGGCGGTAGGCGGCGGTGACGTCCTCCGCGCCGGGGAGGGCCTGGTAGACCTGGTTGGCGATGGTCCAGCCGACCTGGATGCCCGCGTCCAGGGCCCGGACCTCCTTCACCGCCGCGTGGTGGGCGGCGATGACGGCCGCGGTCGTCTCGTCGTCGGGGGTGGGCAGGCCGGCGGGCGGGAAGCTGTTGTCGCCGCGCTTGGCCTGGCCCGCCATCACGGCGATCATGTTCGGCTCGTTGATCGTGCAGACGTGGGAGACCCCCTCGGAGATCACCGGGGCGCACGCCGCCACGTACCGGGCGAACAGCTCCACCGCCCCCTCGGCCGTCCAGCCGCCGCGCGCCTCGAACCACTGCGGGACCGTGAAGTGGTGCAGGGTCACCATCGGGCGCAGGCCGCGTTCGATCGCGCCCTCCACCATCCGCCGGTAGTGGGCGAGCTGGGCGCGCGAGAAGCGGCCCTCGACCGGCTCGATGCGGGCCCACTCGATGGAGAACCGGTAGTCGGTGAAACCGAGGGAGGCCAGCAGGTCCATGTCCTCGGGCCAGCGGTGGTAGCTGTCGCAGGCGTCCAGGCTCGGCTCCGCGATGTGGGTGCCGACGGCGTGCTCCTTGACCCACCAGTCGCAGTCGGTGTTGTTGCCCTCGATCTGGTGGGCGGCCGTGGACGCGCCCCAGAGGAAGCCCTCGGGGAACGGTACAAAAGCCGTCGTCGGCCGGTTCGGGGCAGGGGTGTTCGTCATCGCGACATGTCTTTCTGGTGGTGGTGTGGGGTGTGCCCGCGCCGGGGTGCCTCAGGGGGTGTGGCGCGGTCTCTGTTACGTGAAGTGCCTCGGCGCGGGCCGCTACTTCATGCCCGCCGTGGCGATGCCCTGAGTGAAGTGCCGTTGCAGCGCGATGAAGACGACCAGCACCGGCAGCACGATCAGGAAGGCCCCGGCCATCAGCATCCCGTTGGAGCCGCCGGCCTTGTTGGGGTCGGTGGCGAAGGTCGCCAGGGCGACCGGGAGGGTGTACTTGTCGGGGTCGTTGGTCGCGATCAGCGGCCAGACGAAGTTGTTCCAGGAACCCAGGAACGTGAAGATCGACAGCGTCGCGAGCGCGGGCTTCACCAGCGGCATCACGATCCGCCAGAAGATGTACCACTCGCTCGCGCCGTCCATCCGGGCCGCTTCCAGCAGCTCGTCCGGGATCGACTGCATGAACTGGCGCATCAGGAAGACCCCGAAGGCCCCGGCGGCGAACGGCAGCACCAGACCCGCGTAACTGTCGATCAGCTGGAGCTTGCTCATCAGCACGAACAGCGGCAGCAGCATCAGGTTGCCGGGCACCATCAGCGCACCGAGCACCAGGCCGAAGATCTTGTTGCGGCCGGCGAACTTCAGCTTCGCCAGGGCGTAGCCGAGCATCGAGCAGAAGACCAGGTTCGAGACGGTCACCAGGACCGCCACGATCACCGAGTTCATGAAGTACAGCGGCAGGTCCAGCTTGTCGAGCAGCTGCCGGAAGTTGGTCAGCGTCCACTCGGTGGGGATCCACACCGGCGGGCTCGCCGACAGCTCGCTCTGGGTCTTGAAGGCGGAGATCCCCATCCAGAGGAAGGGCGCCGACATGACCAGCAGGCCGAGCGAGAGCAGGACGTAGACCAGGGGGCGGGTGATGCTCCGCTTCGGACGGGACCCCTTGTCCAGGTTCTCGACAGGGGCGCTGCTGGTGGCGCTCATTTCGTGTTGTCCTTCAGCAGTCGGAGCTGGAGCACCGTGATGCCCATGATCACCACGAACAGGACGTACGCCATGGCGCTCGCGTAGCCCATGTGGAAGAAGTTGAACCCTTCGCGGTACATGTTCAGCGAGACCGTGAGGGTCGAGTCGGACGGGCCGCCCTGCGTCATCACGAACGGCTCCTCGAACACGTTGAGGTAGCCGATCGTCGTGATCACCGTGGCGTACAGCACCGTCGGGCGCAGCAGCGGGATCGTGATGGACCGGAACTCGTGCCAGACGCTCGCACCGTCGAGCTTCGCCGCCTCCCGCACCTCGGTGGGGATCGCCTGGAGGCCCGCGATGAACAGCACCATCACCGTGCCGACGTTCCGCCAGACGGCCATGACGATCAGCGACGGCATCGCCAGCGTCTCGGAGCCGAGGAAGTCCGGTGCGGTCCGGCCCACTTCGGAGAAGAGGCCGGCGATCAGCCCGTCGCTCGGATCGAGCACGAACCGCCAGACGACCGCCACCGCGACGATGGTCGTGACCACCGGGGCGTAGAAACCGACCCGGAAGAAGGTCCGTGCCCGGTCGATGCCGTTGTTCAGCAGGACGGCGACGACCAGCCCGATCCCGATCGTCAGCGGCACGCCGACGACCACGAAGTACCCCGTGTTGAAGAGGGACTTGAGGAACTTCTCGTCGCCGAACAGCTCGACGTAGTTCTCGAATCCGATGAACTCCGCCTCCCACGGGCGCGTCACATTGCGCAGCCCGAAGTCGGTGAAGCTCATCGCCAGCGTGGCGAGGATCGGGAACGCCATGAAGACGGCGAACAGCACGAGGAACGGGGTGGAGAACAGCCAGCCCGCCGCGTTCTGCATGCCCAGCGTCCGCTTGCTGCGGTCGCCGCCCGGGGCAGGGGCGGCGGATGCTCCAGCCCCCGCCTTCACGGGCCCTGCAGCCTTCTCGGTCGTGGTGGTCATGGCTACTGCTTCACGAGGTCTTCGATCTCGGACTGCGCAGTCTTCAGCGCGTCCTCGGCGGAAGCCTTGCCCTGCGTCACCTTGGCGATGGCCTGGTCCACCTTGTCGGTGATCTCGGTCCAGTTGGCCAGGGGCGGCGAGGACTTGGCGGTGTCCATCTGCAGCTTGAAGGTCTGGAGGTCGGCGTCGTCGGCGAGGACGCCGGACTCCCAAGCGGAGGTGTTGGCGGGCAGGTCCTTCGTCCGCTCGTACCAGTCGGACTGGCCCTTCGTGTCGGTCAGGTACTGGATGAACTCGGTGGCCGCCGCCTTGTGTTCGCTGTCCTTGGAGACGACGAGCGAGGAACCGCCGGCCATCGAGGTCGAGGAGGCGTCCGCCGGGACGGGGGCGATGGCCCACTTCTCCTTGATCTGCGGCTGGCCCTCGTTCAGCAGCGTCACGTGCCAGGGGCCGCCGAAGAACATCGGGACCCGGCCGTTGCCGAAGTCCTTCACCACGTCGTAGCCGGGCTGGACGGACTTGTTGGCGAGGCCCTTGTCGAAGTAACTGCCGTACTCCTTCAACGCCTTGACCGCCGCCGGGCTGTCGATGACCGCGTCGCCCTTGTCGTTGACGATCTCGCCGCCCGCCGAGTACAGGAAGGAGTAGAAGTTCTGCACGGTGTCCAGGCCGCTGGGCTGGATGGACAGCCCCCACTTCGTACCGGCCTTCTTCTGGTACGCGCCCGCCAGGTCCTGGAGCTCCTTCCAGTTCGCCGGGGCCTTGCTCACGCCCGCCTTCTCGGCGAGGTCCGTGCGGTAGTAGAGGACACGGGTGTCGACGTACCACGGCACGCCGTACGCCGTGCCGTCCACCTCGCCCTGCTCCCAGCCCGCCGGGAAGAAGTCCTTCTTCTCGAAGACCTTGGTGTCCACCGGCTCCAGCACGCCGAGTTCGGCGAACTCGCCCATGTAGCTGCCACCCATCTGCGCCACGTCGGGCAGGGTGCCCGCCGCCGCTGCCGAGACGAGCTTCTGGTGGGCGACGTCCCAGCCGATCGGGGTCACCTTCACCGTGATGTTCGGGTTGGCCTTCTCGTAGACCTCGGCCACGTCCGCGAGCTTCTCGCCCTCGGCCCCCATGGCCCACACGGTGAGCGTCTGCTTCTCGTCGGCCGCGACGTCGCCGCCGGAGGAGCCGCAGGCGGAGAGGGTCACGGCGAGGGCGAGCGCCATGCCGACAGGAGCTGTTCTGGCGATGCGGGACATGGGAGGGCTCCTCCTTGAGCATTCCGGATGCTGCGCGATGCGCTATGTATGCGCTGCCTGTAAGCGCATACATCACTCTGCTCCAGACGTTCGGGAATCCGCAAGAGGGTGGTGGGTCACACTCGTGCAACGCGCTCGGCGTCTTGTCGCCCGACTTCCGACGTCCTGTCGTTGAACCGTAAACGCGGCGTTTGGGGAACAACAGGCGATGTGACCGATTCGTCGCCCCGGGGGCGGACGTCCCGCCGGTGAGTCGGCGTCTACCCTCGCCGCATGGCCTCATCCGTCGCGCTCTCCCACGACTTCCCGTTCGACCCGGCCTACGGGTACGACGCGCCGGACGCGCTGCTGGAGATCTCCGCCCCGCCCGCCCCCGGCGACTTCGACGCGTTCTGGCGCGGCCGGTACGCGCGAGCCCGTGCGGTGGACCCGGCGCCGGTCCTCGGCCCGGTGGAGGAGGAGCGCGACGGCGTCCGCGTGCACGGGGTCGCCTTCACCTCCGTGGGCGGCGTCCGGCTCGGGGGCTGGCTCGCGCTGCCCGCCGAAGGTCCGGTGCGGTACGGATTCGTCGTCGGGCACGGGTACGGCGGCCGCCACGAGCCCGGCCGGGACCTGCCGGCGCCGCTGCCCGGGGCCGCCGTGATCCTGCCGTGCGTCCGGGGCATGGGGGAGCGGAGCCGGGTGGCCGGCATTCCGGACGTGGCCGACGCGCACGTCCTGCACGGCATCGGCTCCCGCACGTCGTACGTCATCGGGGACTGCGTGGCCGACCTGTGGTGCGCCGCCTCCGCCCTCACCGCGCTGGTGCCGGAGCTGGCGGCGGCCGGGCAGCCGGGCGGGCCCCGCCTCGGCTACCTCGGCGAGAGCTTCGGCGGCGGGCTCGGGGCCCTCGCGCTGCCCTGGGACGACCGCTTCGGCGCGGCCCAGCTCACCGTCCCCACCTTCGGCAACCACCCGCTGCGGCTGACCCTGCCCTGTGCGGGCAGCGGCGAGGCGGTCCGGGCGCACCACCGCGAACACCCCGAGGTCGCGGAGGTCCTGCGCTCCTTCGACGCGGCGACGGCGGCGACCCGGCTGACGCTGCCCACGCTGGTCGCGGCCGCGCTGTTCGACCCGTCGGTGCCGCCGCCGGGGCAGTTCGCCGTACACAACGCGCTGGCCGGGGAGCGTGAGCTCCAGGTGCTGACGGCGGGGCACTTCGCGTACCGGGGGATGGTGGCCGAGGCGGCGGAGCTGGACGCGCGGCGGACGCGGTTCTTCGGGGAGCGGCTGGCCCCGGCCGCCTGAGGGCCGGGGCCTGAGAGGTCGGCCGCCGGCCCGGCCCGGGCCCGGTCGGCCGGGCCGGCCGCGGGCTCAGGCCTCCGGGGTGTGGGGCCCGCTCCGGGGGCCGCGCCAGTCCAGGCACAGGACGGTGGCGTCGTCCTTCGGCGGGTGGCCGCCGTAGGCGTCGGCGACAGCGGTGACGATCGTGCGCACGACCTCACGCGGGTGCTCGGCGGCGGTGCGGAGCAGCGTCCCGGGCAGGTCGACCGAGGCCGCTTCGCGTTCCTGCACACCGTCGGTGAACAGCACGAGTCGGTCGCCGGGGCGCAGGTCGAGATCCTGCACCTGGTACGGCCCCTGGGAGGGGAAACCGAAGGGCATGTCGACCTGCGGGGTGATCACCTCGACCGAGCCGTCGCGCAGCCGGAGCGGCCCCGGGTGGCCGGCGTTGACGAGCTGGGCACGGCTCCCGTCCAGGGCGACGCGGAGCAACTGCCCGGTGGCGAAGGTGGCGTTCCCGTGGTCGAGCAGGGCCTGATGCATCTGGCGGGCCTGGTCGGCGAGATCCGCTCCGGCGCGGCGGGCACCGCGCGAGGCGTTCACCACGAGGGTGGCGATCAGCGAGGCGTTGACGTCGTGGCCCATGGCGTCGGTGACCGACAGATGGAGGTCGCTGTTGTCGAGGCTGTAGTCGTAGGTGTCCCCGGCGATGTCGGCGGCCGGGACCAGAGCCCCGGCGAGGGCGAACTCGGCCGCGTCGCAGGAAGGGGCGGAGGGCAGGAGCTGGCGCTGGATCTCCGCCGCCAGGCTGACCGGCGTGGTGCGGTTGCCCCAGTGGTAGAGGTCGGTGAAGCGGCGGTCGGTGACGATGATGTACGCCAGCGCGTGCGCGGCGTCCTCGACCTGTGCCAACACCTCCTCGGTGACGGCGTCCAGGAACAGTTCCAGTACGCCGATGGCGTCACCGCGGTTGGTCACCGGGGCGAGGACGCGCTGGCCCTGCCCGTTCTGGTTCACCTGCACCAGCTTCTGGGAACGCAGCACCTTGTCGTAGATGCCGCTGCCCGCCAGCGGAACCCTCTCGGTCCGGCCCTCGTGAGAGGCGCCGTCCGTGTCGTTGACCCGCAGCAGACGGCTGCCGACCAGGTCCACGAAGAGGAACGACACGTACCGCGCGCCGAACCTGGTGCGCAGATCGCGCGCCACGACATCAAGCGAATGCACCGGCGCGGCAGCCCTCGCGGCCGTCAGTACTGCGGCCAGTCCCGTTCTCTCGCTCACCACAGCCTCCTCGGGTAGGAGGTGCTTGTGCCCTCCCAGCCCCGAATCAGCGCCCTGTGTGAAAAACGCTGCTTATATGTGCGGACAAAAGCACCCGCAATGCCCGCGTCAGCCGCAGCCGCAGCTCGCGCGGCGGGTCACCGAGACCGGCAGCTCCAGCGAGACCGGGGCGCGGCCCGGGTCGGCCAGGCGCTGGACCAGCAGCTCCACCGCCTGCTCGCCCAGGTGCCGGATCGGCTGCCGGACGGTCGTCAGGGGCGGGCGGACGATCCGGCTGAGCGGAATCCCGTCGAACCCGGTCACGGCGATGTCGTCGGGCACCCGCACTCCGCGCCGCTCCAGCGCCTGGAGGGCCCCGACCGCCATCTGGTCGTTGGCGAACAGCATCGCCTCCGGCCGCTCCACCCCCGTACCCTCCGACCGGTCGAGCAGGGCGTTTGCCGCCAGCGCACCATCGGCCTGCATCATCATCCCGGCGCGCACCTCCGGCCGGGAGGGCACCGGAAGGCCCGCGTCCCGGCAGGCCTCCTGGAATCCCCGGAACCGGGCCTCGACGTCCGGCGAGTACTCCTCGCCGCCGATGAACGCCAGCCGGCGCAGCCCGTGGTCCTCGATCAGATGGCGGGTCAGCTCGCGCTCGCCCTCGGCGTTGGCCACCACGATGTGGTCCAGATGGTCGATCTCGCGCGGTCCGGAGAGCATCACCACGGGCAGCCGGCGCGATATCACTTCCAGGTCCTCGATCGGCACCGTCTGCGCGAGCACGGCGAAGCCGTCCACCCGGCCCGCCACCTTCGCCACCAGGCTCTCCGGCCCGCCGTCCAGCGAGGCGGCGATCAACAGGGCGTAGCCGTGCCGCCGGGCCGCCCGCTCCATACCCCGGATGACCTGGTCGGAGTAGAGCATGACGGCCTGGTCGTCGTCCGCGTCGCTCGCGGCGGCGGCGGTCTCGGCGTCCTGGTCCGCGAAATCGGGGAAGCACAGCCCGAGCACGCCCGTGGTCCGGCTGGCCAGGCCCCGGGCGCTGCCGCTCGGTACGTACCCCAGCTCGCGGGCCGCCTCCATGACCTTCTCGCGGGTCCGGGCGCGTACGGAATCGGGGTTCCGATAGACCCGGGAGACCGTGGCAATGGAGACGCCCGACCGCTCGGCGACGTCGTACACCGTGGGGGCGCTCACTGGACCCACCGTCCGTCCGCTTCTTCTTCCGCAGCCCCGCGTCCGGCGGTGCGGGTGCTGGTACCGGCCCGGCTGTCCGCGCGCCGGGCGAGGCGATCACGAGACTCGTGAAAGCGCATTCACCCTAGATCCTGGGGCGCGCGAGGGGCAAGGTCATCCGGGTCGCGCGGGCTGCCCCTCCGGTGACGTACGAGCTGCCCCCGGGTGACGGGCGGCCGTGCGCGGGGAGCCCGTCGGCCGGGTCGGGCGGAACGTTCCTCCGGGTGGGTGAGCTTGCGGCTCCCGGTCGTCGTGTCGGCGCCCCCTCGCGCGAAGGGGCGCTTTCAGTAAGTGGAAGGAATCAGTGTGATCAACTGCAAATGCCACCACATACGCACTATCCGGTCCATTCCGGTACGGGGTGGTCCGGGCCGGCCCCGGAGGTATCAGCCATGTCCCACGTCGGCGTCCCGCGCGGGACGGTTCGAAAGCGCCGATCGCTCGCGCTCCTCACGACGGGGGTGCTCACGATCCCCGTGCTGGCGGGGTGCAGCTCCGGCGGCGAGGAGACCGCCCGGGGCGTGCCCCAGGACATCGCGCCCGCCGCCCGCGAGACGGTCGCCGACGGGTCGACGGCGAACTGGGCGGTCGACGCGCTGCCCGCCACCTTCAACGCCTTCCAGGCGGACGCGGACAGCGCCACCACCCGGATCACCGGAGCCCTGCTCCCGACCCTCTTCCCGATGGACAGGACCGGGCAGCCGAAGCTCAACCCGGACTACCTGGAGTCCGCGAAGGTCATCGAGCGCGAGCCCCGGCAGGTCGTGCTCTACAAGCTCAACCAGCAGGCGGTGTGGAGCGACGGGCGGGAGATCGGGGCCCCCGACTTCGTCGCCCAGTGGCGGGCGCTCCGCGGCAAGGACTCCGCGTTCTGGACCGCCCGCAACTCCGGCTACGAGCGCATCGAGAAGATCGAGCGGGGCGCGGACGACCTCCAGGTGCGGGTCACGTTCTCCAAGCCGTACGCCGACTGGCGCTCGCTGTTCTCGCCGCTCTACCCGAAGGAGATCACCGGGTCGCCGGACGCCTTCAACGACGGCGCGCGCACCACCCTGAAGACCACCGCCGGGCCCTTCGTTCTGAAGAGCATGAGCAAGTCCAAGGGCACCGTCACACTGGCCCGCAACCCGCGCTGGTGGGGCGACAAGGCCAAGCTGGACACCCTCGTCTTCCGGGCGGTCGCCGCGAAGGACCGTACCCAGGCGCTCGCCGACGGCACGGTGGACATCGCCGACATCGACGCGGCCACCGCCGACCGCATCACGCTCGCCCGCCGCGACCGGGGCAGCAACGGCCAGCCCCTCAACCACGGCCCGGGCTCCGAGATCACGCCCGCCCAGGCCCTGCGCTCCTGGGCCCAGGCGCACGGCTCCGACGAGGACGCGGCGGAGATCGCGCAGGCCGCCCGGGAGAAGAACCGCAAGGCCGTCGTCGCGTACGCCACGGAACAGAAGGCCCTGCGCGACTTCGCCGTCCGCAAGTCCCTGGAGCCCGCCTACACCCAGCTCGCGCTGAACGGCGAGTCCGGCCCGCTCGCCGACGACCGGGTCCGCCGGGCCGTCGCCCGCGCCCTGGACCGCCAGGAGCTGGCCCAGACCGTGCTGGGGCCGCTGGGCCTGCCGGCGAAGCCGCTCGGCAGCCACCTCGCCCTCGCGGGGCAGCCCGGCTACAAGGACGGCAGCGGGGCGCTCGGCGAGCAGAACACCAAGGAGGCCCAGGCCCTGCTGGCGGACGCCGGCTGGACCCGGGGCGGCGCGGCCGAACCGCCCAAGGACACCAAGGCGGGCAGCGAGGCGGAGAAGAAGGGCGGCAAGGACGACGAGGCCGAGGCGGAGAAGAAGACCGCCGGGGACGCCGAGGCGGACAAGGACGCCAAGACCGAGAAGACCGAGAAGGACGGGAAGAAGACCGAGAAGGACAGCACCGAGGACTCCGCCGCCGAGCGCAAGAAGGCCGACCAGGCCTCCGAGGACAGCGCCGCCTCCCGGGAGGAGGGCCTCTACATCGTCGGCGACGACAACAAGCCGGGCGCCCCCGCTCCCGCCACCGTCGCCAGCGCCTCCGCCGTCCATGTCCTGGCCCCCGCCCGTACCGCCGCCGCCCAGGGCACCGCTCTGCTCCGCCAGGCGGGTGTCCTCGGTGAGGACGGCGCCGTCGCCGCCACGGACAAGCAGCCCGGGGGAGCGGCCGGGGCGTACGCCCCCGTCGGCACCGCCGCCCCGGCGCCCGCTGCGGCCAAGGGGCAGCTCGGCAAGGACGGCAAGACGCTGACCCTGCGGTTCGTGCTCCCCTCCGGACCCGGCTCCCAGTCGCTGCGCAGCGTCGGCGACAAGATCGCCGTGATGCTGGAGAAGATCGGCGTCGGTACGGAGATCACCAAGGTCCCCGACGAGAGCTACTTCAAGGACCACATCGCCTCCGGCGCGTACGACCTGGCGCTCTACTCCTGGCCCGCCACCGCCTACCCCGCCACCGACGGACGCCCGATCTACGCCAAGCCGGAGCCCGCCACCGACGGATCGCTCCTCGTGGAGCAGAACTACACCCGGGTCGGCACCGACCACATCGACCAGCTCTTCGACAAGGCCGCCGCCGAGCTGGACGAGAAGGCCGCCCGGGAGCTGATGAAGCAGGCGGACGCCCGGATCTGGGCCGCCGCCGGATCGATTCCGCTCTTCCAGCGGCCGCAGCTCGTCGCGGTCGACAAGAAGCTCGCGAACGTCGGGGCGTTCGGCTTCGCCGCCCCCCGGTACCAGGACATCGGGTTCAAGAACCGGCAAGCAGCAGGTTCCCCCGCAGACCGCAAGAAGTAGCGGGTAAGTACCACACCCTTCCGCCGCCAAGCTCAGATGCACCTCAAAACCCTTGCCCGCCGGTTCGCCCGGCGGGCAGTGTGGTTTCTGCCCTGACCCGGGCCGTTCGTCGCTTCACCTCTCCTCACCCCCCACATAGCTCCACCGCGGTTCCACCGCAGCTCCGCCCCATTCCGGCCATGTCCATGGCCCGGCAGTACCTTGACACCGGCTGAATATCGCCTGAATCACACGGGAAGACCGCCTTCGCGGATCGGCCCGGGAAGCCCGGCGCGCCCGAGGCCCGTACGATGGGACGAGCCGTGGCGTGCCGCCCGGCGGGCGTACGAGGACTCGAAGACCGACTGAGACGCCTGATCCCACGATCCGAGAGAAGCGCAAGCCACCCATGCCCACGCGCCACGACATCCGTAACGTAGCCATCGTCGCCCACGTCGACCACGGCAAGACCACGCTGGTCGACGCCATGCTCAAGCAGGCCGGCTCCTTCGCCGCGCACGCTGCCGAGTCGCTCGACGACCGGATGATGGACTCGAACGACCTGGAGCGTGAGAAGGGCATCACGATCCTCGCCAAGAACACGGCGGTGAAGTATCACCCCAAGGACGGCGGGGACCCGATCACGATCAACATCATCGACACCCCCGGTCACGCCGACTTCGGTGGCGAGGTCGAGCGTGGTCTGTCGATGGTGGACGCCGTCGTGCTGCTCGTCGACGCCTCCGAGGGCCCGCTGCCCCAGACCCGCTTCGTGCTGCGCAAGGCGCTGGCCGCGCGGATGCCGGTCATCCTCTGCATCAACAAGACGGACCGTCCCGACTCCCGGATCGCCGAGGTCGTCGACGAGACGTACGACCTGTTCCTGGACCTGGACGCGGACGAGGACCAGATCGAGTTCCCGATCGTCTACGCCTGCGCCCGTGACGGCGTCGCCTCGCTGACCAAGCCCGAGGACGGCACCGTCCCGCAGGACAGCGACAGCCTGGAGCCGTTCTTCAACACGATCCTGGCGCACGTTCCGGCCCCCGAGTTCGACGAGGCCGCGCCGCTCCAGGCCCACGTCACCAACCTGGACGCCGACAACTTCCTCGGCCGTATCGCGCTCTGCCGCGTCGAGCAGGGCGAGCTGCGCAAGGGTCAGACCGTCACGTGGATCAAGCGCGACGGCACCATGTCCAACGTCCGCATCACCGAGCTGCTGATGACCGAGGCGCTCACCCGCAAGCCCGCCGAGGTGGCGGGCCCCGGTGACATCTGCGCCATCGCCGGTATCCCGGACATCATGATCGGCGAGACCCTGGCCGACCCGGAGAACCCGATCGCGCTGCCGCTGATCACGGTCGACGAGCCCGCCATCTCGATGACCATCGGCACCAACACCTCGCCGCTCGTCGGCAAGGGCGGCAAGGGCCACAAGGTCACCGCCCGCCAGGTGAAGGACCGCCTCGACCGCGAGCTGATCGGTAACGTCTCCCTCCGTGTCCTGGACACCGAGCGCCCCGATGCCTGGGAGGTCCAGGGCCGTGGTGAGCTGGCGCTCGCCATCCTGGTCGAGCAGATGCGCCGCGAGGGCTTCGAGCTGACCGTCGGCAAGCCCGAGGTCGTCACCAAGCAGGTCGACGGCAAGACGTACGAGCCGATCGAGCGCATGACGATCGACTCTCCCGAGGAGCACCTCGGCGCCATCACCCAGCTCATGGCGACCCGCAAGGGCCGTATGGAGACCATGACGAACCACGGCTCCGGCTGGGTCCGCATGGAGTGGATCGTCCCGTCCCGCGGCCTCATCGGCTTCCGTACGGAGTTCCTCACCCAGACCCGCGGCACCGGCATCGCGCACTCCATCTTCGAGGGCCACGAGCCGTGGTTCGGCGAGCTGCGCACCCGTCACAACGGTTCGCTGGTCGCCGACCGCGCGGGCTCGGTCACGCCGTTCGCGATGGTCAACCTCCAGGAGCGCGGTGTCATCTTCACCGAGGCCGGCACCGAGGTGTACGAGGGCATGATCATCGGCGAGAACTCCCGCGCCGACGACATGGACGTGAACATCACCAAGGAGAAGAAGCTCACCAACATGCGTGCGGCCTCCGCGGACACCACGGAGAACGTGGTCCCGGCCCGCAAGCTGTCGCTGGAGCAGTCCCTGGAGTTCTGCCGCGAGGACGAGTGCATCGAGGTGACCCCGGAGACCGTGCGGATCCGCAAGGTCGTCCTGGACCAGCGTGAGCGCAGCCGCGCCGCCTCGCGCGCCAAGAACGGCTGACACGGAGCCAGGAGACGCCCCTGAGCCTCCCCTGAGCCCTTCCGGGGGCCCGGGGGCGGTCGGAGGCATACGCTCCGTATGCGAAGGTCCGTCCGGGGGTGGATCGCCCCGTCGGACGGACCGTCAGCACAGGCATTGACAGAAGGCCCGGCCCACCACGGACACTGTGGTGGGCCGGGCCTTCGTCAATTGCTTTTCCTGACCGCGGTGTCCGGATATCGGGGGTCGCTCTCCGGAACATGTGTTAACAGTCCGTTTCGGGCGTGTCTGTCTGGGATCGCTTTGTCCGGATTTCGGGCACACGGGGGGGTCTGATGTTGTCAAACCGAGACCCTTTAAGTGTGGTTTACAGCCCGGCCGTACTCAATAGTTGGCTCCATTGAGCTCGGGTCAATGGGTCACGCACTGTGGGGAGTGCCGACTCACGAGCACACTCGGGGCACTGAACGATCACCGTCAGGGGTGTCGGTGAATCTCTCCAGTGCCCTTCTTGTAGTCAAAAGTGGACTCATGAGGAGGAAACCCATGCGCGGTGCCAAGAGCGCCAAGTGGGTCGCGGGAGCGGCCGTCATCGCCCTGGCCGCGACTGCCTGTGGCGGCGGCGACAGCAGCGACGAAGGCAAGAAGAACACGTCGGGGCAGCCCGCCGGATACGTCTCGATCGACGTCGGTGAGCCCCAGAAGCCTCTGATGCCGGCCGACACGAACGAGAGCAACGGCTCTTACGTCATCCAGTCGCTGTTCACCCAGCTGCTGGACTTCGACGACAAGGGCGAGATCGTCTACACGAACGCCGAGTCCGTCGAGACCGAGGACTCCAAGACGTGGACCGTCAAGCTCAAGGCCGGCTGGAAGTTCCACAACGGTGAGGCCGTGACCGCGCAGTCGTACATCGACGCGTGGAACTGGTACGCCAACGTCGAGAACAAGCAGCAGAACGCGTTCTGGTTCTCCGACATCAAGGGCTACGAGGACGTCCACCCCGAGAAGGGTGCGCCCAAGGCCAAGGAGATGTCCGGCCTGAAGGCCGTGGACGACACCACCTTCACCATCGAGCTGGCGGAGAAGGTCCCGTACTTCAACTACAAGCTCGGTTACGCGACGTTCGCGCCGCTGCCCAAGGTCTTCTACGACGACCCGAAGGCGTTCGGCCAGAAGCCGATCGGCAACGGCCCGTACACGTTCGAGAAGTGGACCCACAAGAAGCTCATCCAGGTCAAGGCCTGGCCCGAGTACCAGGGTCCGAACAAGGCTGCCAACAAGGGCATCCAGTTCAAGAACTACTCGACCGTCGAGGCCGCGTACACCGACCTCGTCTCCGGCAACCTGGACATGATCCGCCAGGTCGGCCCGCGTGACCTGCCGAAGTACAAGACGGACCTCGGTGACGGCGCCATCGACCAGCCGTACGCGGCGATCCAGACCCTGGTCCCGGCGTTCTACTCCAAGACGTTCAAGGACATCGACCCCAAGGTCCTCCAGGGTCTGTCCATGGCGATCGACCGTGACACCATCACGAAGACCGTCCTGAACGGCACGCGCATCCCGGCGACGAGCTTCACGCCGCCGCAGGTCAAGGGCAACCAGACCCTCGACTCGGACATCCTGAAGTACAACCCGGCCAAGGCCAAGGAGCTCATCAAGGCCGGCGGTGGTGTCCCGGAGAACAAGTTCACCATCCAGTACAACGCCGACGGTGGGCACAAGGAGTGGGTGACCGCTGTCTGCGAGTCCATCCGCAACGCCACCGGGGTCGACTGCGTGGGCGACGCCAAGCCGGACTTCCCGACCGACCTCGAAGCGCGTGACAACAACGAGGTCAAGGGTGTCTACCGCGGTGGCTGGGTGGCCGACTACCCCGTCAACGTGAACTTCCTCAAGGAGCTCTACCACTCCAAGGCGGAGTCGAACAACGGTCGTTTCAACGACAAGGAGATCGACGCGCTGATGGCGAAGGGCGACAAGGCCGACTCCCTGGAGGAGTCCGTCGCCGCCTACCAGGAGGTCGAGAAGGCCCTGGTGGACAAGATGCCCGCCATCCCGCTCTGGTACTACGCCATCAACGGCGGCCACGGCAAGAACGTCGACAACGTCAAGGTCGACTTCCACGGTGACCTCGAACTGACCGGCGTCACCACCAAGTAACGCCTGCGGGTCATTCCCCAACTGGCCGTCATCCGCCCGTGCCGCCCGTCGGCGCGGCCGGAGGCGTGGGGGTCGTCTCTGCGAAGAGGCGGCCCCCACGCCGCAGTTATCCCCACACGGAGGCACCCATGGGGCGTTATGTCGCACGACGACTGCTCCAGATGATCCCGGTCTTCATCGGGTCGACCCTGCTGGTCTTCCTGATGATGTACGCACTGCCCGGCGACCCCGTCAGAGCACTTGCCGGTGAACAGCACGTAGATGCTTCGCAGATCGCCGCTCTGAAGGCCGAGTACGGTCTCGACCAGCCGATCTGGCAGCAGTATCTGAACTACCTGGGCAATCTGTTCCAGGGCGACTTCGGCCAGCAGATCGGAACGCAGCGTCCGGTCGCCGAAGTCATCGCCGACGCCTACCCGATCACCGTCAGACTGGCGATCTTCGCCTTCGTCTTCACGGTCGTCGCCGGTATCTCGCTCGGCATCATCGCCGGTCTGAAGGCGGAATCGCTCCGGGACCGCGGTCTGCTCGGTCTGACGCTGGTGCTGATCTCCATGCCGTCCTTCGTGCTGGGCTTCCTCGTTCAGTACTTCTTCGCGTTCCAGCTCGGCATCGCCAAGCCCAACGTGAGTCTCGAACCCACCAACGGCGAGCTGATCATGCCGGCCATCGTGCTGGCGTCGCTGTCACTCGCCTACGTGGCCCGGCTCACCCGTACGTCGGTCGCCGAGAACATCCGCGCCGACTACATCCGTACGGCTGTCGCCAAGGGTCTGCCGCGCCGCCGCATCGTCGGCATCCACCTGATGCGCAACTCGCTCATCCCGGTCGTCACCTTCCTCGGCACCGACATCGGCGCTCTGATGGGCGGCGCGATCGTGACCGAGGGCATCTTCAACATCAAGGGCGTCGGGTCACTCGTCTTCGAGGCCCTGTCCAAGCGTGAGGGCGCCACGGTCGTCGGGATCGTGACGTTGCTCGTCATCGTCTACCTCGTCTGCAGCCTGCTCGTCGACCTGCTCTACGCGGTCCTGGACCCGAGGATCCGGTATGCCTGACACCACCGCACTCTCCAAGAGCACCGACGCTCCGGCCGCCGCAGCTCAGACGCCGACCACCACGGACTCCGGCCCCCTGCCCGGCAAGCCGCGCAGCCTTTGGTCCGACGCCTGGCACGACCTGCGCCGCAACCCGCTCTTCCTCGTCTCGATGGTGCTGATCCTGCTGCTCACCGTCATGGCGATCTTCCCGGGCCTGTTCACCAGCGCCTCGCCGCGCGACGCGAACCTGGCCGAGCACTACCTCCAGAAGCCGAACTGGGGACACTTCTTCGCCCCCGACTGGCTCGGCTACGACGTCCAGGGCCGTTCCATCTACGCGCGTCTGATCTACGGAGCCCGCGCGTCCATCATGGTCGGCGTGATCGTGACCATCGCGGTCACCATCACCGGCCTGGTGATCGGGATGCTCGCCGGATACTTCGGCGGCTGGATCGACACGGTCCTCTCCCGGATCACCGACGTCTTCTTCGGTGTTCCCTTCATCGTCGGCGCCATGGTCATCCTGACCACCTTCGAGGAGCGCTCCGTCTGGGTCGTCATCCTCTCCCTGTCCTTCCTCGGCTGGACGTCCATCGCCCGTGTCGCCCGTGGCTCGGTCATCACGATCAAGCAGGCCGACTACGTGGTCGCCGCCAAGGCCCTCGGCGCCTCCACCACCCGGATCATGACGCGGCACATCCTGCCGAACGCCATCGCTCCGGTGATCGTGGTCGCCACCATCGCGCTCGGCGGTTACATCGCCGCCGAGGCCACCCTGTCGTTCCTCGGCATCGGCCTCGCCGAGCCGACGGTCTCGTGGGGTATCGATGTCTCCGCTGCGAAGGACCAGCTCCGCAACGTTCCGACGGTCCTGATCATCCCCTCGGTGATGGTCTCGATCACGGTGCTGTCCTTCCTGATGTTCGGCGATGCGGTCCGCAACGCCCTCGACCCCAAGATGCGCTGAGGGAGGCGTTCGTGACCACCATCGACAAGACGGCTCACGTCCCCGCACCGCGGGAGTCCGTGAGTGGCGACGGTCCACTGCTCGACGTCCGTGACCTGCACGTGGAGTTCCACACCCGCGACGGTGTGGCCAAGGCGGTCAACGGTGTGAACTACACCGTCAGCGCCGGCGAGACGCTCGCCGTGCTCGGCGAGTCCGGCTCCGGCAAGTCCGTGACCGCGCAGACCATCATGGGCATCCTCGACATGCCGCCCGGGAAGATCACGCAGGGCGAGATCCTCTTCCGCGGCCAGGACATGCTGAAGATGTCCAACGAGGAGCGCCGGAAGATCCGCGGCAGCAAGATCGCGATGATCTTCCAGGACGCGCTGTCCTCGCTGAACCCGGTCCTCACCGTCGGCTACCAGCTCGGCGAGATGTTCCGTGTGCACCAGGGCCTGTCCAAGAAAGCGGCCAAGGCCAAGTCCATCGAGCTGATGGACCAGGTCAAGATCCCGGCGGCGGCGGCCCGCATCTCGGACTACCCGCACCAGTTCTCCGGCGGTATGCGCCAGCGCATCATGATCGCCATGGCGCTGGCCCTGGAGCCGGACCTGATCATCGCCGACGAGCCGACCACCGCGCTCGACGTGACGGTGCAGGCCCAGGTCATGGACCTGCTGGCCGAGCTCCAGCGCGAGTACAACATGGGTCTGATCCTGATCACCCACGACCTCGGCGTCGTCGCCGACGTCGCGGACAAGATCGCCGTGATGTACGCGGGCCGGATCGTGGAGACGGCCCCGGTCGGCGAGCTGTACAGCCGCCCGGCACACCCGTACACCAGGGGTCTGCTCGACTCGATCCCGCGCCTGGACCAGAAGGGCCAGGAGCTCTACGCGATCAAGGGCCTGCCGCCCAACCTGACCCGTATCCCCACGGGCTGTGCCTTCAGCCCGCGGTGCCCCAAGGCACAGGACATCTGCCGTACCGAGATTCCGCCGCTCGCCCCGGTGACCGAGCAGGACGGCCTCGAGCTGGTCGGCCGCGGCAGCGCGTGCCACTTCTGGAAGGAGACGATCCATGGCTGAGCTCAAGAAGGAGCAGGAGCCCGTGGACGCCACCCCGAACGTCTCCGAGGTGGAGACGGTGGGCGCCGCGACCGAGGCGGAGGCCGTAGCCGCCATCGACGCGCCCGTCAGCCAGGGCGAGCCGATCCTCCAGGTGCGCAACCTGGTCAAGCACTTCCCGCTGACCCAGGGCATCCTCTTCAAGAAGCAGATCGGCGCGGTCAAGGCCGTCGACGGGATCTCCTTCGACCTGTACGCCGGTGAGACCCTCGGCATCGTCGGCGAGTCGGGCTGTGGCAAGTCCACGGTCGCCAAGCTCCTGATGACCCTGGAGCGGGCGACGGCCGGCGAGGTCTTCTACAAGGGCCAGGACATCACCAAGCTGTCCGGGCGCGCGCTGAAGGCGGTCCGCCGCAACATCCAGATGGTGTTCCAGGACCCGTACACCTCGCTGAACCCGCGTATGACGGTCGGCGACATCATCGGGGAGCCCTTCGACATCCACCCCGAGGTGGCCCCGAAGGGCGACCGGCGCCGCCGCGTCCAGGAGCTCCTGGACGTCGTGGGTCTGAACCCGGAGTACATCAACCGGTACCCGCACCAGTTCTCCGGCGGTCAGCGCCAGCGCATCGGTATCGCCCGCGGCCTCGCCCTCAACCCGGAGATCATCATCTGCGACGAGCCGGTCTCCGCGCTCGACGTGTCGGTGCAGGCCCAGGTCATCAACCTGATGGAGAAGCTCCAGGACGAGTTCAACCTGTCCTACGTCTTCATCGCGCACGACCTGTCCATCGTCCGGCACATCTCCGACCGGGTCGGCGTGATGTACCTCGGCAAGATGGCCGAGATCGGCACGGACACGCAGATCTACGACCACCCGACGCACCCCTACACCCAGGCGCTGCTCTCGGCGGTCCCGGTCCCCGACCCGGCGGCCCGTGAGGGACGCGACCGGATCATCCTGACCGGTGATGTTCCGTCACCGGCGAACCCGCCCTCGGGCTGCCGCTTCCGCACCCGCTGCTGGAAGGCGGAGGAGCGCTGCGCGACGGAGGAGCCCCTGCTGGCGATCCCCGAGCGCTTCGTCGCGGCGGCCACCCCCGCCGCGCACGAGTCGGCGTGCCACTTCGCCGAGGAGAAGGACGTCGTGCACGCGGCGTAACCGCTCCCGGAGGTCGAACGACCGAGGCCCGGCCCCTTCCGAGGGGGCCGGGCCTTCGTCGTGTCCGCCGCCCTCCTGCCCGTACGGGGCAATCCCGCATGCGATACATGGCGTTATGCGGTGATATGAGGCATTGGGCTACTCGATGACTCTAGGAGGCACTTCATGCGCGGAGCCACACAGGTCAGGTGGGCCGCATGTGCGGTGGCCGTCGCCCTGGCAGCGACGGCCTGCGGCGGCGGGGACGGCGACGGTGGCGGCAGCGGCGGCGCCGACGGCATCGTCAGCTCCTCCTGGGGAGACCCGCAGAACCCGCTGGAGCCGGCCAACACCAACGAGGTCCAGGGCGGCAAGGTCCTCGACATGGTCTTCCGCGGACTCATCCGCTACGACCCGAAGACCGGCGAGGCCAAGAACATGATCGCCGAGTCCATCGACTCGACGGACTCCCAGAACTTCACGATCAAGCTCAAGGACGGCTGGACGTTCTCCAACGGTGAGAAGGTCACCGCCAACTCCTTCGTCGACGCGTGGAACTACGGCGCTGCCCTGAAGAACAACCAGAAGAACGCCTACTTCTTCCAGTACATCGAGGGCTACGACAAGGTCCACCCGGAGTCCGGGTCCGCCTCCGCCGAGACCATGTCCGGCCTGAAGGTCGTCGACGACCTGACCTTCACCGCCAAGCTCACCCAGAAGTTCTCCCTGTGGCCCGACACCCTCGGCTACTCCGCCTTCGTCCCGCTGCCCAAGGCGTTCTACGACGACCACGACGCCTGGCTCTCCAAGCCCGTCGGGAACGGCCCCTACACCATCGAGTCGTACGCCAAGGGCTCCTCGATGAACCTGCGCCGGTGGGACGACTACCCGGGCGACGACAAGGCGAAGAACGGCGGCGTCGACCTCAAGGTCTTCACCGACAACAACACCGCCTACACCGACCTGACCGCGGGCAACCTCGACCTCGTCGACGACGTGCCCGCCTCCCAGCTGCGCAACGTCGAGGCCGACCTCGGCGACCGGTACATCAACACCCCCGCCGGCATCATCCAGACCCTGGCCTTCCCCTTCTACGAGGAGGAGTGGGACACCGACGACGCGCGCAAGGTCCGCCAGGGCCTGTCGATGGCGATCAACCGCCCGCAGATCACCGACCAGATCTTCCAGAAGACCCGCACCCCCGCCTCCGACTGGACCTCCCCGGTCCTCGGCGAGGAGGGCGGCTTCAAGGAAGGGCTCTGCGGCAAGGAGTGCACGTACAACAAGACCGAGGCCAAGAAGCTGATCGACGAGGGCGGCGGCATCCCCGGCGGCCAGCTGAAGATCTCGTACAACGCGGACACCGGCTCCCACAAGGAATGGGTCGACGCCGTCTGCAACAGCATCAACAACGTCATGGGCAACAACAAGGCCTGCGTCGGCGGCCCCGTCGGCACCTTCGCCGACTTCCGCGCCCAGGTCTCCACCCAGAAGCTCACCAGCGCCTGGCGCGCGGGCTGGCAGATGGACTACCCGCTGATCCAGAACTTCCTCCAGCCGCTCTACTACACCAACGCCCCGTCCAACGACGGCAAGTGGAGCAACGAGCAGTTCGACGACCTGGTCGACAAGGCCAACGCCGAGAGCGACAAGGCGAAGGCCGTCACCACCTTCCAGGACGCGGAGAAGATCCTCGTCACGGAGATGCCGGTCATCCCGCTCTGGTACCAGAACGGCAGCGCCGGCTACTCGGACCGGGTGGACAACGTCGCGCTGAACCCGTTCAGCGTCCCGGTCTACGAAGAGATCACCGTCAAGTGACGCGCTGAGCCGCGCACGGCCGGGACGCCCGACACGCGCCCCGGCCGTCCGCGCACCACCACCCGCCCGGAACTGCTGGACCCGACCCCCGGAGCCCCTCATGGGACGTTATGTGATCCGGCGGCTGCTGCAGATGATCCCCGTCTTCTTCGGCACCACGCTGTTGATCTTCCTCATGGTGAACGTGATGGGCGACCCCATCGCGGGTCTCTGCGGCGACCGCCAGTGCGACCCGGCCACCGCCGCCCAGCTGCGCTCCGAGTTCGGCCTCGACAAGCCGGTCTGGCAGCAATACCTCACCTACATGGGCAACGTCTTCACCGGCGACTTCGGCACCGCGTTCAACGGGCAGAAGGTCACCGAGCTGATGGCCACCGCCTTCCCCATCACGATCCGGCTCACCATCGTCGCGATCGTCTTCGAGGTCGTCATCGGCATCAGCCTCGGCGTCGTCACCGGCCTGCGGCGCGGCCGCCCCGTCGACACCACCGTCCTCATCCTGACGCTGGTCGTCATCGCCGTCCCGACCTTCGTCACCGGCCTGCTGCTCCAGCTCCTCCTGGGCGTCGAGTGGGGCATCATCAAGCCCTCGGTCTCCGCCGACCCCACCTTCGACGAACTCCTCGTCCCCGGGCTGGTCCTCGCCTCGGTCTCGCTCGCCTACGTCACCCGGCTCACCCGGACCTCGATCGCCGAGAACGCCCGCGCCGACTACGTACGCACCGCCGTCGCCAAGGGCCTGCCCCGCCGCCGGGTCGTCGTACGGCACCTGCTGCGCAACTCGCTCATCCCCGTCGTCACCTTCATCGGCACCGACGTGGGCGCCTTGATGGGCGGGGCCATCGTCACCGAGCGGATCTTCAACATCCACGGCGTCGGCTACCAGCTCTACCAGGGCATCCTGCGGCAGAACTCCCAGACCGTCGTCGGCTTCGTCACGATCCTCGTCCTCGTCTTCCTCGCCGCCAACCTGATCGTCGACCTCCTGTACGCCGTACTCGACCCGAGGATCCGCTATGCCTGAGCCGCAGACCCCGGACGAAGCGATCTCCCAGGCGGGCGCCGGCGGCGCGACGGACCTCGCCATGGAGGAGGGCACCAGCCTGGAGAAGAACCCGGGCGGCCCCGACGGCACCGGGCCCGCCGGAAAGCCGCGCAGCCTCTGGTCGGACGCCTGGCGCGACCTGCGCCGCAACCCGGTCTTCATCATCTCCTCGCTGGTCATCCTCTTCCTGGTGATCATCTCGATCTGGCCCTCGCTCATCGCGAGCGGCGACCCCCTCCAGGCCAACCTGGACGACGCCCAGAAGGGCTCCGAGCCCGGCCACCCCTTCGGCTTCGACCCGCAGGGCCGCGACGTCTACACCCGCGTCGTCTACGGCACCCGCACCTCGGTGACCGTCGGCGTCTGCGCCACCCTCGGCGTCGCGATCCTCGGCAGCGTCCTCGGCGGACTCGCGGGCTTCTTCGGCGGCTGGTGGGACTCGATCCTCTCCCGCCTCACCGACGTCTTCTTCGGCATCCCCGTCGTCCTCGGCGGTCTGGTCTTCCTCTCCGTCGTCACCAGCTCGACCGTCTGGCCCGTCGTCGGATTCATCGTCCTGCTCGGCTGGCCCCAGATCGCCCGCATCGCCCGCGGCTCGGTCATCACCGCCAAACAGAACGACTACGTCCAGGCGGCCCGCGCGCTGGGCGCCTCCAACTCCCGCATGATGCTGCGCCACATCACCCCGAACGCCATCGCGCCCGTCATCGTCGTGGCGACCATCGCGCTCGGCACGTACATCTCGCTGGAGGCCACTCTGTCCTTCCTCGGCGTCGGCCTGAAGGACCCGGCCGTCTCCTGGGGCATCGACATCTCCGCGGCCGCCAACTACATCCGCAACGCCCCGCACATGCTGCTCTGGCCCGCCGGAGCGCTGGCGGTCACCGTGCTCGCGTTCATCATGCTCGGCGACGCGGTGCGCGACGCCCTCGACCCCAAGCTGCGCTGAGGAGCCGGTTGCCATGTTGCTCGAAGTGCGCGATCTGTACGTGGAGTTCCACACCCGCGAAGGCGTCGCCAAGGCCGTCAACGGAGTCAACTACTCGGTGGCCGAGGGCGAGACGCTCGCCGTCCTCGGCGAGTCCGGCTCCGGCAAGTCCGTCACCGCCCAGGCCGTCATGGGCATCCTCGACATGCCGCCCGGGAAGATCACCGGCGGGGAGATCCTCTTCAAGGACCAGGACCTGCTGAAGCTCAAGGCGGACGAGCGGCGGAGGATCCGCGGCCAGGAGATGGCCATGATCTTCCAGGACGCCCTGTCCTCGCTGAATCCGGTCCTCACCGTCGGCCAGCAGCTCGCCGAGATGTTCGTCGTGCACCGCGGCATGTCCCGCAAGGACGCCAGGGCCAAGGCGGTCGAGCTGATGGACCGGGTCCGCATCCCCGCCGCCAAAGAACGCGTCAACCAGTATCCGCACCAGTTCTCCGGCGGGATGCGCCAGCGCATCATGATCGCCATGGCGATGGCCCTCGAACCGTCCCTGATCATCGCCGACGAGCCCACCACCGCCCTCGACGTCACCGTCCAGGCCCAGGTCATGGACCTCCTCGCGGAACTCCAGCGCGAGCTGAACATGGGCCTCATCCTGATCACCCACGACCTCGGCGTCGTCGCCGACGTCGCGGACAAGATCGCCGTGATGTACGCGGGCCGCATCGTCGAGACCGCCCCCGTCCACGAGATCTACAAGGCACCCGCCCACCCGTACACCAAGGGTCTCCTCCAGTCGATCCCGCGCCTGGACCAGAAGGGCCGGGAGCTGTACGCGATCAAGGGCCTGCCGCCCAACCTCACCCGCATCCCGCCCGGCTGCGCCTTCAACCCCCGCTGCCCGATGGCCCAGGACGTGTGCCGCAGCGACGTGCCGCCGCTCTACGAGGTCGACGAACAGCGCCGGAGCGCCTGCCACTTCTGGAAGGAGACGCTCGATGCACGCTGACCGCGACAGGAGTGCGGGGACCGGCGAGGGCGCGGCCGGCTCCACCCTCCTCTCCAAGGCGAACGAGGACGCCACCGCCCCCTACGTCGAGGGCGACCCGATCCTCCAGGTGCGCGGCCTCGCCAAGCACTACCCGCTGACCCAGGGCATCCTCTTCAAGCGGCAGATCGGCGCGGTCAGGGCCGTCGACGGCGTCGACTTCGACCTCTACGCGGGCGAGACGCTCGGCATCGTGGGGGAGTCGGGCTGCGGCAAGTCCACCGTCGCCAAGATGCTCGTCCACCTGGAACGCCCCACCGCCGGGGCGATCCGCTACAAGGGCGAGGACATCTCCAAGCTGTCCGGCCGGGCGCTGAAGGCGGTGCGCCGCAACATCCAGATGGTGTTCCAGGACCCGTACACCTCGCTGAACCCGCGGATGACGGTCGGCGACATCATCGGGGAGCCGTACGAGATCCACCCCGAGGTCGCCCCGAAGGGCAGCCGCCGCCAGAAGGTCCAGGACCTGCTCGACGTCGTCGGGCTCAACCCGGAGTACATCAACCGCTATCCGCACCAGTTCTCCGGCGGCCAGCGCCAGCGCATCGGCATCGCGCGCGGCCTCGCCCTCAACCCGGAGATCATCGTCGCCGACGAACCGGTCTCCGCGCTCGACGTCTCCGTCCAGGCCCAGGTGGTCAACCTGCTGGACCGGCTCCAGGCGGAGTTCAACCTCAGCTTCGTCTTCATCGCGCACGACCTGTCCATCGTCCGGCACATCTCCGACCGGGTCGGCGTGATGTACCTGGGCCGGATCGTGGAGATCGGCTCCGACGCGGAGATCTACGACCACCCCACCCACCCGTACACCCAGGCGCTGCTGTCCGCCGTCCCCGTCCCCGACCCGACCGCCCGCGAACACCGGGAACGGATCATCCTGCACGGCGACGTCCCCTCGCCCGCCAACATCCCCTCCGGCTGCCGCTTCCGCACCCGCTGCTGGAAGGCCCAGGAGCGGTGCGAACTGGAGGTCCCGCTGCTGGCGGTCCCCGCGGAGTTCCGGCTCGTGGACACCCCGGCCCGGCACGACTCGGCCTGCCACTTCGCAGAGGAGAAGCATGTGGTGCCGACGGAGGCGGAGTTGGAGATCCCGGGACCCGCAGAGGCCCCGGGGCCGGACGAGCCGGAGGAACAGCCGGGGGCCGGGGAGGACGAAACGCCATGAACCGGCGTCAGCATCGTTAACAAGGAGGCAACTCCGCCGTCGCCGCTCCGATATACGAACGCCCCATGCTGGACAACGTACGGCCGTGCGGGTGCCGTGGTCCGGCCGGAGCGTCGTCCTGGCGCTCCGGCCGGTCGCCCGCCGCCACCGCCCCGCCCCCCGAACGCACTTGTTCATCCGTTCAGGGCAATGGAGTATCAGCGGGTGACACTTACACGGGGAGCAAGAATCACCGGCGCCGTTCTGTGCGCGGTGCTGGCACTGATGGTCGTGGCCTGGATCGGGCGGGACATACAGGCCGCCGACGGACCGGGGCCGGTCTGGGAGTACTGGTCGGGCACCGCGAACCTCCAGGACGTCGTGCGGCCCACCACCACCTCCACCAGCCTCGTCCTGCTGCTGGCCGCCGCCGCCGCCGCTGTGGCGGCACTCCGCTCGGCCTCCGCGGCCTCGGTCCTGATCGTCACCGGCGTCGTCACCTTCGTCCTGCGGCTGCCCGGAGTCTGGACCGTCGCCGACGCCGCGGCCCCGGAGGAGCTCCGCGACCGGGCGCTGCTCACCACGTACGCCGCGCTGGTGGCCGGGCTCGCCCTGATCGTCGTGGGGGCGGTGGGCCGCCGCCCCGTGCCGCAGGGCGGGGAGCCCGGCCACCAGCGCGGCG